>NZ_JBFUMK010000006.1:0-348444 GCF_054049415.1 Roseateles sp. P5_D6 | reverse complement strand
GTGAACTGGAGTCGGACACAAGCAGTCCCTGCGGACTGCTTGTGCCTACGGAAGGCCATGGGCCTCTGGCCCATGGCAGGCCCAGCGCTCGGCCCGGAATACCCAGTCATCGCCGCGTGGCAAGGCCGGCAAGCGCCGCGGCGCATAACGCGATCGGCACCAGGCTGGCCCAGTTCATCCACTGCCAGCCGCCCGTCGTGACGAGGGCGCCAGAGGAGAACGAGGTCAGCGTCATCGTCGCGTAGACGCCGGTGTCCAGCAGCCCCTGCGCGCGCGTCTTCTCCTCGGGGCGGTAGGCCTGGGTGAACAGCGTCGTGCCGCCGATGTAGAGGAAGTTCCAGCCGATGCCGAGCAGCAGCAATGCGCCGAGGAAGTGGTCGCGGTCCTGGCCCGACAGCGCGAAGGCAACGCAGCCCAGGTTGAGCAGCACGCCCACCGACATGACGGGCAGCACCCCCACGCGCTTGATCAGGGGGCCGGTGAAGAAGCTCGGCACGAACATGCCCAGCACATGCCATTGCAGCACCATGCCGGCGTCAGCGAAGGGCAGGCCGCACTGGCCCATGGCGATGGGCGTGGCGGCCATCAGCAGGTTCATGACGCCGTAACCGAGCGCACTCGCGGCCAGCGCCACCATGAAGACCGGCTGGCGCAGCAACTCGGCGCTGCTGCGGCCGCCGGCACCGGGCGCGGGCTGGACGAGCGCGGGGAATTCGATCAGCGAGATCAGCACCAGCCCCGCCAGCGCAACGCCCATCAACAGCAGGTAGGCGCCGGCAAAGGGCGCCACCAGCAGATCCTTGCTCGCAGTGGCCAGCCAGGGCCCGAGGATGGCGCCCAGGCAGCCACCGCCCAACACCCAGGAGATCGCGGCCTCGCGCTTGGCCGGTGCGACGAGTTCGGTCGCCGCAAAGCGGTAGAGCGCCGCGTTGGCCGTGTAGTAGCCAGCGATCAGCGTCGCAATGACGACGCCCCAGAAGCTCTGGTGCAGCACGCTCCACAGCGACATCGCGCAGCTGGCGAGGGCGACGAGCAGGCCGATCTGGAAACCGCGTCGGCGCCCGAAGCGCAGCTGGTGGCGCCCCACCATGCGCGCCATCAACGCGCCGCCGGTCACATAGGCGCAGATCGGCAGCGTCGCCATCCATGGCCGCGGCGCCAGCGCCAGCCCCACGAGGCCGTTGATGGCCATGAAGCAGATGTTGTTGGTGAGGAAGAGGCCCTGGGCGAGGACCAGCAGCGCCAGTTTCCTGTTCACGTCAAGGCGAGCCAGGACAGCACCGCCAGCGGGGCGGTGTCCGCGCGCAACACGCGCGGGCCCAGCGTGACGGCCGCAAAGCCACGGGCGCGAGCGGCGTCCTCTTCGGCGTCGCTGAAGCCGCCCTCGGGGCCGCTGAGGAAAAGGGCCCGCTTCTGCGGGAAGGCCGCGACCGGCTCGGCTGCGCGCGGGCTCAGCAAGCCTCGCCATTCGTCGTCGCGATCCGGCAGAGCCGCGAGCCAGGTGGCCAGCGTCTGCACGGGCTCGATGCGAGTCGGCACCGTGCGCCCGCTCTGCTCGGCGGCCGCAACGGCCACGCCCTGCCAGTGGGCGCGCTTCTTGTCGGCCCGCTCGCCATTCAGGCGCAGCACCGAACGCTCGCTCATCAACGGCTGGATGGCCGCGGCGCCGAGCTCGGTGGCTTTCTCGACCAGGAAGTCCATGCGGTCATTGGCCGGCATGACGACGGCCAGCGTCACCGCACGGGCCAGCTCGCGCTGCGGCCGCTCGGCCGTGAGGAGGCGAACCCGTACCTCGCTGCGGCCCATGGCGGTCACTTCGGCCTGCCATTCAGGGCCGCTGCCGTCGAAGAGGGTCAACGCGTCACCGGGTTGCAGGCGCAGCACCTGCACATGGCGGGCGGCACCGGGAGGCAGGGCGATGTCGCCGTCGGTCACGGCAAGCGGGGTATCGACGAAGAAGCGGGGCAAGGCGGATGGCGGGGCGTGACGAGCCCGCCAGTATCAGCGCAGGCCGAGGGCGTCGCGCACGGCCGCCGCGGCGGCCTCGCCCTTGGCTTTCTGCACGCGCTCGACGAGCTGCAGGGCGAGGGCTTGCAGCGCAGACAGGCTGTCGGCACGCTCGACCTCGAGCGCGAAGGCATAGCCCTTGAAGGGGCCGAGCAGCTTGGTCGCCTCACCGCTCAGATAGGTGTACAGGGCCGCGCGGTCGAGCAGCGGCGAGCCGCCGGCCGGCATCGAGGGCGCAGGGGCGGCCGCAGATGCAGCGGGTGCGGGGCTGGCCGCCACCGGCGCCGCTGGTGTCGGGGCGGCAGCGCGTGGCTGGCCGCCTGCACCTTGGGGTGCAATCAAGCCATGCTGGCTCAGCATCTCGAGGTCGGCCTCGCTCGCGCCAGCGACGAGGCGCAGCCAATCACTGGCCGCTTTGCTCGCGTCCAGTACGAGCAGCAGGTTGCGCGCGGTGCGCGACAGCGGCAAAGTCCGCGCGCGGATCTCGGCACGGCCAGCATCGGTTTTGGAATACAACAGGTCGAGCACGTTATCGGGCCTCGCCCACGATCGGCGTCACCGCTCGCAAGCCATGGGAAAGCATCAGCTCTTGTCCCGCAATTCCCTGCGCAGGATCTTGCCCACGGGCGTCTTGGGCAGTTCGGTGCGGAACTCAACAATCTTCGGGCGTTTGTAGCCGGTCAGGTTGGCTTCGCAATACGCACGAACGTCAGCTTCGGTGACATTCGGGTCTTTCTTCACGATGACGACCTTCACCGCCTCGCCGGCCTTGGCGTCTGGCACGCCGACAGCGGCGCATTCAAGCACGCCGGGCATCTGCGTGATGACGTCCTCCACCTCGTTCGGATACACATTGAAGCCGCTGACCAGGATCATGTCCTTCTTGCGGTCCACGATCTTGAAATAACCCCGTTCATCGACGGTGCCGATGTCGCCGGTGCGGAAATAGCCGTCGGCCGTCATGACCTTGGCGGTTTCATCCGGGCGCTGCCAGTAGCCGGCCATGACCTGCGGGCCGCGGATGGCGATCTCGCCGGGCTGGCCCATCGGCACTTCGTTGCCGTCGTCGTCCAGCAGCTGCAGCTCGGTCAGCGGCATCGGCAGGCCGATGGTGCCGCTGTAGGCGGTGCTGTCGGTCGGGTTGCAGGTGGCCGACGGCGAGGTTTCGGACAGGCCATAGCCCTCGACGATGGGGCAGCCGGTCTTCTCCAGCCACAGCTTGGCCGTGGCCTGCTGCACGGCCATGCCGCCGCCCACCGAGATGACGAGACGGCTCCAGTCCACCGTGCTGAACTCGGGGTGGTTGGCCATGGCCATGAAGAGGGTGTTGACGGCCGGGAAGCTGTGGAAGCGGTGTTGGGACAGCTCCTTGAACACGGCCGGCAAGTCACGCGGATTCGGGATCAACACGTTGGCGCCGCCCATGTGCATGGACAGCATCATGTTCGTGTTGAAACCGAAGATGTGATAAATCGGCAACGCGCAGATGGTGACGACCTGCTCGCCCTTGGGGACTTTCTTCAGCGCCGGCTGGTACCAGGCTTCGCTTTGCAGGATGTTGGCGACCAGGTTGCGGTGCAGCAGCACGGCGCCCTTGGACACGCCGGTGGTGCCGCCGGTGTACTGCAGCACGGCGATGTCGTCCGCGCCCAGCTTGGGCGCCTTGTAGGTCAGGCTGCGGCCCTTGGCGACGGCGTCGTTGAAGCGCACGGCACCGGGCAGGTCGAAGGCCGGCACCATCTTCTTCACCTTGCGCACGACGTAGTTGACGATCATGCCCTTGGCAAAGCCCAGCATGTCGCCCATGGCCGCCAGGATGACGTGCTTGGTCGGCACGTTCTTGATGACCTGCTGCAGCACCGAGGCGAAGTTCTCGATGATGACGATGGCCTTGGCGCCCGAGTCCTTGAGCTGGTGTTCCAGCTCGCGCGGCGTGTACAGCGGGTTGACGTTGACGACAACATAACCCGCCCGTAGCACGGCAGCCACGGCCACCGGGTACTGGAACAGGTTGGGCATCATCAGCGCGACGCGGTCGCCTTTCTCCAGGCCCAGGCTCTGCAGATAGGCGGCCAGCGCGCGCGAGGCCTCGTCCACCTGCGC
Organism: Roseateles sp. P5_D6; assembly: GCF_054049415.1. Lineage (NCBI taxonomy): Bacteria > Pseudomonadati > Pseudomonadota > Betaproteobacteria > Burkholderiales > Sphaerotilaceae > Roseateles > Roseateles sp. P5_D6. The sequence continues at coordinate 344,334 of NZ_JBFUMK010000006.1, read as the reverse complement.
GAAGCTCAGGCTCTTGCCCATCATCAGATAGGCGGGCTGGGCGGCATTCTTCTTGAACGAGGTGTCCAGCAGGTCGACCAGGCTGGGATAGAGCGACACATTGACGTCGCGCGGCACGGCGGCCGGGTATTGCTTCAGCCAGATCGGCTCCATGCCTTGTCTCCTTCTTTTGTTGCGGCGATTCTGACCGATAGCTGACAGCGGACGGCTCAGGGGATTCGATAGCGCTCTTTGGGGGCGCCTTCTGCTCGGGCTATTCGACGGCCTTGAGCATGTCCTCGACCACCTTCTTCGCGTCGCCGAAGACCATCATGGTCTTGTCCATGTAGAACAGCTCGTTGTCCAGGCCCGCATAGCCCGCCGCCATCGAGCGCTTGTTGACGATGATGGTCTTGGCCTTGTAGGCCTCGAGGATGGGCATGCCGTAGATGGCGCTGCCCTTCACATGGGCGGCGGGGTTCACGACGTCGTTGGCGCCCAGGATGATGGCCACGTCGACCTGGCCGAACTCGCCGTTGATGTCTTCCATTTCGAAGACCTGGTCGTATGGCACCTCCGCCTCGGCCAGCAGCACGTTCATGTGGCCCGGCATGCGGCCGGCCACCGGGTGGATGGCGTACTTGACGGTGATGCCTTTCTCGGTGAGCTTGGCGGCCAGCTCCTTCACGGCATGCTGGGCGCGCGCCACGGCCAGGCCGTAGCCCGGCACGATGACAACACTCTCAGCATTGCCGAGCACGAAGGCCGCGTCGTCGGCGCTGCCGCTCTTGACCGGGCGTGCCTTGCCATCACCCACCGCGGCCGTGCCGGCCTCGCCGCCGAAGCCGCCCAGGATCACGTTGAAGAACGAGCGGTTCATCGCCTTGCACATGATGTAGCTCAGGATCGCGCCCGAACTGCCCACCAGCGAACCGGCAATGATCAGCATCGCGTTGTTCAGGCTGAAGCCGATGCCCGCCGCCGCCCAGCCGGAGTAGCTGTTCAGCATGGACACGACGACCGGCATGTCCGCCCCGCCGATCGGGATGATCAGCAGCACGCCCAGCAGGAAGCCCAGCGCCACGATCAGACCGAAGTCGATGGGCGACTGCGAATGCCAGAAGCCGAACACGAAGAAGACCGACGCCAGGCCCAGCACGGCGTTCAGCGCATGTTGGCCCTTGAACGTGACCGGGGCGCCCTGGAACAGGCGGAACTTTGATCCGCCCGACAGCTTGCCCCAGGCGATGACGGAGCCCGTGAAGGTGATGGCGCCGATGAAGGCGCCCAGGGCCAGTTCGATGCGGTTGCCGCCCGGGATGGGCGCCAGCGTGCGCGGGGCCACGCCATCCTCCGGCGGGATGGCGGCGAGGGCCGCATCCATCGCCGGTGTGATGCCGAAGGCCGCAGGCTCTGCGACCGCCGCCACCGCGATGGCCACGGCCGCCAGGCCGATCATGCTGTGGAAAAAGGCGACCAGCTCGGGCATCTTGGTCATCTCGACCGTCTTGGCCCGCCAGGCGCCGTAGCCGCCGCCGACGACCAGGCCCAGCAGCACCCACGCCAGGCCCAGACCAGAGCCGGCAAGCTTGACGATGAGGGCCGCTGTCGTGAGCACGGCGATGGCCATGCCGACCATGCCGAAGAGGTTGCCGCGGATGGACGTCGTCGGGTGCGACAGGCCCTTGAGCGCCTGGATGAAGCAGACGCTGGCGATCAGGTAGAGCAGCGTGACGAGATTGAGGCTCATGCCTTGCCCTCCTTGGCCGCCGCGGGCTTCTTGTCCTTCTTCTTGAACATCTCCAGCATCCGCCGTGTGACGAGGAAGCCGCCGAAGATGTTGACCGCGGCAAGCGCCACGGCCAGCACGCCCATGCCCTTGGCAAACGGCGTCTCGGTCAGCGCCGCGGCCATCATGGCGCCGACGATGACGATGGCCGAGATGGCGTTGGTGACGGCCATCAGCGGCGTGTGCAGCGCGGGCGTCACCGTCCAGACGACGTGGTAGCCCACGTAGATGGCCAGCACGAAGATGATCAGGTTGATGATGGTGTGGTCAACGATTTCCATGGTCATGCCCTCGTGACTTGGCCGTCTTGCGTGACGCGGCAGGCCGCGACGATGTCGTCATCCAGCGGCACGTTGAAGGTGCCCTCCTTGGTGATGACGAGCTTCAGGAAATCCAGCACATTGCGCGCATACAGCGCCGACGCATCGGCCGCCACCAGGGCCGGCAGATTGGTCTCGCCGACGATGACAACGCCGTACTTGGTGACCGTCTTGCCAGCTTCCGTCAGCGGGCAGTTGCCGCCCGCGGGTGCCGCGATGTCGACGATGACCGACCCCGGCTTCATGGCCTTGACCATGTCCTCGGTGACCAGCACCGGCGCCGCACGGCCGGGGATCAACGCCGTCGTAACGACGATGTCGGCCGCTGCCACGCGCTTGGCGACCTCCGCCTTCTGCCGGTCCAGCCAGCTCTGCGGCATGGGCCGTGCATAGCCGCCCACACCCTCGGCCGCTTCCTTCTCTTCGGCCGTCTCGTAGGGCACGTCGATGAACTTGCCGCCGAGGGACTCGACCTGCTCCTTCACCGAGGGCCGCACATCGCTGGCCTCGATGACGGCGCCCAGGCGCTTGGCGGTCGCAATGGCCTGCAGGCCCGCCACGCCGACGCCGAGGATGACGACGCGCGCCGCCTTCACGGTGCCGGCCGCCGTCATCAGCATCGGGAAGAAGCGCTGGTAGCGGTCCGCCGCGATCATGACGGCCTTGTAGCCGGCGATGTTGGCCTGGGACGAGAGCACGTCCATGCTCTGAGCGCGCGTCGTGCGCGGCGCGGCTTCCAGCGCAAAGCTGGTCAGGCCCGCACCGGCCATGGCCGTGAGGCCGTCGCGGTCGAATGGGTTGAGCATGCCGACCAGGGCCGCGCCCGGTTTCATCAGCGGAAGTTCGTCGACGCCGGGTGCGCGCACCTTCAGCACCAGTTCGCTGCCGAGGGCCGTGGCCTGGTCGACGATCTCGCAACCAACCGCCTCATAGGCCGCATCGGTCACGCTGGCCGCGATGCCTGCGCCGCTTTCGATGCGCAGCACGTGGCCGGCGGCCTTCAGCTTCTTGGCCGTCTCTGGCGTGACGGCCACGCGGGTCTCTCCGGCCGCGCGTTCGCGCGGTACGCCGATCTGCATGGAAGCTCCTGTCGGGGGCAAGGGGTCGCGGCAGCTTACACAATGCTTGCGCCACCCCAGTGCGGGATTTCGATTGGAGGTTTCATGACTGCCACAGACCGGTTTCGTCCCAGCGTCACTGTCGCCGCGGTGATTGCCCGCGCCGGGCGCTATCTGCTGGTTGAGGAAGAGACGCCCGAGGGTTTGATGCTGAACAACCCGGCAGGCCATCTGGAGCTGGGCGAAAGCGCCATCGAGGCCGTCGTGCGCGAGGCGCTGGAGGAAACGATGCGCGCCTTTGTGCCCGAGTCATTTCTGGGTGTCTACATGGCCCGATTCGTGCGGCCGGCGCGATTAGAGGATGTCACCTATGTGCGGCTGGCCTTCAGTGGCTCGGTCGGCGAGGAGATCGCCGGGCGCGCGCTGGACGAGGGCATACGCCGCACGCTGTGGATGAGCGAGGCCGAGCTGGCCGCCTGCGAGGACCGGCACCGCAGCCCGCTGGTGCTGCAGTGCGTGCGCGACCATGCGGCCGGGCGGCGGCTGCCGCTGGAGACGGTGTTCAACCATGTGTCGCTGCAAGCGCCGCTGCTGAAGGGCTGAGAATCCCGCGCCATGACGACCCCCGACTTCATCGAGCTCTACGACCAGGCGCTCAGTCCCGACGCCTGCCGCGCGCTCGTCGAGCGCTTCAAGGCCAGCACCCGCGTCCAGCGGGGCGAGATCGGCAGCGGCGTCGATGTCAGCATGAAGGACAGCTGGGACATCGCCATCAGCCGCCACCCCGAGTGGGCCGATGCCTGCGCCCAGCTCAACGACGCCGTCATCCAGGGCTTCAAGCACTATCTGCGCCGCTATGCCCATCTGGCGCTGGCACCGTTGAAGCTGCAGATGCAACGGCCCGATGGCAGCCAGGCCTTGCTGGACGCCGACGGCGTCGCGGCACTGAACGACGAACTGCTAATGGGCCTGGTCGCCAAGGTTTTCCGCCCTGGCGCCATCAACCTGCAGCGCTACCAGGCCGACCAGGGCGGCTACCCCTACTGGCACTGCGAGCAATACCCCAGGCTTGACCAGGGCGAGGCCCTGCACCGCGCGGTGCTGTGGACGATCTACCTGAACGACGACTTCGCCGAGGGCGAGACGGAATTCCTCTACCAGGACCGCAAGATCGTGCCGCGCACCGGCAGCCTGCTGATCGCGCCGGGCGGCTTCACGCACACCCATCGTGGCAACCGGCCCAAGGGCGGGGACAAGTACATCGCCACAAGCTGGGTGCTCTACCAGCGCGCTGAAAGCCTGTTTGCCCAAGGCTGAAGGAGCCTTTGGGACAATCGCCCCATGAGTTCCGCAGAAAAGAAACACCGAGCTAAACATCGAGTGGTGGTCGGCCTGTCCGGCGGCGTGGACTCGGCCGTGACCGCCCACCTGCTGAAACAGCAAGGCCATGAGGTCATCGGCATCTTCATGAAGAACTGGGAAGACGATGACGATGACGAGTACTGCTCGACACGCCAGGACTTCCTGGACGCCGCCTCGGTGGCCGACGTGCTGGGCATCGAGATCGAGCATGTCAACTTCGCGGCAGAGTACAAAGACCGCGTCTTCGAAAGCTTCCTGCGCGAGTACCAGGCCGGCCGCACGCCCAACCCCGATGTACTGTGCAATGCCGAGATCAAGTTCAAGGCGTTTCTGGACCACGCGATGCGCCTGGGCGCCGAGAAGATCGCCACGGGTCACTATGCAAGGGTGCGCGAAGTCGATGGCGAGTTCCAGCTCCTCAAGGGCCTGGATCCGCTGAAGGACCAGAGCTATTTCCTGCACCGCCTGTCGCAGGCGCAGCTCAGCAAGACGATGTTCCCGGTCGGCGACCTGCCCAAGACCGAGGTGCGGCGCATTGCCGCCGAGATCGCGTTGCCCAATGCGAAGAAGAAGGACTCGACCGGCATCTGCTTCATCGGCGAGCGGCCCTTCCGCGAGTTCCTGAACAAATACCTGTCGCACCAGCCGGGGCCCATCAAGGACGAGCGGGGCCGCAAGCTCGGCGAACACGTCGGCCTGAGCTTCTACACGCTGGGCCAGCGCCAGGGCCTGGGCATCGGCGGCGTGAAGGAAAAAGGGACGCCGCGCGGCGGTGGCGAGCACGAGCCCTGGTTCGTGGCGGCCAAGGACATTCCCAGCAACACGCTCATCGTCGTGCAAGGCCACGGCCACCCGCTGCTGCAAAGCCCGGCCCTGGTCGCTGATGACCTGAGCTGGGTCGCAGGGCGCGCGCCGTCCACCGGCGAAGCGGCGGCCAAGACGCGTTATCGCCAGGCCGATGCACCCTGCAGCGTGGGCTTCGACGCGGGTGGCCACCTGACGCTGCGCTTCCCCGACCCGCAATGGGCCGTCACGCCCGGGCAGAGCGCCGTGGTTTACGACGGCGACGTGTGCCTGGGCGGCGGCGTCATCTCGGCCGCCCTCCCGGAATGACGAAGTTCGACCGCCTGCTCGCCCGCCTGGCCGAGCCGGGCGTCGTGCTGCGCCTGGCGGCGCTGGTGGTCTGCGCGATGGAGCTGGTCAGTGCCGGCTCGGCGCTGCTGGGTGCGCGCACCGAGCCCTACGACGGCCTGGTCGCCTGGCTCTGGCGCCAGCTCGGTGGTGATGTCAACGACCGCAGCCTCGTCGTCATCTGCGTGCTGCTGCTGGTGGCCTTCGTCGCCCTGATCTTCCGGCTGGCTCGCCAGGGCCAAACGGCGCTGCCGGTGAACCAGCGCCTGGCTTGGCTGCTGCTTGTCGACCTGCTGGCCTTCGGCGTGACGCCGGGCCTGCCCTTCCTCGTCACGGCGCTGGGCGCCGTCGTGCTGCCGGCACGGCTGGCCCTGGGTTTTGCGACCGCCCAGGTGTTGCTGAACACCGGCATCTACGTGTACGCGTCGACGACGGCCTGGCTGGACCAATTCGGCATGCTGTTCGCCATGCTGGCCCTGCACGGCCTGGCCTTTGGTCTCGGGCGCATGGCCGCGGCCGAGGGCGAGAAGCGCCGTTGGTTGCAGGCCGTGCTGGCAGAGCAGATGTCGGGCGAGCACCTGCTGGCCGAACAGATGCGCTACAACGAGCGCATGCAGATCGCCCGCGAGCTGCACGACCTGATGGGCCACCACCTGACGGCACTCAACCTGCAGTTGCAGCTCGGTGGCGCCCTGCTGGCGCGCGAAGACACCTCGGGCGCGGGCCAGGCGATGGGGCGCGCCGAGGGCGTGGCCGCGCAGTTGCTGGCGGACGTGCGCGAGGCCGTGTCGCAGCAGCGCAGCTCGCAGCGCATCGACCTGTCCGCCGCGCTGCAGGCCCTGGCCGAGGGCATTGCCAGCATGCGCATCGAGCTGACGCTGGACGACGCCGCCCGCGATCTCGGTCCGCGGGCAGCCCACGCGCTGCTGCGCTGCGTACAGGAAGGCGTGACCAACAGCGTGCGCCACGCCGGCGCGCGTCGCGTGCAGGTGGAGCTGCGCGGGCTAGGGGAAGGACGGGATGAGGTCACCGTCAGCATCGACGATGATGGGCGAGGCGCGCCGAACTGGCAGACCGGCCGTGCCGAGGGCTTTGGCAATGGCCTCTCGGGCATGGCCGAGCGCATGACCGAGCTGGGTGGGCAGATGTGCGTGACGCGCACCAGCCCGGGATTTCGAATCGAGTTGAGATGTCCACGATGGGTGTGATCAAGATCCTGCTGGTCGAGGACCAGCAACTGGTGCGTGAAGGCCTCAAGGGGTTGCTCGCGCTGCACGACGAGCTCAAGGTCGTCGGCGAGGCCAGCGACGGCGCCGAAGCGCTCGAATGGCTGTCCGCCGCCCCCGCCGACGACATGCCCGATGTCATCCTGTCCGACATGCGCATGCCGCGCCTGGACGGCATCGGCCTGATCCGCGCGCTGGCCGCGCGGGCCCTGCGGCTGCCGACCGTCCTGCTGACCACCTTCGACGACACGGCCGCCTTCGACGAAGCCGTGCGCGCCGGCGCCCGCGGCTTCCTGCTCAAGGCCATCAGCCCCGAGACGCTGGCCCAGGCCCTGCGCGACGTGCACGGCGGCGGCACCGCGCTGCGGCCGTCTCTCACCACACGCATGGAAGCCAAGGGTGGCGAGCGCGCCTTCACCGCGGCCGATCATCCCGATCCGCTTTCACCGAAGGAGCTGCAGGTGCTGCGCCTGGTGGCCAGCGGCCGCAGCAACACGGAGATCGCCGGCCTGCTTGGTAACAGCGAAGGCGTCATCAAGAACCACTGCTCGGCCATCTTCTCCAAGATGGGCGTGAGGGACCGCACACAGGCGGTGCTGCGCGCTATCGATCTGGGCTGGATTTAGGTCGCGTGGCGGGTGCTGCGAGATGCAGCACCCAGTAGCGCTGCAGCCGCCCCGGCCCTGTCACGCAGGCCAGGCCGAACTCCTGGAAGTCAACCGCCATCAGGTTCTCGCAATGCGCCGGGCTGGCCAGCCATTGCGCCATGGCCTCGTCCAGGGTTTCCGGCCCGCCAGCCAGGTTCTCGCCGGCCGAGCGCATCAGATAGCCCGCCTCGCGCAGCCGCGTGCGCAGTGAGGTGCCTGCGGCGCCGACATGGTCGATGCGGTCGCGGGCGGCCAGTTCCTTGGCGTAGCGGCGGGCTGATTCCGCCAGCACGGGGCTGGCGCGCAGGGCTGCCACGGCGGGCCAGAGGCGCTCGCCGCAGGCCTGAGGCTGGGCGCGCAAGGCGTTCAGCACGGCCTGGACTGCAGCGGCGTCGGGCTGGCAGCTCTCCTGGGCTGCGGCAGGCGCCAGGCCAGCCAGGCCGAGCAACAGAGGCAACAAGGCTCGCATGGCGGCATCCTAGTTGTTGCCAAGCGTCCACGCGAAGCCCACCATGGGGGCATGAAACCCCACCGACTGCTCGCCCCCCTGCTCGCCTGGGCCACTCTCGCCAGCTGCGCCCAGACGCCCCCCGCGGCCCCGGCTGCCTCCGCCGCAGCCGCCCCCGCTGAAGCCGAATCGGTCCGCCTCGGTCGCGAACTACGGGCGCTGATCGGCCCAGCAGCCTGTACGGCGAATTCGCAATGCCGTACGGTGGCCGTCGGCGCCAAGGCCTGCGGCGGGCCGGCCGGCTATCTGGCCTGGTCCACCGTGGGCACCGACGCCGAACGCCTGGCCGCCCTGGCCGCGCGCCAGGCCCAGGCGCACAAACGCGAAATCGAGGCCAGCGGCATGCACTCGAACTGCGCCATGGTGGCCGACCCGGGCGCGGCCTGCGTGGCAACGCGCTGCGAGCTGGCGACGCCCCAAAGTGCCCGCTGACCCAATAAAAAAGCCGCAGACCTGACCGGTCTGCGGCTTTGCATCGTCCGGCCGCCAGGGCGGCCGGGAGGCGACGTGCTTACTGAGCGGCGGCGCTTTCGACCAGCTTGGCCGGCACGGTGGTGGGCTCGTTGAGCACCGGCACGCTGCCGTCGGTCGAGACACGCACAGTCGTCGTGGTTTGAGCCACGCCAGCCAGATCCAGCAACTGGAAGGCACCCAGGTAGCGCTTGCCCGTGGCCAGACCCGACCAGGTCAGGGCGACGCTGGCGGTGCTGCCGGCATAGACCTGCGAGGGCACGGCGACCTTCAAGCCAGCACCTTCGCCCGGGCTGACGATCCAGCTGGACAGCGAGTGCGTCATGGCAGCGGCGCCGCCGTAGGCGACCACGCAGACCTTGTAGGTACCCGCGACCGGATTCGTCACCTGCACCGTCTCGTTGGAGCCGTCGTTGCCCGAGTACACCGAGGTGGTGTTGTTCGGATAGAGCAGCATCAGGTCGTTGTCGTCGCCGGCAGTACCGACGTCGGCATCACGCAGGCCGAAGCGAGCCACCATGGCACCGGCAGGCACGCTGAAGCTGTAGACCTTGACATTGGCCGTGTCGACACCGGCCTGGCAGATGGCCTTCAGCGCCGCACTGCCCGTCGCCTGGGGCGCCAGCGTGGCCGGGCTGCCCATCGTCACTTCCTTCATGCCGCCCTGCTTCAGGCCCATGCGGCCACTGAAGCCGGTCTTGGCCGTCATCAGGCGGGTGCCGGAAACGGTGGTGCCGGTGATGTCCGACAGGGTCGAGATGGGCTTGCCCACCTTGGCCTGGATCGGGGCGCGCACGCTGTGGCCGCCGGCGCCGTCACTCCAGACCAGCTGGCCATAGTTCCAGACACCTTCGGCAGCCGTCGTCGCGGTCAGCTTGACCGTGAAGGAAGCGGAAGCACCCGGAGCCAGCGTGAGGGAGGAAGGCGTCACGACGGTCGTGAAGCCCGGCACGCTGGCAGCAGCGGTGTAGGTGGCACTCGCCGTACCGACGTTGGTGACGTTGCGCGGGAAGGTGACACTGCCGATGACGGTGCCTGCTGTCAGGGACGGCAGGTTCAGATCGGAGGTCTCGGCGAGCGTGCCAATCGTCGTGCAGTCGGTGGCCGGCAGCACGGCCGGCTTGTTCACCTTGCACTGGTACTTGACCCAGTCGTTCTTGCCGGCGTTGTAGACCAGGCCGGGGTCGGTCGCCTTGTTCGGGTTGATGTGGCCCGAGCCCTGCGACCAGGGCAACAGGCCGTTGGACAGACCGGCAAGGCCGTCGTTCAGCGTCGAGTAGGTGGTGGTCATCAGCGCCGACTTGATGGCGCCGGGGCCCCAGGTCGGGTGCGCCTGCTTGAGCAGCAGCGCGACACCCGCCACGTGCGGGCTGGACATGGACGTGCCTTGGTAGGACGCCCATGCCGGTCCGGGCACCAGCGTGCCAGCGGCGACGGCGTCGCGATCGGCCTGGTTCAGGCCCGGTGTCACCTGGGCAATGACGTCCACGCCAGGTGCCGTCAGGTCGGGCTTGAGGACGTTGCTGTCACCCGCGTTCGGGCCACGCGACGAGAAGTTGGCCATGATCGGCGCCGGAGCGGTGCCGATATAGAACTTGCTGAGGCTGGCGGTGGCGCCGGCCGTCTGGGCATAGGTCTTGATCGCGGCGCCGTCGGCGGTCGTGACGTGCACGGTCGGCACCGAATGGGCCTCGGCCACCAAGCCAGCGCCGTTGTCCTGCATGATCATGCCGACGCCACCGGCGTTCAGCACGGCCAGGCTCTTGTCGACGCGGGCGTTGTTGCCGCGCGTGCAGACCACGATCTTGCCGGCCACCTTGGCGGGGTCCAGCTCGAGCGGGTTGCTGAAGCACAGGTTCAGGTTGGCGCTGGCACCAGCGATGCCTGCGTCCTCGGCGCGGATGAGGGGCTGGCCGTTCACTTCGGCCAGGCTGTTCAGCGAGGCGCCGGTGTACTTGGCGGCATTGCCCAGCGTGGCGTCGCCCGAGAAGGCGCGGTCATGCGTGGAGGCGGCCACCGTCGTCAGCCAGGGGCTGAGGTGGGCGACGGCCTGGCCGGGGCCGCTGTTGCCGGCCGAAGCGGCGACGAAGACGCCAGCGATCGAGGCGCGGTAGAAGGCCTGCTCGACGGGGTCGTTGACCGTGGTCTGCGAGCCGCTGATCGAGTAGTTGATGACGTTGACGCCATCCGCCACGGCCTTGTCGATGGCGCCCACCAAGTCGGCAGTAAAGCAGCTGTTGCTGCTGCCGGTGCCGTCGGTGGCGGCCACGTCCACATAGGTGTAGCAGACCTTGTAGGCCGCCACGCGAGCGCGTGGCGCCATGCCGGAGGCCTGACCCAGGGCAAGGCCGTTGACGATGGCCGTGACGTTGGCGTTGCCTGCCGCCGTGGAGGCGGTGTGGTCACCGTGGCCGCCGTGGCCGGTCGCGCCGCCCAGGTCATCGCGGCCGGAGGCGAACGACGTCCAGTGCGGAGTCCGGCCGGTGGCGATGAAGCCCGCGTTGAAGTGCTGGATACCAATCAGCTTGTTGTTGCAATGCTTGGCGGGGTCGATGCCTTCGCCAGCCACGCAGCCACCGATATAGGTTGCAGGCTTGGGACCGTAGACCAGGGTGTCGGCCGGGTTGTTGCTCGGCACGCCGTTGGCATCGACACGGTCGAAGAAGGCGGGGTTCTCGGGCCAGATGCCCAGGTCGACGACGCCGATCACCAGGTTCTCGCCCTTGATCGCGGAGCCGCCGGCGGTCTGCGACCACAGGCCACCCGGGGCGGTCAGGCCCAGGAACTGGCTGGTGGAAATGGTGTCGAGCTTGCGGGCTTCGTCCTGCCACAGGCCGACGACCTGGCTGTTGGTGCTCAGCGAGCGGGCTTCGTCATCCGTCAGGCTGGCGGCAAAGCCGTTGAACACGGTCTTGTAGCTCGTCAGGACAGGCGCGTTGCCGACCGAGGCGATCACGTTGCTCTGCTGCTGGCCCAGGTAGCTGATGTAGGCCTGCACGGCAGCGCTGCCGTACTTGAAGGTTTCACCGGCTGCCGGTTGGGTGGCGGCCAGGCCTGACACCGTGCCCTGGTAAGAGGCAGCGGGTTCGTCCTTGAGCTGGACGATGTAGGTCTTGCGATCCTGCGCAAAGGAGCTTGTGGCCAAACCTGAGAGCAGAACCAGCGTCGCCAGTGCGGCGGGCTTGAGTTTCATCTTCATCAAAGAGTCCTTTCGATGCAAACGGCGGATCAGACAGCGCGACGGCGGCTGGCCCGGAAGGCGGCAAGGCCGGCGACGCTCAGCAGAGCGAGGCTGGCGGGCTCGGGCACGTGCTCGATGGTGATGTTGTCGAGGCCGAACTGGGCGCGGTCAGTGCTGAAGGCTGAGCAGGTCGTGCCGCCGCCGGGAGGCGGGCAGGCGAAGCCGTAGGCATAGACGTAGTCGAACTCGATATTGCCGAAGGCGCCGGTATTGATGCTCGAGAAGTTCAGCTGGTTGGCGGCATTCAGGCCGGTCAGCGCGAAGGTGGCCGTCGTCGAGACACCGTTGCGCACGCCCTGCAGGCGCACGAAGCCGGGGGTGGACTGCAGCGCCTCGCCATTGCCGATCCAGCTGGCGTCGAAGCTCTTCACGGAGAAACGGTAGCCGTCCGTCGAGCCGAACACGAGGGCAGCATCGGCCAGCATGGCCAGGTACTGCGTCGAATTGTTCGCCGGGCACTGCACGTTCAGGCAGGTGTTGGGATCGCTGCCGTCGGCGAGGATGCCGACGAGATCGCCAATCTGGGCGGTGGCGGAGTTGGAGAAGGGGTCGAAGAACATCGTCCGGCCACCCAGGCCGTCCTGATAGAACTCGTCACCGTTGAGCAGCAGCGGCGCGAAGGGCGCAAACGGCGACGGATCGACGGTATTGAAATCGATGGTGGTGCGGAGCACATTCGCCTGGGCACCCACCGACGCGGCCAGCGCCAGCGCAGCGAGCGCGACTGAGGTCAAAGCCTTCTTCATTGGACTACTCACTTTCTTTGAACGTTGATTCAATCGGCGCAGGCGAGCGACGCTTTTGGCGACACGACACCCCCAGCTCAGCGTTGCTGTTTGCTTGGATGCCCTGCGTATGGGTCAACAACTGACCCAGCTAGGCGGCCGATTCTGTGCGAGCAGGATTTCACGGCCATCCCCACTTGCCCGGCATCCAAGCAAGGGGGGAACGGGTATTCACCGAGTCAGCAGACTTGACTAACCCGTATGAAATTTCATAGGACAAATCACCTTGACGCGCCACTGGCCGCTGAGGCAGCCGAAGCGGGGTCTGCGGGCAGTTGCAGGTTGGCCACGGTGCGTGGCGAGAAGAGCAGGTCGCGCGCAATCCGGACCGGCAAGCCGTCCGGGCCAACCTCGCGCAGCAACGCATGCTCAGAGCGGCTGCGCACGGCACTGAACGCGCCGGGCTGGCCGGGTTCGGCCACCAGCTCCCAGTCCGCCTTGCCGGTGAAGGGGTCCTCATAGGCGCGGCGCAGATGGCGCCGCGGCTTCGGTACGCGGTTGTCGATGAGCAGGTCGTCCAGGCTGCGCGGGTATTGCTGCGGCGGGTTGGGCGTGGCCGCCGCATAGGCCACGATGGCGCGCGCGATCTCGCCGCCGCGGAACAGCAACTCCCGCTCGCGCTCGCGCTGGGCCGCCGTGCTCCAGGCCTGGCCCAGGGCCGCCAGGCCCGCCGCGGTCAACGCGACGAGGAAGAGCACCGCGAGGTAGGAATAGCCCCGCGCGCGGCTGCTACCAGTCCGCATAGAGCCTGCCGTCCGCCGAGCGCCCGGCGGCGCCGCTGCGCACATCCCAGACCCGGCCGCTGGCCTGCATCTCAGTCGGTGGCGGCAGCTCGACCCAGGTCTCGCGGCTGGCGGTCAGCGGGTCCTCGGGAATGCCGCGGATATAGCGCGCCGCGGCCAGCTCCTGCAGGGACTCGGGATACCGGCCCCTGTCGGCGGCGTACTGGTCGATGGCATCGCGCATCGTCGTCAACGACTGCAGCAGGGCCGTCTCCTTGCTCTTGTGCAGCGACGTGAAGTAGCGCGGCGCGGCAATGGACGCCAGCAGTGCCACGATGGCCATGACGACGATCAGCTCGATGAGGGTGAAGCCGCGTTGCCTGGCCATTACCAGTCCTTCAGCTTGCTGCCATCGAGCGCCTTGCGCTCCGAGCGCGAATAGACGTCGAACACGTCCTTGCCCGCACGCGGGTCGTCGGGCGGGCTGTCGTAAGCGCGCAGGCCCCAGGTCTCGGCCGCGCTCAGCTCTGCAGGCGCGAAGGGGTCGCGCGGCAGGCGGCGCAGGAAATAGATCTTGCGGCCGTTGGGCGACTTGGCATCGGCCACGCCGTCGACCAGCAGTTGCAGCTTCTGCGGGTAGCCGCTGTCCTCGGGGCTTTGCACGATGCTGCCGGTCTCGGTGGCGCGCTTGTAGGCGTCAAGCGCCTCGCGCAGCGTGCGCAGCGACTGGCGCAGCTCGTGCTCGCGGCTGCGCTGCACCGACATCTCGAGCAAGGGCCGCGCGGCAGACGCGAGCACGCCCAGCATGGCCAGCACGACCAGCATCTCGATCAGCGTAAAGCCACGAACAAAACCCGCGTGACGCCCGCGGGCCGAGCGCCGGGCCGCTCCCAAGCCGGCCCGTTCTGGCGATGCTGGCCGGTCAAGCCGGCAAGCATCGCCGTCCCCTCGGGGGACCGACCGGATTCGCCCGCGTTCAGCGGCGCGAAGCAGGGCGAGGGGCAGTTTCACCTTACCGCCTCGACGGTCAGCAGGCCCGAGCCTTCAAGTCGCACCGATGCCGATTCGCCATTCAGTCCGCTGGCCGACAGCGAACTGACACCGATGTTGAGCACCTGGCCTGCCGCCGGCGGCAGGGCGCGGAAAGCGACTACGCGCTCGCCGCGTGGCGCCAGCTCGACGGGATAGCGCCCGGGCGTGACGCCCTGCAGGGGCTGGGCCGGCGTGAGTTTGGCCGCGTCGTACTCCAGCTCGCCCTTGATCTGCAGGCCGCTGTCGTTCTTCAACGCGACCGAGACGGTACCGCCGGCCGGGATCTGCGGCGTCACGTCCAGCTTCAGCAGGGCCTCGGCAGAGGCCGCGCTGGGCTGCGCTTGCGCGGCCGGCGCGGCGGCGCCGCCACTGCTGGGCGCCACACCGACCCGGGCATCGCGCCGCAGCAGGCTGCTGAAGGCGCCGGGGCTGGCATCGGTGCCGCTGGCCAGGCGCGTGAGGGACGCGTCGGGCACGGCCAGGTTGCGCACCACGCGCGGCGTGATCAGCAACACCACCTCGGTCTTGTTGCGCGTGTCGGTCTGGGTGCCGAACAGGCGGCCCAGCACGGGGATGCGCGACAGGCCCGGGATGCCGGTGCCGCTCTTGCGGTCCTCGTCGTTGATGAGGCCGGCCAGCACCTGCGTCTCGCCGTCAGCCAGGCGCAGCACGGTGGAGGTGTTGCGGGTGCCGATTTCGTAGGCCGTCGTGCCGCCGGGGCCGGTGACCTGGCGGATCAGGTTGCTGACTTCCAGGCCGATCTTGATGACGACGTCGTTGTCGAGCTGGATAGTGGGCTCGACATCAAGCTTCAAGCCGACGTCCAGGTAGCTGACCGAGGCCGCGACGGACGTAGAGCCGGTGAAGTTGGTCGTCGTCGTGAACACCGGCAGCTTCTGGCCGATGTGGACCTTGGCCTTGTCGCGGTTGCGCACGCGGATCTTGGGATTGGCCAGGATGTTGGAGTTGCCGGCCGTGCCACGCAGCGTGGCGATCACGGTCGGGTTGGCGATGCTGGCGCGGAAGTTGATGGGGTTCCTGCCGCCGATGAAGACGCGCGACGGGATCGCACCCGTCGCGTCGCTGATGCCCACCTGCAATTCCTCCGGCCACTGCAGGCCCAGCGAGTCGACCTGGTCGGTGGCCAGTTCCATGACCTCGACCTCGAGCATGACTTCGGGCTCGGGCAGGTCGACCGAGGCGATGAGCTTTTCCACCAGGCGCAGCACCTCGGGCGTGTCGCGCACGATGAGCAGGTTCAGGCGCTCGTCGATGTGGATGTCGCGCACCTTGGCGATGGTGCGCACCATGGCCTGCACCTGCTTCACGTCGGCGTTGGTCAGGTAGAGGGTGCGGGTGATCAGCTCCTGGTGCTCGCGCTGCTTGGCGGCCGTGTTGGGGAAGATCAGCACCGAGGTTTCGTTGAGCAGCTTGCGATCCAGCTGCTGGGTGCCGAGGATGACGCGCATGGCCTCGTCCATCGTCACGTTGCGCAGGAAGACGGTCACGCGGGCATCGGCGCGCACGTCCTTGTCGAAGACGAAGTTGACGCCGCTGGAGCGGGACAGCGCCTCGAAGACCTGGCGCAGCGGCGCCTCGCGGAACTCCAGCGTGACGGGCTTCTGGAAGGCCGGGCCCAGCTCGCCGACCGCCGCTTCCAGCGGCCGCGCCTGGGCGACTTGGCTGGCCAGCAGGCGGGCGCCGGGATGCTGGGGCGACTCGGCCAGGATCTCGCGGGCCACGCCTTCAGCGCGCTCCAGGCGGCCTTCCTTCAGCGCCGCGCGGCCGGTGGCCAGCTGGGCATCCTGGCGGCGGCTGCGTTCCACCTCGGTGGTCAAGGCGACCAGGCGCGGGTGCTTGGCGTCGGCCAGTGCCAGCTGGCTCAGCAGGGCTGAGGCCTCGTCCCAGCGGCCGGCGCCGCGCAGGGCCTCGATCTGCAGGATGAGGCGGGCCGTCGCCTGTTCGCGGGCGCGCACCTGGGCGGCGCGCAATTGAGGGTCGTTCGGGTCCTTGGCGCGGGCATCGTCCAGCACGCGCAGGGCGGCCGGCCACTGGTTGCTGCGGCCGAGGTCTTCGGCCTGGCGCAACGCCGGGTTGGCGCAGGCCGCGAGCAGCACAGTCACAAATGCCCCAAGGACGACGTGGAACGTCGTCCGCCCCCCGAGGGGAGCGAGAAAACTTGGGGCGGCCCGGCGTTTTCCCGGGAAGAGAAGGAGGAGCTGCTTCATGGGATGGGCCTGAAGACGATGTTCTGGGGGAGCTGGCCGGGCAGCCAGGTCAGGCGCACGCCGCTGTCGGATACCTGCTCGACGCGCCACTGGCCGTCGATGACGTCGCCGCGCTTGGCACTCAGCGCCTTGTTTGGGCCGGTCAGCAAGGCAACCTCGACCGCCTTGGCGCCCTCGCCTTCAATGACGCGGCCGATCATCTGGTAGGGCGCTGGCGGCGCGACTGGGGGCGGCGGTGGTGCAGCAGCGACCGGGGCTGGCGCCGGTGGAGGCGGCGGTGGCGGCGGGGGTTGCCAGGCAGCCAGTTGGGACGCGGGGGCCTCGGCCCAGGGTTGGCGGGCGCCGTCCACCGGCGCAGGCGCGGCAGAGGTTGGCGAAGCGGTGGCAACCGGGCGACGGGCTGGCGCTGCGACCGGCGTCACGGCCTCGTCATCGGGGCGCGTCGCCACCCAGGCCGTCGCGGCCAGCGTCGCGACGAGCGCGCCGCCGAGGGCAAGCTGACGGGGCGACGTCGGCTTCATGGCGCAGCCCTTCCGTGCAGCGACCACTGCAGTTCGGCATCGACATCGGCCGCCATCGGGCTGACACGGCGCAGCTTGACCGAGTCCAGGCTCAGCGCCGGATCATGTTCGAGTGCCGCGGCAATGAAGCGCCGCACCTGGCCGTAGCTGCCGGTGACCGGCATGGTCACGCGCAGCCGCTCCAGGCCCTCCGACGTGGACAGCCGGTGCTCGGTGCGCGCGCCAACGAGGTCCAGGCGGATGCTGAGCTCCAGCAGGTCGGCAAGGCGCTGCTGGCGGCTGCTCGATGGTGGCAGCGTGGCCTGCCATTGCTGCACGCTGACCGGCGCGGACGCTGCCGCCACGGCGGGACGGGCCTTGGCACGCAGCTCGCGGGCCTCGGTCTGCAACTTGACGGCCTGAGCGTCCCAACGCTGGCTGAGCACGACGGCGACCACGGCAAGAACCAATGCCGCCAGGCCGGCCAGACCGGGCCAGCCGAGCGCTTTGACCGGAGCCTTGATGAAGGCGGGCCGCTTCACGAGCCGCCTCCGGTCGCCACGCGGGCATTGATCTCGAAGCGCTGGCCCACCAGGCCCGTCTCGGCGGCCGAGAAGCGCGACAGCACGACCTGGCGCCAGCCCGGCGTCGTGCCAAGCTGCTCGGCCAGCTGCAGGGCCAATAACTTGTCGGGCGTCAGGCCTTCCAGGCGCAACTCGCCGCGGCCGGCGCTGGCGTCCAGGCCCAGCCAAGCGATGGTCTTGGCCTCAGCGCCCGCGGTCTCGACACGGGTCAGCAGTGGCTCCCAGGGCATGGCCAGCAAGGCGCGGGCTTCATTGGCCGAGCGGTTCTCGGCCGGTTCGGCGCGGCCGCGCGCGGCGGGCTTGGGTACCGATGCCGGGCGCAGCGTGGCGACGCGGTCGCGCGCGGCCTGGGCGACGTCGAGGCCGCGATGGCTGTCGACGGCACTCCATGCGGCCGTGGCCAGCACCAGAGCGCCGGTTGCGGCCAGCGGCCAGGCCAAGGGCGAGCGGCCGCTGCGCGGCAGGAAATCAGGCTGCGGCGTGACGGGGCCGGGCTGGGGAATGAGTTCGTCGGCGGGCGTGCCGACGGCGAGGGGCGCGTCGCCACCGAGATCGGCGATCTGCTGTACGCGGCGCGACTGCAGGCCGGTGACATGGCCGCGGTCGAGCTGGATGACGACGGCGATGTCGCCCTCATGCCAGACCGCGCGGCCCGAGCCGGCACGCGTTGCGGCGGGCAGCGACGCCAGCCAGGTGGCCCAGGCCGGCCGCACGGCGGCGAGGCGCACATTCGCAGTCTCGGCCTGGGTGCGCAGTGCGGCCAGGTCCAGCCCATGCAGAGCGGACGCGCCAGCCGTCTCGCCCAGCTTCCAAGGCGCAATCGCAAAGCGTTGCGCAGCGCTGCCGAAGTAATGGGCGAACTGCTGCTGGGCATAGGCCTGCACGGCGTCCAGATCGGCCAGCGGCAAGCCCGGCTCGGTGACCAGCTCGTGCAGGGCACGCGCGCTGACGACCACCTCCACGGCCGTGCCCGGTAGATCGCGGCACCAGGCCGCGAACTCGTCCCCGCCGGGCGTGACGAAGAGCCGCCGCGGCTTGGCCAGGCGTGCGGCGATTTGCCGGCGCAGGCGCTCACTCATCGAGGGTGACACGTTCCAGCTCCTCGAAAGTGGTGTCGCCGCGGCAGACCGCCGCCAGCGCCATCTCGCGCAGCGACTTCATGCCGCGGGCCTTGGCGGCCGCCTTGATCTCGGACATCGGCGCGCGCGCGGCAATCAGGTCGCGCAGGCCGTCGTCGAGCTTGAGCAGCTCGGCCACCGCGCGCCGGCCCTTGTAGCCGGTGCCGCGGCAGTGGCCGCAGCCCTCGCCCTTCAGGAAGTTGCCGTTGATGACGCCATGTCTTGTCAGGGTCGCGGCATCGGGCGTGAACGGCCGGGCGCAATGCTTGCACGTCAGGCGTACGAGCCGCTGGGCCAGCACCGCATTCAGCGCGGAGACCACGTTGTAGAGATCCAGCCCCATGTGCATGAAGCGGCCGATGACATCAAACGCGTTGTTCGCATGCACGGTGCTGAAGACCAGGTGACCGGTCAGCGCGGCCTGCACGGCGATCTGCGCGGTCTCGGCGTCGCGGATCTCGCCGACCATGACGCGATCCGGGTCGTGGCGCAGGATGGAGCGCAGGCCGCGCGAGAAGGTCAGGCCCTTCTTCTCATTGACCGGGATCTGCACAACACCGGCGAGCTGGTACTCGACCGGGTCTTCAATCGTGATGATCTTGTCGGCGCCGGTGTGGATCTCGGCCAGCGTCGCATACAGCGTCGTCGTCTTGCCGGAGCCGGTCGGGCCGGTCACGAGCAGCATGCCGTGGGGCTGGCGCGCCTGGTGCCGGATGGCAGCGCGCTCGTCGTCGCCGAAGCCGAGCGAATCCAGCGTCAGCGAACCGGCGCGGGCGATGGCGGCGCGGTCCAGGATGCGGATGACGGCGTCCTCGCCGAACACGCTGGGCATCACCGAGAGGCGGAAGTCGATCTCGCGGCCCTGCACGCGCAGCTTGAAGCGGCCGTCCTGCGGCAGCCGGCGCTCGCCGATGTCCAGCTCGGCCATGACCTTGAGGCGCGACACCAGCTGCTCGGCCACCTGCGGGCCCTCGACCTGGCGCACCACGGCCATGACGCCATCGACGCGGAAGCGGATCATGGCGCCGCGGGCCGTGCATTCGATGTGGATGTCCGACGCCGTGTCCTGCAGCGCGTCGTAGATGGTGGCGTTGAGCAGGCGCACGACGGGGCTGGCCTGCTCGCTCAGCGCCAGCGCCGACAGCTCCTCGGTGTGGTCTTCCACAGCGGTCAGCGCATCCTCGACGTCAGACAGCGCGCGGAAGTCGGCCTCGCCGGCGCCCAGGAAATGCGTCACCGCCTCGCTTGAGGCACGCTGCCAACCCACAGGCGCATTCAGCCGCGACTCGACGCTCTGCAGCAGCATCGCGTCCTCATCGCGCTCGGCGAGCAGCACGCGCCTGTCGTCGGCGCCCACGGCCAGCACGGCACGCCAGCGCTGGGCCTGGGCCTGCGGCCACTGCTCGAAGTCCAGGTGCCAGGGGCCCTGCTCGGCCGGCAGCCAATCCGCCAGGGAGGTCGTCATTGGACTTGCTCCACGAGCTGGAAGATCGGCAGGTACATCAGCACGATGATCCCGCCGATCAGCACGCCCATGATCAGCATCAGCGCCGGGTTGACGAGGCGGGACAGCAGGTCGGTCAGCCGCGCTGCCTCTTCGTCGTGGAAGGCGGCGGCGCGCTCCAGCATGGCCGCCACCTCGCCGCTGCGCTCACCCACGCGCAGCATGCGACGGGCGACCGGCGTGGCCAGGTCCTGCGAGTCAAAGGCGGCCGACAGGCGCTCGCCGCGCTCGATCTGCGCAGCTGCGGCCTGCACTGCGGCGCGCCACGGTGCGGCGACCACGTCGACGACGATGCGCAGCGCGGCCAAAGCCGGCACGCCCGAGGCCAGCAGCATGGCGAGAGACCGGTAAAGCCGCGCCAGCGCCAGCACGCGCAACCGCGGGCCCAGGCCCGGCAGCGTCCACAGCGCGGCTTGAGCGCGCTGGCGCACGACGGGCTGGCGCAGCAGCGTGAAGATCGCAAAGCCCACGGCTGCGATCCCGCCGATGACGAGGCCGGGATGCGCGCCGGCCGTCTGGCCGAACTCGATCAGCACACGCGAAGCCCACGGCAGGTCGGCGCTGGTCTGCTCCAGGATGCCGGCAAAGCGCGGCAGCACGTAGAGCAGCAGGAAAAGAATGACGAGGGAGCCGACACCGAGCAGCATCAGCGGATAGACCAGTGCGGCGACAAGTCGCGAGCGCAGCGCATCGACCCAGGCCAGATAGCGCGCATGCTGGGCCAGCGCCGTGGACAGCTGGCCGGTCTTCTCGTTGGCCGCGACGATGGCGCAGATCAGCTCGTCAAAGGCCTGCGGCTGCTGGCGCAGCGCGACGGACAGCGGCTGACCCTGCTCGATCTGGCTGGTGACGGCGTCGAGCGCCGCGCGCACGCCGGGCTGGCCTTCCTTCTCGCGCAGCGTGCTTAGCGCTTCCAGCAGGGCGATGCCGGCGTCCAGCAGCACGGCCAGTTCCTGGCTGAAGAGCTGCAGCGGGAATTTGCTGTTGCGGCGCCAGGGCTTGGCTCGCTCGGTGGCCACAGCAACCTCGCGCACCTCCAGCACGTGCTGCGGCGGCACGCCGAGCACAGCGGCCACGGCGGCGCGATCGGGCGCTTCGACCCGCTCGGTGCTGACGGCACCCGCGCGCAGGACGCGAGTCTGGAAAACAGCCATCACCAGCTGGTGAGGTCGGCATCCTCACCCTCGCCGCCGGGGCGGCCGTCCTTGCCGAAGCTCAGCAGGTCGTATTCGCCATGCTCGCCAGGGCTGCGGTATTGGTATTCATTGCCCCAGGGGTCCTTGGGTACGGCCTTGGAGAGATAGGGCCCCGCCCATTTCGGCTCGTCGGCAGGCCGGGTGACCAAGACGGCCAAGCCCTGCTCCGTGCTGGGGTAGCGGCCGACGTCCAGGCGGTATTGGTCGAGCGACTTGGTCAGCGCGTCGATCTGGGCGCGGGTCGCCTTGACCTCGCTCTTGCCGATCTGGCCGAAGAACTTCGGGCCGACGTAACCGGCCAGCAGGCCGATGATGACCATGACGACCAGAAGCTCAAGCAGGGTGAAGCCACGTGGGCGGGCAGGACGGGGTCGGAACATGGGGAGGCAGGGTACAGCGGGAGGGCGACTGTTCACCGGCGGGCGCCGTCGGGCAATCGGGATTTGACCGACCCGCATTCTCGCCGCGCCCCGCGCCCGCTCGGCAAGGCCGGCGCCGGTCGTCTGCCTACTGGGCGCGACCGCGGTCGCCGCGCTTCGCCAGCCCACACAGCAGGAGCACTCCGAGAGCCGCCAGCCACCACGTCCCAGGCTCGGGAACGGCTGCAGCCGCCGGGGCGAAGACGGCGAAGGCCACGGTTTCGTTGGTGAGCCAGATGCTGCATTGACCCGTCAGGACCGCGCTGGCATCCAGTACGGCACAGGCGCCCTGAAAGGCACCCTGGGGGTTGCCGTTGAAGTAGTCGTAGGCCACGGGCAAGTGCAGGATGGTCTCGTACCGGGGATCGCGGCCCACGTCGAAGAACTTCGTGTCGGCGCTCGTCACACCCAGCTGCCCGTTCAGCGTAGACGTGATCGCCAGCATCGCCGCGTTGGCGAAGTTTGAATCTGCCCATGAGGCGAGCTGGTGGTCGGGGTCGACAAACAGCTCGGAGAACTTGCCCACCGACACGGTAAGGTCGTAGTGCTGACCCAGGATCAGCAGATCCTTGATGCCGGTGACGCACCGGAAGCTGGTCTGGCTCGCGCAGGTGGACGCCTGGATGGCCGTGTCGGCCTTCGCGGCGATGGGCGACAGGCCCAGCACCAAGGCCAAAGCAAAGATGAAACGCTGAAGATTCATGGAACACTCCCCGAAATAGACGCTTTGGCGGGCGCGCGCGTCTTGTTCTTTACATTGTCTCCGCGTTGCCGCCTCGAGCTCGGGCGATTGATCACCGCCCCTCCGAATTGAGGGCCGGGAAACCACCCAAGCTGGCAGTCAGGGCGACTGCGCAATCGTGCAGGTGGTCGCGGCGTTGTCCGGGCAGGGCCCCTGCCAGCGGATGCGCGTGGCCGCAGCTGGCGGCAAGGGCGAACGGCCGTCCAGCGCCTGGCCCCGTACGCCGGTGAAGCTGGCCAGCGTCGTCCAGGTTGAGCCCTGCAGGTATTGCAGGCTGTAGCGACTGCCCGGCCGCAGGCTTCGTGTCTTGATCTGGTATTCGCCGGCGACGATGGCAAAGCTGGGCGTATCGCGGAAGGGCTGGGCCAGCGGCTCGCCGACAAACAGCCCCTGCCCCGGCCACTGCACCGCCTTCCAGTAGGCCTCGACGGCCGTCGCGCCGCGCCAGTACTGGTCGATGAGGACCGAGGCGCGCGAGAACTTCTGCTGCAGGTTGCAGGGCTCCTCCACCGTGCCGTAGCTGGCGGTTGCACCCGCGTCCAGCCAGGCCGTGATGGGCATCTGGCCGCCGCCCGAGGGCAGCACGCCGCCCGTTGAGGTCAGCGTGTCGGCCAGGGCACCGGCGCGGAATTGCAGCGACGACAGATTGGCGACGCTGCTCAACCCCGTCAGGTAGAACAGCATGCCGCTCTTGCCGGACAGCGCATTGGCGCTGGCCGGGCCGGCGCTGTTGTCGACATAGTTCAGCGCCAGGGCGCCGCTCCAGGCCGCCGGCAGGCCGGCGAAATCGTTCCAGCGCGCGCTGCGGTCGTCGTCCGTCGTGCGCACCAGCCAGCCCTCGCCGGCTGGCCGGCTGCCATCGGCCGCAACGCCGCGGTTGATCAGCGCCTGGGCGGCCGCCAGCGTGCGTGCACCCAGCAGCATGGAGGGGCGCATCTGCAATTCGGCTTGCGGCCGGCGCGCCTCGCTGTCATAGAGCGGCGAGGCGGCCGTGTTCGCGCAGGCCTCGGTCAATGGGCTGGGGTTGCAGTAGCGCGTGTCAAAACCGAAAGCCATCGCGCTGGTGATGCCCATGCTGCAGGCGCCAGTGACCCGGCTGGGGGCAGCCCAGGTCAGCAGCGTGGCCTGGATGCCGGCCGGCAATCTGGCATCGATGTCGGATTTCAACAACGCAAAGTCGGCCGCGGAAATCGCGTCCTGGGCTGTATTAACCCTTACGCGGATCAGATTCGCCGCCGGCACGCCACGCGCTGCCAGATAGGCGGCGCCGACGGCCTCGCTGAGGACATCACCCTCGGCCACGATGACGGCCAGGTCGGCCGGCGTCAGGCCGTTGGCGGGCAGGGCCAGCGTCAAGGTCTGCCCCATGCCACCACCCCCGCCGCCGTCCCCTCCCGTGCCGCCGCCTCCGCCGCCGCAGGCACTCAGCAAGGTCATCAACAACGGCGGCAGCAAGCGGTTCAAAGGGCTCATGGGGGCCATTCTTGCAGCGCAGGTCGACCGTTAGTTGCGCACAATTTTGGTGCCCGTCCGCACCTTTCGCGGCCAGAGAACCCGGGCTTACCCCAGTGTCGTGCACCGTGGCGGGGCAATACATTTTCAGCACTCGACGCGGTTCCGGGCTCTGGTTCAGGACCGCCGGGCGGGTTGTGAGGAGACAAGACAAGCGCCAAGCGCACATGGTTGCTTCGTAACCCCGAAGACAATCCACCGGCCACCAAGGCACCCCTTGGTGGCCGTTTTCTTTGTGGGGCCGAAGGCCCCTCGCCTGGTCTCGCACGCTGAACGCGGCGTGTCCAGTCGGTCTTGCAGACCGCGCTGCGGCAGTGCCGCAGCTCTTCGGCAGGCACATCGCGCCCACTGGGCGTAATGTGTCCGGCCTCAGCCCCCGAGGGGACGGCGATTGACCGGGCATCAAGCCCGGTCAACATCGCCCGACGGGCCGGCTCGGGAGCGGCCCAGCGCTCGGCCCGGCGAAGGCACGACGGCCGCCTGATGGAATCAAAGACATGCTCGAACTCGCCACGGTTGCCCTCGCCTCCCTGCTCGCAGGCTTCATTGACGCAGTAGCCGGCGGCGGCGGCCTGGTGCTGGTACCGGCGCTGTTCAGCACCTTCCCCAATGCCGCACCAGCCACGCTGCTGGGCACGAACAAGGGCGCGTCCGTGTGGGGCACCGGCTGGGCGACGCTGCAATATGTGAAGCGGGTCGACCTGCCCTGGAAGCGCCTGATGCCGGCGGCGGTGCTTGCCGGCGTGGGCAGCTTCGCCGGCGCCTGGGTCCTGACCCTCGTCAGCGCCGACGGCCTGCGCAAGGCCCTGCCGCTGGTGCTGGCGGCGGTGCTGATCTACACCCTGGCCAAGAAGGACCTCGGCCGCGAGCACACACCGCGTTTCACGGGCCGTGCCGAGGTGCTGGTGGCCGGCGGTATCGCGCTGGCCGTGGGCTTCTACGACGGTTTCTTCGGGCCCGGCACGGGCAGCTTCTTCGTCTTCCTGTTCGTGCGGCTGCTGGGTTACGACTTCCTGCACGCCTCGGCGACGGCCAAGCTGATGAACCTGCTGACGAATGCGTTCGCGATCGCCCTGTTCGTCAGCAAGGGCCACATCTGGTGGCAGGTCGCGGCGGTGATGGCGGTAACCAACGTGGCGGGCAGCCTGCTCGGCACCCGGCTGGCCCTGAAACATGGCGCCGGCTTCGTGCGCGGCGTCTTTGTCATCGTCGTCGGCGCTCTCATCCTCAAAACAGCCTGGGACGCCTTCTTCCGCTGATCTACCATCAAGCATTCCCTAGCGCCCTTATTCACCATGCCCGTCGATCCTCAACTGCGCAATCTGGACATCGAGATCCCGACCCAGCCCGAGGTCCTGGTCAAGCTCTCGCTGCTGATGGCAGCCGAGGACATCGACCTGCAGGCCATGTCCTCCCTGGTCGAGACCGACATGGCCCTGGCGGCCGCCGTCATGAAGGCGGTCAACTCCTCGCTGTACGGCCTGCGCGGCCGCGTGCAGACCGTGCACCAGGCGCTGACCTACCTGGGTATGCGCGAGGTCGCGGCCATCACCTTCGAGATGGGTCTGCGCGCCGCCTTCCCAGCCGCAGCCGAGCTGGAGCAAGTCTGGTCGCGCGCCTCGCAGCGTGGCCTTCTGATGGGCCGCATGGGCCAGATGCTGGGCGTCGACCCCTGGGCCGCCCACTCGGCCGGCCTGTTCGAGGAATGCGGCAAGGCGGTGCTCTATCGTCATGCGCCGACGCACTACCCGGCCATGCTGCGCGCCGCCCCCCGCGATGCCGAACTGGTGGAGCTGGAGAGGACGGCTTTTGGCGTCAGCCATGACGCCCTGGGTGCGGCCCTTTGCGAGAGCTGGGGCCTGGCCCCGGCGGCTGTGGCCAGCGTGCGCTATCACGTCGAGATCCAGGCCTCGCTGACCATGCCGGAAAGCCTGGCCCGGCGCAGCGTCGCCGCCATCTCGACGGTCGCCTGGGCCCTGCTCGGCCATCCGGACCAGCTCGATGAGATTGCCAGTCAGATCGCACCCCAGGCGCAGCTGGACGAGACCCTCGTGTTGCGCGCGGCCCGCCGCGTCAACGAGCAACTGCTGGCTGCTCAAGAACACGGTCGCTGAAGCGTCCGGGCCGAGCGCCGGGCCGCTCCCAAGCCGGCCCGTTTGGCGATGTGCTTGCGGCTCGAAGCCGCAAGCATCGCCGTCCCCTCGGGGGCTGAGGCCGGACACATTACGCCCAGTGGGCGTGATGTGCCTGCCGAAGAGCTGCGGCACTGCCGCAGCGCGGTCTGCAAGACCGACCAGGTTGGCGCGCGTTCAGCGCCGCCAGACTGGGCGAGGGGCCAGTGGTTTCAGGCCGCGAGGCTGAGCCGGTCTCGCCCGGCGTGCTTGGCGATATAGAGCGCCTCGTCAGCCGCCTGCAGCAGCGCTTGTGCGCTCAGATACGGATGGGCCGGGCTGGCCGCCGCCAGGCCGACGCTCAGCGTCAAACTGCCCTGGCCATCCGGCAGGCGCAGCGCCCGCAGTTCATCCCGCAATGACTCCAGCACGCCCTGGGCCTCGGCCATGCCGAAGCCGGGCAGCAGAGCGACGAACTCCTCGCCGCCCAGGCGGGCGACGACATCGGTGTCGCGCTTGAAGCGCTCGCTCAGCAGGCTCGCGACGCGCTGCAAGGCCGTATCGCCGACGGCCGTGCCATGGATGAGGTTGAACTGCTTGAACTGGTCCAGGTCCAGCACCGCCAGCGCCAACAGGCCTCGCAGCCGCTGGGCCCGCTTGAATTCACGGCGCAGGGCCTCGTCGAAGGCGCGTTGGTTGGCGATGCCGGTCAGCGCATCGATGCGTGCGAGGCTGGCGAGCTCGCGTTGGTTGGCCTCCAGGGCGCTGTGGGCCTCCTGCAGCAGATGACGCTGCTGGGCCAGCTCGCGCCGGAGCTCGCGGGCGGCCTGGTCCTGCTGCCACAGCGAGCCGCGGGCGCGCAGCATGGCGTGGCCGATACGGTCCAGCTCGGCGGCGAGGCCGGGCGTTGGCACAGCGGCTTCGGGCGTCAGCGGCACCGGGGCAGATTCCATCGCCTCGCAGCCGGCCGCCAACCGGCGCAACGGCCGCAGCAACAGGGCCTCGATGAGGATGAGCTGGGCGGCGCTGAGCAGCAGCACCAGCCAGGCCGTGCGGGCCAGCCCCTCGGCCGGAGACTCGTAATTCCCCAGGCTCCACTCGAAGACAGCGACGATGGCAGCGGTCAGCAGGGGCACCGCGAGCGTCAACCGCAGCCGCAGCGAACCCAGCCGGCGCGTGCTGACGTGGTTCAGGGGTTCGGCAAGGGAATCGGTGCTCATCGGTGAGGCGGACTGCGGAACAAATTGTCACGGCCGCAGCGCGCCCTGTGCGGGCTGTTGTCTCGGGGTTTGTCAGGGGTCGCGACGCCTCGAGAAACCCAGGTGGCTTCGCTCCCTCAGTAGGGCACCTGATCCGACGGGTACTTCCAGAAGTCCTTGAGCAGGTAATTCATCGGCAGGTTCAGCGCCTTGTTCTTGGGCGGAATCGGCTTCATGAACCAGCGCTCGTAGATGGCGTGCGCCTCATGGCTGGTGATGAGGCGCTTCATCTCGTCGTCAACGATGGCCTTGAGCTCCGGGTCGTTCTTGGGCAGCACGATGGCCAGAGGCTCGATGGTCAGGAACTTGCCGACGACGCTGAACTTGGCCGCATCGGGCCGCGCCGAGACGATGCCGTAGAGCAGCACGTCGTCCATGACGAAGCCATCCGCCTGGCCGGCGGCCAGCATCTCCATGGCCTTGGCGTGGTCGGGGGCTTCGATGATGTTGATGTGCAGGGCGCGCTCGTTGTTGGCCTGGGTGATGGACTTCAACGGCGTCGTGCCCTTGGTGGAGACCAGCGTCTTGCCGTCGAACTGGGCCAGCTCAGCAATGCCGCTGTCAGCCCTGACGAGGTAGCGCGCACCGGTGATGTAGTGCGGCACCGTGAAGGCGACCTTCTCGCGGCGCTCGGCGTTGTTGGTCGTCGAGCCGCATTCCATGTCGGCCTTGCCGTCGGCCACCATCTGGATGCGGTTGGCCGGCGTCACCAGCAGGAACTGCGGGTTCAGCGTGCTCATCTTCAGCTTCTTGCGCACGCCTTCGGCAAGCTTGAGGCAGAGATCCACCGCATAGCCGACCGGCCGGCCATCGGGCAGCAGATAGCTGAAAGGCACGGACGACTCGCGATGCGCCAGCACGATGCGACCGCTGGCCTGGATGCGCTCCAGCGCCGGGCCGGCTTCGGCCGTGGCAGCAGCGCCGAGGCCGGCGGCGAGGGCGAGGAGGAGCGGCGACAGGGTTTTCATGGCCGAGCCATTGTGATCCAGACCCCTGGAATTGAGCCATGCGAAGTTGGTGTCGGTTGATGCTTGCGGCCCCCGGCCCAACAAGCCGCGGCGGCATCGTTCACGATGCGGCGGCAGTGGCGGCGCCAATATCCTCTGTCACCGTGCGGTTGCGCCCCGCCCGCTTCGCTTCGTAGAGCGCCTTGTCCGCCGCGGCCAGCAGGTCGGTGAAGCTCGTGGCGCTGGCCGGCAGCATGGCCAGGCCGACCGATAGCGTCGCGCCGACGGTGCCACCATCGGGCGTCACGAAGGGCGCCTCCTGCACCATCAGGCGGATGCGCTCCGCCACCTCGCAGGCACCCGTCAGGTCGGTGCGTGGCAGCAACACGATGAACTCCTCGCCGCCGTAGCGCGCCGCCAGATCGCCGGTGCGCAGCGAACGCAGGATCAGCCCGCCAACCTGGCGCAGCACCTCATCGCCGACCGGATGGCCGTGGCCGTCGTTGATGGCCTTGAAGTGGTCGATGTCCAGGAACAGGCAGGCCAGCGGGTATCGATGGCGCACGGCCTGGCTGAACTCGATGAGGCTGCGGTGGTCGAAGTAGCGGCGGTTGTGCACGCCGGTGAGGCCGTCCGTCATGCCGGCGCGGCGCAGGCGCTCGCGGTTGAGCATGCTCTCGATGGCTATTGCCGCGATGGCCGACAGGCGGTCGAGGAACTTGGTGCCCGAGGCGGCGTCGTAGCGTTCGGGGTCGCGCGAGCCCAGGTGCAGGCTGCCGATCAAGAGGCCCTGGCGGATCAGCGGCAGCAGGGCCGCGGAACGCACGCCGGCTTGCATGTCGAAGGCCTTGGCGAGCAGCGCCTCGTCCGGGCCCGGGCCGATGAGGCGGGCCGTGCGCGCGGCGCCGAACAGGTCCTTCAGCGGGCCATGGCTGTCCAGCAGCCGCGGCGCCTTGATCATGGGCAGGGCCGGCAGGGCGCGGCGCAGCTCTTCCTCGGGGTCCAGAAGCCAAAGCTCGGCGGCGTCCAGGCCGAAATCGTCGCGGCAGTCGACCAGCAGCAGGTTGACCAACTCCTCCATCGAACTCACCGCGATGAGGCGGCGCTCCAGCGCGTCGAAGCGATCCAGCTTGCGCTCATTGGCCTTGGCGGCGTCAAGCAGGGACTGCAGCTGGCGGCGCAGTTCCTGGACCTGGGCTTGGGGATTGGGCGGCGCGTTCATTCGGGCGCGATTGTGAGGGCCGCGCGTTCGAAGCTCCGCGGCTGGCCTGTAACGGGGTCCATGAATGCAATCGCCCGCGCCACCAGCTGCAGCGGCGCGTCAAAGCGCGGCGGGTTCTCGTGAGGCTGCAGCACGGGGTAGATGCGATCGCCGACGAGCGGCAGACCCAGGGCATTCATCTGCACGCGCAGCTGATGCCGCAGGCCCGTGCGCGGGCGCAGCTCGTAGCGGGCCAGGCCGCCGGGGAGAGCCTCGACCAGGTCCACCCAGGTTTCGGCATTGGGCTCGCCGTCAACGACCTGCATCTGCATGAAGGCCTCCGTGTCGGGCTCCACGAGGCGGTGGCGCACGACGCGCGGCCAGGGGCCGGGGCCGAGCGGCGCAATGGCGTCGTAGACCTTGGCGACGGCGCGGTCGCGGAACAGGCGGTGGTAGGCGTCGCGCTCGTCACGGCGGAGGTTGAAGACGACGAGGCCCGCCGTTTCGCGGTCCAGCCGATGCACGGGATTGAGGTCCGCCAGGCCGGTGGCGTGGCGCAGACGTGCCATCAGCGTCTGCCGAGCGTAGATGCCGCTGGGCGTCACCGGCAGGAAATGCGGCTTGTCGGCGACAAGGAGGTGCTCGTCCTGGAAGACGATGCGCTCGCCGGCCGGAATGTCGGGCTCGACGTCCAGGTGGCGCCAGTAGTAGACGCGCCGATCGCCACGGTAGGGCGAGTCGACGACCGCGTGGCCGACGTCGTCCACCACGTCGCCGCGCGCGAGGCGTTCCGGCCAGTCGACCACGCGCGGCAGGCGCTCGGCGAGGAAGGCGGCCATGGAGCCCCAGGGCCCGGCGGGACAGAACACGGCACTTGCCGCGACGCCTTCGCGCAGCGGCAGGACCGGCTTGGGCGGTCTCGCCACGGCCTATTCGATGCGCGGCCCGCCGCGGGCGCGTTCGTCCATGTAGGCGTTCAGCCGCTTCATGTCCTGGGGCTCGGCACGGTTGCCGCGCCATTGACGCACCCAGGCCTCGCGGTTGGGCTCCCGGGCGAGCTTGCGCACCGCGGCGTCGATGGCCTCGATATGCCGCCTGCCCTGCGGCGTGCGGCTGCAGGAGACCGTGGCCAGCAACGTGCTCAGGCCCTCGGCCACCGGCAGCGCCACCAGGGCGCCGGGGTCGCCGACGCGGGCCAGGTATTCCTTGACGACGCTGGGGTACTCCAGCGTGTAGTCCATGCGACCGGCGCGCAGCATGTCCAGCAGCTGGGTGCTGAGCTGGGCGCCGACAGCCAGCCGTGGCACGACCTGGTGTGACAGCAGGCTGTCGATCTGCGCGCCGAAGGCGCGGTCCCGTGCCAGCAGCAGGCGCAGGTCCTGGCGCTTGAGCAGGTCGGCCAGCACGAGGCGGCCGTCCCCGGGCCGGGCCTGGGACAGCTCGGCCAGCCGCTGGCGCGGCACGATGACATGGATCTCGCGCGAGATCAGCGGCGGGTAGAGGTGCGAGAAATAGAGCCACTGCAGGCGCTCGGGCGTGCGCACATGCAGGGTCGAGCACAGGGTCTCGCCGCGGCGGCTCTCGGCCTCATAGCGGGCGGTGCTGGCCTCGACGAACTCATGCCGGAACTCGGGCATGCGCGCCAGCAGCACGCGCATGAAGCCGTCCACCTCGCCGTGGCCCAGCTCGGCCACGCTGCGCGGCGGCTGGCCCTGCACGAAGCTGAAGTGCGGCGGCACATCCTGCGCCACCCAGCGGATGGTGTCGGCGGGCGACGCAACAGAGGACGCTGCCGCGGCCGTGAAAACCAGTGCGGCTACCGCCAACGCCCCACGCACTTCAGCGACCCCGTTTTTCGGGCCGAGCGCTGGGCCGCTCCCGAGCCGGCCCGCCATGGCGATGTGCTTGCGGCTCAATGCCGCAAGCATCGCCGTCCCCCAGGGGGCTGAGGCTGGACACATGGCGCCCAGTGGGCGGCATGTGCCTGCCGAAGGGCTGCGGGCTTGCCCGCTGCGCGGTCGGCAAGACCGACCGGGCGCGCCCGCGTACAGCGCGGCGCGACTGGGCGAGGGGCTCCATTTCAATCTCCCTCGACCCACTCCATGCGCGCCCCGAGTTCGCCGATGTGCTCGACGAAATTGGGGTGGGCGCGGCGGATCGGCGTCGCGTTCTTGATCACGCTCTTGCCGGGAATGCTGGCCGCCACCATCAGCAGCGCAATGGCGACGCGGATGATGTAGGGGCTCTCGACCTCGGCCGGGCTCAGCGGCTTGCCGCCGAAGGTGATCATGCGGTGCGGGTCGCTCAGGAAGGCGTGGGCGCCGAACTTGGCCAGCTCGCTGGTCCAGCCCATGGCGCCGTCATAGACCTTGTTCCAGAACATCACGCTGCCTTCGGCCTTGACGCCCAGGGCCACGAAGATGGGCAGCAGGTCCACCGGCACATAGGGCCAGGGCGCGGCTTCCACCTTCTGCAGGATGTTGCGGGTGAAGGGCTCCTTCACCTTCAGCGGGCCATTGGTCACGCAGCGGCTCCAGCCGTCCTCGTGGACGATCTGCACGCCGAACTTGGCGAAGGTGCGGTCCAGCAGCGGGAACATCTCCGGCGCGCCGTTCTTGACCTGCACGTTGCCGCCGGTGATGGCGCCCAGGGCCAGGAAGGTGACGATCTCGTGGAAGTCTTCGGTGAAGGTGTAGTCGGCGCCGCCCAGCTCCTGCACGCCGGTGATCTTCAGCTTGGACGTGCCATGGCCCTCGATCTTTGCGCCCAGCAGCGACATGAAGTTGCAGAACTCCTGCACATGCGGCTCGCTGGCGGCATTGGTCAGCGTGGACACGCCGTCGGCCAGTGCCGCGCACAGCACGAAGTTCTCGGTCGTCGTGACGGAGGCGTAGTCGGTCCAGTGATGGTTGGCCGTCAGCGGGCGGTGCACGCGCAGCACCAGGCCGTCGGGCAGGCGCTGGACCTGGGCGCCGAAGCGCTCGAACACCTCGACGTGCGGATCGATCTCGCGTGCACCCAGCGTGCAGCCCTTGACGTCGTCCTCGATGCGGGCGGCGCCGAAGCGGGCCATCAGGCCCGGCACCAGCATGATGGAGGAGCGCATCTCCTCGGGCAGGCGGTCGGTGGCCGGGTCGAAATGGGTGTCGCGGTGGTGGACGTCGAGGATGCCGGTCTTGAAATCCAGCTCGACCTGCGAGCCGAGCTTGCGGAAGACCTCGACGATCTTCTTGACGTCGGTGATCTCGGGCACACCGCGCAGGCGCACCGGCTGCTTGGTCAGCAGCGTGGCGCAGAGGATGGGCAGGACGGCGTTTTTGTTCGCCGAGGGAATGATGCGGCCCGAGAGGGGCGTGCCGCCGTGGACGATCAGATGAGACATCGAATGAGGGGATTTCGGTGCGCGCAAGCGGCGCGCGGTGGCATTGTCGGCGTTTGCGGCGCGGCGCATCCGCCGCCGCCCGGAAGCTTTGTTCCGAACTGGGGGAATCAATCTTCCGCCGCGGGGTCCGGTCGCGGGTCTATCCAGCGGCGCCGACGACGCCGCATCCAGCGGACAGCGTTGTTATGCTGGCGCGACCAGTCCGGGTCATTTCAGACCTCCGACGACAGGGAGGTGATCCGTGCGCCAGCCAACTGACGAGGACAAGCCTCGCCCCACCCGCCGCCGAGCCGGCGGCAGCGCCGTGCTGCTGGCGCTGCTGGCCGCCCCCGCAACGGCGCAGGACCTGAGCGATCTGTCGCTGGAGCAGCTGTCCAACATCGAAATCAGCTCGGTGTCGCGGCGTATCGAGAAGCTGGCGCAGGTGCCGGCTTCGCTGTACGTGATCAGCGCCGAGGCGATACGCCGCTCAGGCGCGCGCAGCCTGCCCGAGGCGCTGCTGCTGGCGCCCAACCTGCAGGTCGCGCGGCTCAACGCCAACCAGTACGCCATCAGCGCCCGGGGCTTCAACGACKCGRTGGGCAACAAGCTGCTGGTGCTGATCGACGGCCGCACGGTCTACGCGCCCTATTTCTCGGGTGTGCAATGGGACCAGCAGGACGTGCTGCTGGACGACGTCGCCCGCATCGAGGTCATCAGCGGCCCGGGCGGCAGCGTCTGGGGCACGAACGCGGTCAATGGGGTGATCAACATCATCCGCCGGCCGGCCGCGGACACGGGGCTGCTGCTGCGCGCCGACGCCGGCACCGACGAGCGCTCGGCCGCGCTGCGCCTCGGCGGCAAGCTGCCGCTGCAAGGCGACTGGCGCGCCTACGCCAAGCTGCTGCAGCGCGATGCCACCGAGACCGAAGCCGGCGTGGCCGTGACGGACAAGTCGCGACGCTGGCAACTGGGCTGGCGCGCCGACTGGCTGAGCGGCGAGGACGGGCTGACCGTGCAGGGCGACGTCTACCGCGGCGATACGGCAGACCGCCTGAGTGGCACACGCAACCTCGGCGGCGTCAGCACGTCGGGGCAGAACCTGCTGGCGCGCTGGACTGGCCGGCTGGACGGCGGCTCGCGGCTGCGCCTGCAGGCCTACTACGACCATGTGCGGCGCGAGGACACGATCCTGTACAGCCCGCGCTTCACGGTGCTGGACCTGGAGGCGCAGCACAGCTTGGCCTGGGGCGCGCACCAGATCGACTGGGGCGGCGGCTGGCGGAGCTCGCGCGACCACATCGCGCCGGGGCTGGTGTTCGGCTTCGTGCCCGAAAGCGCGCGGCAGCAATGGCACAACCTGTTCGTGCAGGACGAGCTGACCCTGGCGGACGGCTGGCGGCTGACGGCGGGCACGAAGTTCGAGCACAACGACTACACCGGCTGGGAGACGCTGCCGTCGCTGCGCCTGGCCTGGTCGCCGTCGGCGCGCTGGCAGTGGTGGGCCTCGCTGTCGCGCGCGGTGCGCGCGCCGGCCCGGCTGGACCGCGACCTGCGCCTGCCGCCCAAGCCGCCCTTCATCATCGCGGGCGGGGCCGACTTCGTGTCGGAGGTCGCGCGCGTGGTCGAGCTGGGCCACCGCGGCCAGCCGAGCAGCACGCTGAGCTATGCGCTGACGCTGTACCAGCATGACTGGCAGAAGCTGCGCAGCGGCCAGCCGCCGCCCAACGCCGTGGTGCAGAACATGATCGCCGGCAACAGCTGGGGCCTGGAAGCCTGGGCGCACTGGCAGCCGCTGCCCTTGCTGCGCTGGAGTGCCGGCTTCAATGCCCTGCAACAAGATCTGGCCGTGCAGCCGGGCAGCCGCGACCCGGTGGGGCCGTCCGCGCTGGGCAACGACCCGCCGCGGCAATGGCAGCTGCGCGCCACGCTGCAGCCGGCGGATCGCCATGAGCTGGACGTGGCGCTGCGCCATGTCGCCGCGCTGCCGAAGCCGGCCGTGCCCGCCTACACGGTGCTGGACTTCAACTACGGCTGGCGCGCCACCCCCACGCTGGCGCTGACGCTGGGCGGCCGCAACCTGCTGCATGGCCGCCATGCCGAGGCCAATGCTGCGCCGGGCCGCAGCGTCTTCGGGCCCGAGGCCTACGCGCAACTGCGGTGGACCCCGTGACACCGGCGCGGCGCAGGCCGCTGCTGGCCTTCGCGCTGGGCTTGCTGACGGCCGGCATGAGCCATGCACAGACCGATGACGCCGGCGGCGAGGTGCGCATCAAGGCCGAGTTCCTCTACAAGTTCACGGCCTATGTGGATTGGCCCGACGGCGCGCTGGGTGCTATCGATGCGCCCTTTGTCATCGGCGTGCAGGGCTCGGAAGCCATGCTCGGCGAGCTGAGCCAGACCCTGCAGGGGCGCACGGTGCAGGCGCGGCCGGTACAGGTGCGGCGCGTGCGCGCGGCCGATGCCGACCCGGCCGTGCACCTGCTATTCCTGGCTCAGGGCGAGACGGCCAGCGCACGGCGCGGGCTGCTGCTGGTCAGCGAGGGCGCTTCCGGCGAGGCCTCGCCGCGCGCCGGCGCCATTCAGTTTCTGGTCGTTGGCGGGCGCGTGCGTTTCGATGTGCTGCTTGACGGCGCGGAACGCGCTGGCCTTCGCATGAGCTCACGGTTGCTGTCCGTCGCTCACAAGGTGCATGCGGCGGCGCGCTGAAGCTGCGGACGTCAGTCCTCGGGATCCAGCCGCCGCGCCCGCGCCAGCCGCCAGGCGTCGGCCGGGTCGCTGAAGACTTGCTCGGCCGTCGTGCCCGTCTCGCGGCCGGCGGCATCGATGGCGATGCGCTTGTCGAAGACGTAGCACTCGCCCTGCCAATCGGCTGCGGCGTCGGGAAAGGCTTCGAGGAAGCCCAGGATGCCGCCGTCGAGCTGCGCGACCTTCAGACCCTGGGCCTGCATCCACGCTGCTGTCTTCTCGCAGCGGATGCCACCGGTGCAGTACATCGCGACCGTCTTGCCCTGCCATTCGTCGCGGTGTGCCTCGACATAGGCCGGGAAGTCGCGGAAGTGGGCCACGCCGGGGTCGATGGCGCCGCGGAAGCGCCCCAGCTTGAACTCGAAGGTGTTGCGGTTGTCGAGGACGACGGTGTCGGGGTCGGCCAGCAGTTCGCGAAAGCGCTGTGGGCTGACATGGGTGCCGGTGTCCTCGCCGCTGACACCGGGAATGCCGAAGGCGACGATCTCGCGCTTGACGGAGACCTTGAGCAGACTGAAGGGCAAGCGCTCGCAGGCGTTGTGCTTGCAGTGCAGGCCGGCGAAACCCGGCTGCTGCTGGAGCAGCGCTTCAAAAGCTGCCACCACCTCGGCCGGGCCAGCCACCGCGGCGCTCAGGCCTTCCCCGGCCACCAGGATGACGCCGCCCAGACCGGCGGCGGCCTCGCGCAGCCAGGCGGCGAAGGCGGTGGGGTCGGCGACCGGCGTGAAACGGTAGAAGGAGCTGTGGACCAGGGGCATCGGCGCGGATTGTCGCGCCCGGCTGCCGGGGCCTCAGCTGGAGGACAGCACGAAGACGTTGCCTTCGGAGTCCTTGAACTTGGCGAACGTCCCCCAGGGCTGGGCCGTCGGCGGCGCGACGAACTCGACGCCGCGCTGCTGCAGCTGCCGGCAGGTCGCCTCGACGTCGTCGCAGGCGATGGCGCCGTTGAAGAAGGTGCCGATGCGATCCTCGTGGCCTTCGGGCGTGAACAGCACGACGCGCGTGGCCGAGTGGCCGACGCGCAGCTCGATCCAGCGCTTGCCCGGGCCCATGGGCTGGTCGGTAGCAACGGCGAAGCCGAGCTGGTCGCGGTAGAAGGCCAGCGCGCGGGCCGGGTCGGCGACGGGAACGCCGATGAATTTGACGTGGGTGATCATGGTGGCGGCTCGAAGCTGTTGGACGTGGCGCCCATTCTGGAAGCGCCCGGGCGGATCGCGTCCGATGGCTGCTATAGCATTGATCGCTATGCACAAACCGATCGCCCACCAGATCGACGCCTATGTCGTCGACACGCTGATGGCCGACCTCTGCGGCCATGACCGGCGGCCCTCGGCCTTTCTCGTCTACCTCTGCCTGGCCTGCGAGGCCCAGCGACGCCGCGCGGAAGCCGTGCCGCTGAGCCTGCAGGAGATCGCCACGCGCACCGGCCTGGCCAAGTCGACCGTGCAGACCGCCATCCGCCACCTGAAGCGCCGCGGCCTGCTGGACGCCGATCAGGTCGCGACGACGGCGGCCCCGCTGCGCCGGGTCGTCATGCCGTGGCGCGACTCCTAGAATCCTCGACCGCAATTCGGCCCCTTCCCATGTCCGACCGCCTCAAAGTCCTGCCCCAATACCTGATGCCCAAGCAGGCGATGACACGCCTGGCCGGGCATTACGCGTCCAAGCCGCTGGGTGGCGTGACGACCTCGGTCATCCGCCGCTTTGTCGGGCGCTACGGCGTCAACATGGCCGAGGCGGCCGAGCCCGACATCACGGCCTACAAGACCTTCAACGACTTCTTCACCCGGGCGCTGAAACCCGGCGCGCGGCCGCTGGCCGATGCTTCGCTGATCTGCCCGGTGGACGGCTCGATCAGCCAGGTGGGCCGCATCCAGGGCGACCAGATCTTCCAGGCCAAGGGACAGGCCTTCACGACGACGGCCCTGGTCGGCGGCGACGCGCAGCTCGCGGCGCGGTTCAAGGACGGCCTGTTCGCCAACCTTTACCTCAGCCCCAAGGACTACCACCGCATCCACATGCCGGCCGCCGGGCGGCTGGTGCGCATGGTGCATGTGCCGGGCGAGCTGTTCTCGGTGAACCCGACGACGGCGCGCGGCGTGCCGGGGCTGTTTGCGCGCAACGAGCGCGTCGTCTGCGTGTTCGATGACGACACCTTGGGTCGCTGGGTGCTGGTGCTGGTCGGCGCCACCATCGTCGGCAGCATGGCCACGGTCTGGCATGGCGTCATCAACCGCGCCGGCCCGGTACGCGAGTGGGACTACACACCTGGACAAGCGACGCTGGCTCAGGGCGACGAGATGGGCCGCTTCCTGCTCGGCTCCACGGTCGTCATGCTGTTCGAGAACAGCGGCCTGCAGTTCAACCCGGCGTGGCAACCGGGAGGCTCGGTCCGGATGGGTGAGCTGATGGCGAGCTGAGAAGCGCCGCAGCTGCAGCGGGCGCCAGGGGCTTGGCCAACAGCCAGCCCTGCAGATGTGTGCAGCCCAAGGCCTCGACCTCGGCGGCCTGCGCCTCGGTCTCGACGCCTTCCGCCACGATGGCCAGGCCCAGCGCCTGGGCCAGCACGCAGGCCGCGCGCACGACGGCGCCGGCGGACGGCTCGGGCAGCGGGTCGATCATGCTGCGATCAAGCTTGAGTGTGGTGATGGGCAGGCGGCGCAGCAGGGTCAGCGAGCTCTGACCGGTGCCGAAGTCGTCGAACGCGACGCCCACACCGGCGTCGCGCAGCCGGGCAAGCTGGGGCAGCACACGGTCCATGTGCGTCATCGCGGCGGTCTCGGTGATCTCGACCTCAATCAGCGTCGGCGCCAAGCCATGCGCGCGCACCAGGTCCAGCACCCAATCGGCAAAGCCGGTGTCCTCGAACTGCAGCGGCGACACATTCACGGCCACCGGCATCACGGCCAGGCCCTGCTGCTGCCAGGCACGCAGTTGCTGGGCCGCCTGGCGCAGGATCAGCGCGCCGAGCGGCACGATCTGGCCGGTGCGCTCGGCGGCGGGAATGAAGTCCGCCGGGCTGGCGCGCCCGCGCCCGGGGCGCTGCCAGCGCACCAGGGCCTCGAAGCCCGCCAGGCGGCGCGTGCCGGCCTCGAATTTCGGCTGGTAGTCGAGCTGGAACTCCTCGCGCTCGATGGCCGCGGCCAGGGCCTGTTCGATCTCCAGCAGGCCGCCCGCCGCTGCCGACATGCCGGGCCGAAAGGCAACGACGGCCGCGCCGGCCTGCTGCTTGGCCTGGTGCATGGCCACATCGGCCGCACGCAGCAGGGCCGCGCCGTCCCGGCCATGGGCGGGAAAAAGCGCGATGCCGACCGACAGGTGCACATACAAGGCCCGGTGGGCAACGGCAAAGGGCGCGTTCATCAGCGCCAGCAGGCGCTGGCCAACCAGCAGGGCGCCCGCGTCGTCATCGACGCCGGGCTGCAGCAGCAGGAACTGGTCTTCGCCCAGTCGTGCCAGCAGGGCCTCGGGCGGCAGGGCCTCGCGCAGGCGTGTCGCGATGGCCTGCAGCAGCGCGTCGCCGGTCTCGTGGCCCAGGCTTTCGTTGACGAGCTGGAAGCGGTCCAGGTCGGCCGACAGCAGCGCGAATCCCGGGCTGCCGGGCACCGTCAGCTCGGCCAGGCGGGCCAGGGCGGCGTGGCGGTTGGGCAGGTCGGTCAGCTCGTCATGCAGGGCCTGGCGGCGCAGCGCCTCGATGGCGCGCTGGCGCGCGGTGTCGTCCAGCATCAGCACCAGCAGGGCCGGCCCACCCTCCCATTCGATATAGCTGGAGCTGCCACGCAGATAGACGGCCTGGCCATCGCTGCGGTAGCGCTCGCCCTCCCAGGCGATCTGGCCGCTGCGCTCCTGCAGCAGGCGTTGGTAGCGGGCGCGCGCGGCCTCGATGTCGGAAGTGGCGATCAGCGGGCCGATGGGGCCGATGTCCTCCACGCGGTCGAAACCGAACATGGCCAGCGCCGCCGGGTTGGCATAGACGGCCCGCGACTCGCGCACGACAAGCAGACCCTGCATGGACTGCTCGTAGAGCTGGCGCAGCTGCGAATTGACTCGCTGCGTCTCGTGATGGGCGCGGCGCACCGACAGCAGGATCAGCGCCATGGCCAGCACGGCCTGCACATAGGTACCGAGGATGTGGGTGATGGGAGAGCGGGCCAACGGGTCCAGCAGCGGGCCGCTGAGGTGCACCAGGCCGGAGGCCGCAAAGCAGCCGGCGACGAAGCGCTCGCCGGTCGCCCCATCCCGCCACAGCCAGGCGGCGGCCAGCCAGGCGCCGGCGGTCAGGATCAGGGCAGCGGCAACGACGGCATGGCGCTGCTGCACCAGTGCCAGCGCCAGGATGAAGCCGAGCAGGGACGCGAACAGCGGCGCGTTGCGCCGCCAGCGCCAGAGCCGGCCGCGGTAGCGCGCCGCGCCAGCCAGTTGCAGAGACAGCGAGGCGATGACGGCGGCCGTCGCCACGGTGGCCTGGAGCTTGTAGTGCACGGACTCCGGGTCCGGCGGCACGAGGGCGATGCCCAGCGTGAGGCCCACGGCGAGCAGGACATGGCTCCAGCCCCAGTCGCTGATGTGGGGATGACCAGGCTCCAGCCGCGCCAGCACCAGCAGCGCCACGCCAAGCAGGGCGATCAAGCTGGTGCTGATCAGCAGGGATCCCGTCATCGGCCCATCCTAGCCAGGATGGGCCGCGCCACGTGACATCAGTCACGCGCCGAGTCGTTAGAACTCAGGACGGATGTCACGCGCGGCCAGCGCCCAGCGGTCACCAGGTGAAGGTCACGACGCCGCTGGCCGGCAGCTCGTAGCTGAAGCGCCGGCCCGGCGCCTGCACCGTGAAGCGGCGGGGCGCGCCGGCGGAGTTGCTGACGATCAGCGCCGTGCTGCCATCCGGGTTCGTGAACGCGACGTGGTCCAGGCCCGTCTTCTTGCCCTCGCCGCCTTCCGAGTCGATGCGCCGTGCGCCCTGCTGCACGAAACGACTGGCGTGGCCGAAGGCGTAGTACTCGATGTTGCGCGTGACCTTGCCGGTCTTGGGGTCGATGGTGACGACGCCACGGCAGTCCTTGCAACCGCCCAGGTGCGGGCCGTATTGCGGGTCCAGCGCCAGGTTCCACATCAGCACGCCACGTGCGCCGTGGCGGGTGCTGCCGATGATGAGGTTGCGCGTGATCCAGGGCAGTGTCTCGGCCCACTGCGGCTTCCATTCGCCGCCGGAACACTCGGTGAACCAGACGTCCAGCTCCGGGAAGTGCTGGGCCACCTGCGACTGCGCGGACACATCGCCCGCATAGCAATGCCAGGCCACGCCCGACACATATTGGCGCGCCGTGGCATCGGACAGCATGGACAGCGGGCTCCACGGCTCGTCCCAGTTGTGATCCCACTCCAGGATCTGCGTCTTCAGGCCTTGGGCTTTGAGCAACGGGCCGAGGTG
Organism: Roseateles sp. P5_D6; assembly: GCF_054049415.1. Taxonomy (NCBI): domain Bacteria; kingdom Pseudomonadati; phylum Pseudomonadota; class Betaproteobacteria; order Burkholderiales; family Sphaerotilaceae; genus Roseateles; species Roseateles sp. P5_D6. The sequence continues at coordinate 303,202 of NZ_JBFUMK010000006.1, read as the reverse complement.
CTGGCCGACGACGGTCGCGCGCGTGGCCGGCGTCATGCGCATGCCGGGGTAGTCGGGCGGCTCGAAGTGCGGCTCGTTCTGCAGCGTCAGCGCAAAGATGGGCACGCCCTCGGCGCGCATGCTCTCGACGTAGCGCACCATGTAGCGGGCAAAGGCGCCGTAGAACTCGGGCTTGAGCTGCCCCTGCACGAGGCTGTCGGTCGTCTTCATCCAGCCCGGCGCGCTCCATGGCGAGGCCATCACCTGCAGCTTGGGATTGAGCGCCAGGGCCTGCTTGACGGCGGGGATGACGTCGGCGCGTTCGGTGTTGAGAGAGAAGTTCTTCAGCTCGGGGTCGGTCTGGCCCGGCGGCATGTCGTCGAGACTGTAGTGGCGGCGCGAGAAGTCCGATGCGCCGATCGTGAGCCGAGTCAACTCGAAGCCCAGGCCCTTACCGTCATTCCCCTCCCGCGTGAACAGCTCGCGCATCAGCGCGTCGCGCTGGGGCTCGCTCATGCCGTGGCGGATCAGCCAGGCCGAGCCCTCGGTGATGGCTGCTCCGAAGCCGGCGATGCGCTGGTGCTGGCGCTTCGGGTCGATGCGGATCACGGCATCGGCCTTGTTGGCGGACTTGCTCACTTCGCTTGGCGCCAGCAACTGCTGCTGGTCGGCGGTCGTCAGAAAAGCCCGCACAGGTTCGGCGTTAGCAACGCTGGCGAGCGCGGCTGTCAGGGCGAGCAGAAGGATCTTCATGGCGGTTTCAGCTCAGGCGTTGTTCACTGGCGGCGTCGAAAACACTGAGCGCCGACTCGTCGATGTCGAAGGCCAGCTCGTCGCCGGCCAAGATGCGGCGGCCGTCGTGCACCAGGACCGAGAAGCCCTGCTCGCCCAGCTTCATCCAGACGACCTGGTGGTTGCCCATGGGCTCGACCAATTGCACCGTCGCGCGCCAGCGGCCATCCGACTGCAGGCGCACGTGCTCGGGCCGCACGCCGAGCACGAGGCTCTGGCCGGCCTTCGCACGCCCCTCAGCCAGCCGCAGAGGCAGCGCGCCTTCAAGCGAGCGGCCGTCGGCACCGACCTGGGCCGGCACCATGTTGATGGCGGGCGAACCGAGGAAGCCGGCGACGAAGAGATTGGCCGGGCGCTCGTAGACCTCGCCGGGCGTGCCGATCTGCTGGATGACGCCGCTCTTCATGACGACGATGCGCGAGGCCAGCGTCATGGCCTCGACCTGGTCGTGGGTCACGTAGATCATCGTGTTGCCCAGCGTCTGGTGCAGCAGCTTCAATTCGCGGCGCAGCTCGGCGCGAAGCTTGGCGTCGAGGTTGGACAGCGGCTCGTCGAACAGGAAGACGCCGGCCTCGCGCACCAGCGCCCGGCCGATGGCGACGCGCTGGCGCTGGCCGCCGGACAGCTGAGCCGGCTTGCGGCTAAGAAGCGGCGTCAGCTGCAGCATGTCGGCCGCGCGCTTCACGCGGCGCTCGATCTCGGCCTTGGGAATGCCGGCCACGCGCGGGCCGAAGGACATGTTGCGCTCCACCGTCATCGTCGGGTACAGCGCATAGCTCTGGAAGACCATGCCGATGCCGCGCTCGGAGGGCTCAGCGTCGGTCATGTCCTGGCCGCCGATGTGGATGCTGCCTGCGCTCACGTCGATGAGGCCGGCGATGCTGTGCAGCAGCGTCGACTTGCCGCAGCCCGAAGGGCCGAGCAGCACGAGGAATTCGCCCTCGACGACCTGGAGGTCCAGGTTCTTGATGACCTCGTTGTGGCCGAACTTGATGCTCAGACCTTGGATGTTCACGCCACTCATTTGACTGCGCCCGCTGCAATGCCGCGCACGAACCAGCGGCCGGAAATCAGATAGACCAACAGGGGCACGGCGGACGTCAGGATCGTCGCGGCCATGTTGAGGTTGTAGAGACGCTCACCCGTCGTCGTGTTGATGACGTTGTTGAGCTGCACCGTCATCGGCTGGTTCTCGCGGCCGGCGAAGGTCAGGCCGAGGATGTAGTCGTTCCACACGCCGGTGATCTGCATGATGGCCGCGACGATCAGCATCGGCGTGGACATCGGCAGCACCAGCTGCGCGAAGATGCGCCAGAAGCCGCCGCCATCCACGCGCGCCGCCTTGAACAGCTCGGTCGGCAGGCTGGCGTAGTAGTTGCGGAACAGCAGCGTCATGATGGGCATGGCGAACACCAGGTGCACGGCGACGATGCCGGGCAGGCTGCTGTAGATGCCGATGGCCGCTTCCAGCTTGACGAGCGGATAGATCATCACCTGGATGGGGATGAAGGCGCCCATCATCAGCACGCCGAACAGCCACTGGCCGCCCTTGGGCTTCCACCAGGAGAGCGCATAGCCGTTGATGGCACCCAGCAGGATGGGCAGGATGACCGACGGCACCGTGATGGCCACCGAGCTCCAGAAGCCGCCGCGAATGCCTTCGCAGCTGACGCCCGTGCAGGCTTCGCTCCAGGCGGCACGCCAGGCGCCCAGCGAGGGCGCCGACGGCAGCGCGAAGATCTGGCCGAGGCGGATCTCCTCCATGCTTTTGAACGAGGTCGTCAGCATCACGTACAGCGGCAGCAGGAAGAAGGCCGCGGCGAAGAGCAGGAAGGCGTAGACGCCGATGCGGGCCCAATGCTTGGTGCGCTTCATGCGTGGCCTCCCTTCGCGGCCTGGCGGCTGCGCACGTAGGCGAGCGGCGCGACCAAGGCGAGGACCGTGAGCAGCAACACCACAGCACCCGCCGAAGCCAGCGCCAGGTTGGCGCGGCCGAACAGGTGGTCCATGATGAACTTGGCCGGCACGTCGCTGGCCGTGCCGGGGCCGCCCTGGGTCATCGCGACGACGGTGTCGAAGACCTTGACGACGCCGGTGGCCAGCAGCGTGAAGACGGTCGCCAGCGTCGGGCCCATCATGGGCAACACGACGGACAGATACACGCGCCAGGTCGGAATGCCGTCCAGCCGCGCCGCCTTCCAGATCTCCTCGTCGATGCCGCGCAGGCCGGCGAGCATCAGCGCCATCACCAGCCCCGCACCCTGCCAGGTGCCGGCGATGACGACGGTGTAGATGACCATGTCCTGGTCAACGATCCAGTCGAAGCTGAAATCCTTCCAGCCCATCTGCTGCATCGCGTTCTGCAGGCCGCTGTCGGGGTTGAGCACCCATTGCCAGACCAGGCCGGTCGCGACGAAGGACATCGCATACGGGTACAGGAAGGCGGTGCGCAGCACGCCCTCGCCGCGCACCTTCTGGTCGATGAAGACGGCCAGCAGAAAGCCCAGCAGCATGGCCGCGACGATGTAGAGCACACCGTAGACGGCGAGGTTGTGGATGGCGAGCTGCCAGCGATCGTTGTCGAGCAGGCGTTCGAACTGCTGCAGGCCGACGAAGTCGTCCTTGGGGAAGGTGCGCGAGCTGGACACGGAGGTGCGCAGCGTCCACAGCACCGTGCCGACATAGCCGACGAGAACGATGACGGCCAGGGGCAGCAGCGCGCCCCAGGCCGCGAGGGAACGGCGTTTCATCGTCAGGACTTCAGCGCGTTGACGATGTCCTTCTGGACCTTCTCGACCGGAATGTTGCGGTTCCAGTAGCTCGTCAGCACGTCCTGCAGGGCGCCGTTCTGGTCGGGCGTGATGTAGATCTCGCCGTTGCCGAGCTGGCGCGACTTGTCCTTCATCGCGGCCACGCCCATCTGGGCGCACATGTCCATCTGGCTGACGTCGACGTCGGTGCGGATGGGGATGGAGCCCTTCTTCATGCTGAAGGCGACTTGCGTGGCGGGCTGGGTGATGACGCTGGCCAGCAGCTGCTGGGCCTTGACCTGGTCGGGCTTGTCGGTCTTGGGGAAGACCATCACGTCGCCCTGGATGATGTAGGGCGCCTTGGGGCCGAAGCCTGGGGCGCAGCCGTAGTCCTTGCCGGCCTCCTGCTTGGCCTGGGCGAACTCGCCCTTGGCCCAGTCGCCCATGATCTGCACGCCGCCGCGGCCGCTGATGAGCATGGCGGTGGCGTCGTTCCAGTTGCGGCCGGGCGAGCCCTTGTCGGTGTAGCCCTGCAGCTTCTTGTAGGCCAGCAGCACCTTCTTGAAGTCCTCGCCCAGGATGGCCTTGGGGTCGCGGTCGCGGAAGATCTTGAGATACAGGTCGCGGCCGCCGTAGTGGGCCAGCACGGCCGTGAAGACGATGCCGTCCTGCCAGGGCTGGCCGCCATGGGCCAGCGGCACAAGGCCGGCGGCCTTGAGCTTGTCCAGCGCCCCAAACAGCTCATCGAAGTTCTTGGGCTCTTCCGCGATGCCGGCCTTCTTGAAGGCGGCCTTGGAGAACCAGAACCAGGTCATGTTGTGGATGTTGACCGGCGCGGCGTAGTAGTGGCCGTTGACGCGGATGGCGCTCAGCACGGTCTCGGGCAGGAACTTGTCCCAGCCGTCGCGCTGGGCCACCGCGTCGACGTTGTTCAGCAGGCCCTGGTCGACGATGTCGCGGAACTGCTGGGTGGTGTTGAACTGGGCGGCCGTGGGCGGGTTGCCGCCGGCGATGCGGTTGATGGCGACCGAGCGAGCCTGCTCGCCCAGGGCGACAGCCGTGTCGACCCAGATGCCGCCCTGGGCCTTGTAGGCCTCGGCCAGGGTCTTGGCGGCGGCGGATTCGCCGCCCGAGGTCCACCAATGGATGACCTCGGCTTTCAGGGGTTCAGCGGCGTTGGAAGCGGTTGCAGCCAGCAGCGCAACCGCGGCCAGGGCGTGGCGGGGGAACTTCATCTTGTCTCCGGATCTTTGAGGGCGGCGAGGCGCAGTTTGCCCCGGCGCGGCTTGGCGCGCCTGAGGGAGGACCCTGTAATATTTCATTTAGAAACCGCCTGTACCCTTTAAATAAGGGGCGACATGCCGTTAATTATTCGTTCAGGAACTGGCCGTACCAGAGGCCGCTGTCCTTCAGCGTGCGCTTCTGGGTGGCGTAGTCGACATAGGCGATGCCGAAGCGGCGCAGATAGCCCTCGGCCCATTCGAAGTTGTCCAGCAGGCTCCAGGCGAAGTAGCCCTTGACCGGCACGCCGGCGTCCAGCGCCTGCTTGACCGCACTCAGATGGCGCTGCAGATAGGACAGGCGTTCGGCATCGTGCACATGGCCGTCGGGCGTCAGCACATCTTCGAAAGTGGACCCGTTCTCGGTCAGCTGGATGACGGCCGGGTTGTAGTCGCGCTGGATGCGGGTCAACAGGTCCACCAGCCCCTGTGGCGAGATCTCCCAGCCGAAGCCGGTGCGTTCGACGCCCTCGCGCTCCACCAGGCTGGCACGCATCGGGCCACCGGCCGGATCGGCCTTGACCATCTCGGGGAAGTAGTAGTTGACGCCGAGGAAGTCGGTCGCGGTGGCTATTGCCGCCAGGTCGCCGGCCTCCACCTTGGGCGCGGCATTTCCGGATGACGCGAGCAGCGCCAGCGTGTCTTCGGGATAGCCGCGGCCGAACAGCGGGTCGAGGAACCAGCGGTTGCGCAGGCCATCGTGGCGTTTCAGCGCGGCGGCGTCCTCGGCGCTATCGGATGCGGCGGTGATGGGGTGCAGGCTGAGCGTGATGCCGACTTGGGCGCCGGCCGAGTTCTTGCGGATCAGCGGGATGGCCTGGCCATGCGACAACAGCACGTGGTGGCAGGCCTGCATCGCATCGGCCAGGCTCTTGCCGCCGGGCGCATGCACGCCCTCCCAGTAGCCCATCATGCAGGAGCACCAGGGTTCGTTGTGCGTGATCCAGTGCTTGACACGGTCGCCCAGGCGGCGCGTGACGATGTCGGTGTATTCGAGGAAGGCGCCGACCGTGTCGCGCGAGAGCCAGCCGCCTTGCTCCTGCAGCGGCTGCGGCAGGTCCCAGTGGTAGAGCGTGGCCCAGGGGTCCAGGCCGCGCTCCAGCATGCCGTCCACCAGCCGGTCGTAGAAGGCCAGGCCCGCTTCGTTCACGGCGCCCCGCCCTGCAGTTCCGTTTGGAAGAATGCGCGGCCAGGCGATGGAGAAGCGGTAGGCGTTGACGCCCAGAGCCTTCGCCATGTCCAGGTCCTGCGGGAACAGGTGGTAATGGTCGCAGGCCACCAGCGCGTTGGAGCCGTCGCGGATGCGGCCGGGCTCGCTGCAGAAGCGGTCCCAGATGGACTCGCCCTTGCCGTCCTCGCGGCCGGCGCCCTCGATCTGGAAGGATGAGGTGGACACGCCCCAGCGGAAGTCGGCGGGGAAGTCTTGGCGTTTCGGGGCGGTGTGGGAGCTCATGCTTCGAATGGGAGGCGCCGGCAGCGCGGCCGGCGCGGGTTCAGGGAACTGGGAAATCGATCAGAACTTGTACGTGCCGCCGATCAGGAACTGGCGGCCATAGGACGTGTATCGCTCAGGCAAGGTAGCGTTGGGATCGACGGAACCGGTGGAGACACCGACGCGGGTGCGATAGGGCTCGTCACGCAGATTGTTGACCTGCAGCGTCAGCGACAGACCCTTGAAGAGGCCCGATTCGAACGCGTAGCCGATCTGCGCGTCGATGATGGTTTCACTGGAGATCATGCTCGGCACGTTCTCGCCAAAGGTGCCGCGCACCGTCGTCACGAAGGGCGAGCGATGGCGGCTGCCGATGCGCGCCGAGATACCGTCGCGTTCGTAATAGACGGTGAAGTTGGTCGCCTTGCCCGACAGACCATCCAAAGGTTTGCTGACGTCATTGCCCTCGTGCAGCGAGCTGCGCGTGTCCGAGTAGCTCAGGCTCACACCGATGCCATCCAGCGCGGGGCTGATCAGGCCGCCGTCCAGCGAGCCACTCAGCTCGGTGCCGGCGATCATCCCGCCGCCGCCGTTGGACTGGGTAGTCAACGTGCCGATGTTGCTGTAGGGCGTGAAGGCCGTCGGGTTGGGAAAGCCGGTGAAGTCGAAGTCGATGGACTGCGAGTAGACGAAGTTCTTGATGTTCTTGTGGAAGACCGCGGCCGCCACATAGCTGCGCTTGCTGAAGTAGTGCTCCACGGACAGGTCCACCGCGTCGGCGCGCCAGGGCTCCAGCTTGGGGTTGCCGCCATTGGCCGACCACAGATGCGGCTCGGTCGTGCTGACGCTGATGCCCGCGAAGCCGGCGCGCATGTCCTCCATGTTCGGCCGCGCCAGCACCTTGGCCAGGCCGAAGCGCACGATGGTGTTGGCAGTCACGTCGGCAGCGATGTTGAGGCTGGGCAGCGTGTCGGTGTAGCTGGTGCCGCCGGTGGCAGGTTCGGTCGCGTTGGTCTTGCCGTTCCAGAACAGGCCGTCGCTCCACTGCTTGGCATGCACGACGCGCAGGCCCAAGCTGCCGTGGATGGGCACGCCCCAGTCGAACTCGAAGCCGAGCTTGGCGTGGGCGGCCGTGACCTTCTCGTGCACCTGCCAGATACGGCCCGGTGCCTGGTCGGCCGAGGTGGGCACCACGTCGTACAAGCTCAGCGCGCTCGGCAGGTCGAAATTGACCATGCGGATATTGCTGCCGGCAAAGCCCAGGTCGGTCGGCGAGCGCAGCAGCGCGGACGGAATCAGCATCGGCGCGCGGCCGTTCTTGAGGTTGTAGTTCACCTCGGTGCGGTTCATGTCCTTGTCGCGCTCGGAGTAGTCCAGCCCGCCCTCGATGTTGCTGAGCCAGCTGTCGAAGTTGCGGCCCGCCGTCAGCTTGAGCGCCTTGATCTGGTCGCGCACCTTGGGAAACTGGCTGCGGCCGTCGCGGCCCCAGTTGGCGGGGTCGGTCAGGTAGACGCTCTTGCCGTCGCCGAAGTCGAAGGTCGGCGCGAAGGTGGAGCGACCGTCGCCGGTGACGATGTTGGCCTGCCCCAGGCTGACACGGCTCAGCGAGCCCGCCTGCACTTCCGCGTTCTGCTCGTCGCGCTTGGCCTTGGACCAGCTCAGGTCCCCCACCAGCTTCCAGTCAGCCAGCTTCAGCTCGTTGTTCCAGCCGATGGCGCGGATGTCGTCCTGGCGCTTGTTGAAGGTCGTCAGCGCCACCGGCGTGGTGTTGTTGACGATGCCACTGGTGACGATCTTGTCGCCGTTGACCACCGTCGTCTGCGCATTGCTCCAGGTCGCACCCGACCAGGTCGACATGTCGGACATCACCGTGCGGCGCGCCTCGGTCTGGTCGAACTTGGAGTAGTAGAGGTCCAGCGTGCTGTGGAAATCGGCATTGGGCTTGTACTCGAGCACGCCCATCAGGCCGTCACGCTTCTGGCGCGACGAGGCGGCACCCAACTCGAAGCCCTGCAGCGCGACGGCGTCCGTGGGCACGCCGGGCAGTGGTGCGCCCCAGTTGTTGGTGTTGGCCCACCACCAGCTCTTGTAGTGCTTTTCCTGGTTGGGCGAGTCCAGGTGCGCAAAGCCGACGGCCGCGCCCCAGGTGCGGTCGGCCGACTGCGTCACATACGAGGCGCTCAGGCGGTTGCCGGTGCCGGAGATCTCGGGGTTCAGCGAGCCGTTGGAGTTGCGTTCCACGCGAGCGCCGACGACACCGCGCGAGGTCGCGAAGTCCAGCGGGCGCAGCGTCTTCATGTTGACCGTGCCCGACAGGCCTTGCGCCGACAGGCTGGCGTCCGGCGTCTTGTAGACCGTGGCGGCGTTGATCAGCTCCGACGGGAACTGGTCGTACTCCACCGAGCGGTTGTCGCCCGTGGAGACGATCTCGCGGCCGTTCAGCAGCGTCACGCCATAGCGCGGCGCCATGCCGCGGATGCTGATGACGGACGAGCGCCCGGCCACGCGCTGAGCCGTCAGGCCGGGCAGGCGCGAGATCGCGTCGGCGATGGACACGTCGGGCAGCTTGCCAATGTCCTCGGCCGAGACGGATTCGACGATGGCATCGGCGTTGCGCTTGGTGCTGATCGAGGATTCCAGGCTGGCGCGAAAGCCGGTGACCGTCACGGTGTCGAGCTTCTGCTCGCCCGCCGGCGCGGTCTGGGCCAGTGCCAGCGCCGATGCGCCCAGCAGGCCGACGCAGACGGCAATGGGCGTGAGGCGATTGCGCCGCTGGGGCGAAGTTGGGGCGATGGTGCGCACTGCCGCACGCTGAGCTTGCTTGAGCATTTCTTTCGTCTCCTGGTTCGTCTTGTTCGCTGCTCGGCCGGCTTTTTGGGTGGCGATGCCTCCGCGCTCCTTGGCGGTGTCGGCATCAAAATTGGAACCGGTTCCAAACACGGCGCAAATCTAATGCGCCACAGTCGGGGCTGTCAATCTCGTCGGCCCGGGGGTTGACGTTTTTTTGCTTCACCCACTACCGTCGCGCTCCCAACGGACACTCCACGATGACTCGCTCAACCGCACTTCTCGCTGCCCTGCTTGCCCTGGCGACCATGGCCGGCGCGGCCGAAACCGATGCCGTCGTGCAGGCCTGGCCGGCCCGCAAGCCCGTGCGGGATGCGGCACTCGAGGCCAAGGTCGAGGCCGCGCTGAAGAACTTGACCCTGCGCCAGAAGATCGGCCAGATGACCCAGCCCGAGATCCGCGCGATCACGCCGGAGCAGGTGCGCGAGTACGCCATCGGCACTATCCTGAACGGCGGTGGGGGCTGGCCGGGCCAGGACCGCGCGGCCACGCCGGCGCAGTGGCGCGAGCTGTCCGAAAAGTTCCAGGCCGCGGCCCTGCAGGCCACGCCGGGCATCCCGCTGATCTGGGGCACCGACGCCGTGCACGGCCACAACAACGTGCGCGGCGCCACTCTCTTCCCGCACAACATCGCGCTGGGTGCGACGCGTGACGCCGACCTGGTGCGCGACATCGGCCGCGCCACGGCGCGCGCCATCCGCGCCTCGGGCCTGCACTGGGCCTTCTCGCCTACGCTGGCTGTCGTGCAGGACGTGCGCTGGGGCCGCACCTACGAGAGCTTCGGCGTCGATCCGGCCCTGGTGAAGCGCCTCGGCCAGGCCTCGGTGGAAGGCTTGCAGGACGGCATGAAGGAGGGCCGCGGCGTGCTGGCGACTGCCAAGCACTACGTCGGCGATGGCGGCACGCGCCGCGGCATCGACCAGGGCGTGACGCAGGCTTCGCCGGCCGATCTCGCCAATGTGCACGGCGCGGGCTACCTGGGTGCGCTGGACGCCGGCGTGCTGACCGTCATGACCTCCTTCAGCAGCTGGACCGACAGCGCTGGCTACGTCGAGCACGGCAAGATGCATGGCAACGCCGTGCTGATGACCGGCGTGCTGAAAGACCGCCTGGCCTTCGACGGCCTCATCGTCAGCGACTGGGACGGCGTCGGCCAGGTGCCCGGCTGCACGCCCGAGGACTGCCCGGCCGCCATCAACGCCGGCATCGACGTCGTCATGGTGCCCTTCCACTGGAAGGCCTTCTTCGACAACACCCTGCGGGCTGCCGAGCAGGGCAGGATCCCGATGGCCCGCATCGACGACGCAGTGCGCCGCATCCTGCGCGTGAAGTTCAGCATCGGCATGCAGCCGGCCGTGCCCGCCACGGTCGAGGCGATGCAGGCGCCCGAGCTGGCGCGCCGCGCGGTGCGCGAGTCGCTGGTGCTGCTGAAGAACAAGCCCGGCCTGCTGCCGCTCAAGGGCACGGCCCGCGTGCTCGTTGTCGGTACCGCGGCCGACAGTCTGGCCCACCAGAGCGGCGGCTGGAGCGTGACCTGGCAGGGCCGCGACACGAGCAATGTCGACTATCCGCAAGGCACGTCGCTGCTGGCGGCATTGCGGCAGCGCCTGGGTGCCGCGCAGGTCACCTTCGACGCTGACGGCAGCAAGAGCGACCCGAAGAACTTCGACGCCGTCGTCGCCGTGCTCGCCGAGACACCCTATGCCGAGGGCGAGGGCGATGCGCGCATCACCGAAAACCTGCGCTTCAGCCGTCGCCATCCCAAGGACGCGGAAGTGCTGCAGCGGGTCGCCGGCCGCGGCAAACCCGTCGTCACGCTGCTGTACTCGGGCCGGCCGCTCTATGTGAATGACCTGGCCAACAAGAGCGATGCCTTCATTGCCGCCTGGCAGCCCGGCACCGAGGGCGCCGGCTTGGTCGACGTGCTGGTGGAACCGACCGCCGGCAAGGCCTGGCCGGGCTTCACCGGCCGCCTGTCCTTCCCCTGGCCTGCAGGCCCCTGCCAATTCAGCAGCCACGAAGCCAGGTCCTGGTGGCCGGTCGGGGGCGGCCTGAGTGGCAAGGAAACCCAGGCAAATACCAAGGCCCTGCCCGAGCCGGCAGACCCCGCCCCGATCTGCCCCCTGTGATTCAATCCGCCCCAACAAAAGCAGAGGGCGAATGGCAACGATCAAGGACGTAGCGCGGCTGGCAGGTGTGGGCGTGGGCACCGCCTCGCGCGTCATCAGCGGAAACGGTTCCGTCGCGCCAGCCACGGCCGAGCGCGTGCGCAAGGTCATTGCCCAGCTGAAGTTCCGGCCCTCGCACACCGCGCGTTCGCTGGGCGCGGGCACGTCCAAGCTGATCGGCGTCTACATCCCCTTCCTGCGCGGCACCTACTACACGCCCATCCTGCGCGCCATCGACCTGGTGTTGCGCGCGCAAGGACTGCACATGGTGGTGGCCTTCGGCGAGGGCATCGAGGACGAACGCGTCGAGACCAACGACGGCATGCGCTTTTTGCTGGACCGCGATTGCGACGGCCTCATCGTGCTGTCCAACGCGCTGCAGGACGAAGACCTCAAGGCCCTGGGCCCGGCGGCGCGCCAGGTCGTCGTGCTGAATCGCCATTTCGACCGCATCAAGGACCAATGCTTCACGGCCGACCACGTGCAGGGCGGCGTGCAGGCGGCCCGCGCGCTGCTGCAGCACAAGCACAAGGACATCGCCGTCGTCTCCGGCCCGACCACCTCGCCCGACAACGTGGCGCGCCTGAATGGCTTCATGGGCGAGCTGGCGCTGCGCGGGCTGGACACGTCCAAGATCCTGACCGTACCCGGCGACTTTTCCAATCAGGCCGGCTGGGATGCGGCAGAGGTGCTGCTCAAGCAAAAGCGCCTGCCCTCTGCCGTGTTCTGCGCCAATGATGAGATGGCCATCGGCCTGCTGGCGCATTTCCAGGAACGCGGCGTGTCGGTGCCGCATGAGGTTTCGGTGCTGGGCTATGACGACTCTCCCAGCGCCGAATTCGCGGCGCCGCGCCTCACATCGGTGCACATCCCGAGCCACGAGGTCACGCTGGCCGGCCTGCACTGGCTGCTGAACCGCTGCTACGGGCAGCAGCTGCCCATCTCGCGGCAGTTCGACATCACCGTCACCTGGCGCGCCTCCGTAGCAGCACCCCCTTCGCGCAAACGAAGCTGAGGCCACAATCCGGTTTGGTTACTTTTCACCAAACCCATGCCTCAACGCGTCCTGACCGGCATCACCACCACCGGCACCCTGCATCTCGGCAATTACGTCGGCGCCATCCGCCCGGCGATCGAAGCCAGCCGCGCGCCCGGCGTGGAGAGCTTCTTCTTCATGGCCGACTTCCACGCGCTGATCAAGTGCGACGAGCCGGACCGCCTGGCCCATTCCAGCCGCGCCATAGCTGCCACCTGGCTGGCTGCCGGCCTGGACGCCGAACGCGTCACCTTCTACCGCCAGAGCGATGTGCCCGAGATCCCCGAGCTGACCTGGCTGCTGACCTGCGTGACGGCCAAGGGCCAGATGAACCGGGCCCATGCCTACAAGGCTGCCGTGGACGCGGCCGTGGCTGCCGGCGAGGAGCCCGATGCCAACGTCAGCATGGGCCTGTTCAGCTACCCGGTGCTGATGGCGGCCGACATCCTGATGTTCAACGCGCACAAAGTGCCTGTGGGCAAGGACCAGGTCCAGCACATCGAGATGGCGCGCGACGTGGCCCAGCGCTTCAATCACCTGTTTGGCCGGGGCAAGGAGCTGTTCACTGCCCCAGAGGCCGTGACCGATGCCGAGATGGAGCTGCTGCCAGGGCTGGACGGCCGCAAGATGAGCAAGAGCTATGACAACGTCATCCCTCTCTTCGAAGGCGGCAGCGCGGCGCTGAAGGAGGCCGTTGCGCGCATCGTCACCGACTCCAAGCTGCCCGGCGAGCCCAAGGACCCGCAGGGCCAGGCCCTGGTCACCATCTACGATGCTTTCGCGACCACCGAGCAGCGCGCCGCCTTCCGCGCGGCCCTGCGCGGCGGCCTGGGCTGGGGCGAGGCCAAGCAGCAGCTCGTGAACCTGATCGAAGGCCAGATCGGCCCGATGCGCGAGCGCTATGCCCACCTGATGGCCCACCCCGAGCAGCTCGAAGCCACGCTGCAGGCCGGCGCCGCCAAGGCCCGCGCCATTGCGGTTCCCTTCCTGAAGCAATTGCGCGAGGCCTGCGGCCTGCGGCCCTACACGTCCACCGCGACGACAGCCGCTACCAAGACAGAGAAGGCCGCACTGCCGGTCTTCAAGCAATACCGCGAGGCGGACGGCAAGTTCTACTTCAAGCTGCTGTCGGCGGGTGGCGAGCTGCTGCTGCAGAGCAGTGGCTTCGAGCAGGGCCGCGATGCCGGCCAATGGGTCGCCCGGCTGAAGCGCGAAGGTCTTGTGGCCGATGCGCCGGTGCAGCGCGAAGCCAGCGACGCCGCCATCACGGCCGCCCTCGCCGCCTTCCAGGAAGACTGACGTGGCCGACATCACCGAACTGCTGATCGGCACTTCGCGTGGTGACGCGGCGTCCCTGCAGCAGCTCTACGCCCTGCTCTACCCCGAGATCAAGCGCGTCGCCCGCATCCGCCTGGCGCAGAGCGGCCCGAGCGGCAGGTCGGCCGGCCTGAACACCACCGCCCTGGTGCACGAGGGCTTTCTGCGCATGGCCGACCAGCAGGGCCTGCAGGGCGAGACGCGCGGCCAGTTCTTCGCCTACGTGGGCCGCGTGCTGCGCTCCGTCGTCATCGACCACCTGCGCACCGAAGGCCGCGACAAACGCGGCGGGGACGCCGTCATGGTCACGCTGTCCGCGGCCGACGATGTGGCCGCCGTGCAGAGCACGGCCGTCGACATGCTGGGCCTGGACCAGGCGCTGGAGCGCATGAAGGCCCTGGACAACGGCCTGTACGAGCTGATCGAGATGGTGGGCTTCGCCGGCCTGTCCATCGCCGAGGTGGCGGCGGTGCGGGGCCTGTCCACGCGCAGCATCAACCGCGAATTGCTGAAGGCGCGCGCCCTGCTGCAGGAGCTGCTCGGCGACCCGCCGAATTCGGTGTACTGATGAACTCGGGCTTGCAGTCCTCGGACTGGCAGCAGCTGTCGGCGCTGTTCGACGAGCTCGCCGAGCTGCCCGCCGCGGCACGGGCCGAGCGCCTGGCTGCGTTGCAGCCGCCCGCACTGGCCGCGCGGCTGTCGCGCATGCTCGCCTCCTTGCCCGAGGACGAAGACACGGACGCCACCGTCCTCGTCGACATGCCGGGCTACAACACCCGCCTGGTCGCCGCGCTGAGCGAGCCGACGCTCTCCACCACCACACCTGCCCGCCCCGGCGACCGCCTGGGCTCCTGGTGCCTGGCCGAACCCCTCGGCGAGGGCGGCATGGGCCAGGTCTGGCGGGCCGAGCGGGCCGATGGCCTCTACCAGGGCGAGGCCGCCATCAAGCTGCTGCGCGGCGACCGCGCCGGCCCCGGCCTGACGGCCCGTTTCGCCCGCGAGCGCGCCCTGCTCGGCCGGCTGACCCACCCGGGCATCGCCCGCATGCTGGACGCCGGCGAGCAGGACGGCCGCGCCTACCTCGTGCTGGAGTACGTGGTGGGCCGCACGCTGTCCGAGCACGTGCGCGCACACAACCTTGGCCTGGTGGCGCGCGTGAAGCTGCTGCTGGAGGTGGCGCGCGCCGTCGAACATGCCCATGCCCAGCTCATCCTGCACCGCGACCTCAAGCCCGGCAACGTCATGGTGGACGAGCAGGGCAATGCCAAGCTGCTGGACTTCGGCATCGCCGGCCTGCTCGACGACTCCGGCCGTCAGTCCGACCATCAGCTGACACAGATCACCGGCCGGCGCCTGACGCCGGCCTACGCGGCGCCCGAGCAGATCACCGGCGAGGCCGTGGGCGTGGCCAGCGACATCTATTCGCTGGGCGTGATGCTCTACGAACTGGCCAGCGGCGACCTGCCTTTCGGCAAGCGCGGCCTGGGCCGCACGGCCCTGGAGCATGCCGTGCTGCACGGCCAGGCCCAGCGCATCACCCGTTCCACACGCACGACCGGCTCGGCCGACAGCGCCGGCGACGAGGCAGGCCCCGGCCGCCCCCTCGATGCGGACCGGGCGGCGGGCGACCTGGAGGCCGTCGCCGCCAAGGCCTTGCGCAAGAACCCGGCCGAACGCTATACCAGCGTCGGCAACTTCATCGACGACCTCGAGCACTGGCTGGCCCAGCGCCCGGTCAGCGTGCGTGCCGAGGACTGGCAGCATCGCGTGCGCCTCTGGCTGCGCCGCAATGCCGCGCTGGCGGTCGGCGCCACGTTGGTGTTCGCGGCCCTCAGCCTGGGCCTGGCCGTCAGCCTCTGGCAGCGGCACGAGGCCCAGGCCGCAGCGCGCGAGTCCGAGCAGGTCACGGGCTATCTGGCAGAGCTGCTCGGCGCGGCCAGCCCCGACCAGAACGGCGGCCGCCAGCCCACCGTGGTGGAACTGCTGGACCGCAAGCGCCAGGAGCTGGCCACGCGCTTCAACGACCAGCCCGAGGTCAAGGACCGTGTCTTCGACACGCTGGTCAAGACCTATTTCGCGCTGCAGCGCTTCGACGTCGCGGCGCCGTTGGCTGAAGCGCGCCTGGCCCACGCCCGCCAGGCCTTCGGTGAGAACGACCCGCGCACCGAGGACGCCGCCGTCTCTCTGGCCGGCCTGCACACCGCCGTCGCCGGCGGCCAGCCCGTGATCGACTTGCTGGAACCGCTGCTGCCTCGCTGGGACAGCCGCTACGGGCCGCTGAGCGAGAAATCCCACAGCCTGCGCCTGCACCTGCTGACGGCCTACGGTCGCCTGGGCCGCTTCGCCGATGCAGAGCGCGAACTGGCGCTGGCCAAGCGCTCCAACGACGCGATCTATGCCAAGAACCCCTTCGAGCATGCGCGCTTCGCGACCTACGAGAACGTGCTCTATGTCTACGAGGGCCGGCTGCGCGAGGCCGAGCGCTCGCTCGAGGCGGCCAAGCCGTTCTGGAACCCGCAGGAGGCCGAGCGCATCCGCCCGGCCCTGGTGCTGGAGCGCAACCTGGCCTTCGTGCGCTGGCGGATGGCGCGCGAGAGCGCGGCCGACGCCACGGCGCGCAGCGATGACTTGATCCGCCGCTGGGACGCCATCGCGCGCCCCGGCAACCACGCCAGCACGCTGATGCGCCAGTTGCTGGCCGTCTACCTGCAGCAACTCGGCGAGTTCGGCGCGGCCCTGGCCCAGCTGGAGAAGGCCCAGGCCGAGACCGAGGCCGCCGGCGCCGACGACGCCGTGACCGGCCTGCTGCGCCGCACCCAGTTGCTGGAGGCCCGCGTGCTGGCCGCCGGCCGCGCCGACGCGGCCAGCCTGCGCGCCGCCGCCCAGGCCCTCGCCGGGCTGGATGCCGCGCCGCTGATCGGTGACGTGCGCCGCGCCGATGGCCTGCTGACGCTCTCGCGCATTGCCATCGCGCCCGGCGCCGGCGAGGCTGGCCAAGCGCTGGCGCGCGATGTCGAGCACCGCCTGAACACGCTGCGTCCGCTGCTCGCCGAGTCCCGCAACCTGGCCAGCCGCATCGATCTCTTCAAGAGCCGCCTGGCCGGCACGCCAGCGGCCTCGCTGGCGGGCACGCGCATCCGCGTGGCCTACTTCGACGGCCTGCCCGAACCTCAGGGCCTGCCCGAGTGGGCTGCCCGCCTGCAGCTGGCCTGCGCGCTGCGCGCGGCCGGCGAGCCCTGGCAGGAGGCGCTGACGCGCGCCGAAGCCTCGCGCCCGACCAATCTCGCCGAGCTGACGCCTGCGCTGCATCCGCTGACCGAGGTGGCCGCACAACTCGCGGCAGGCACGGCCGCCACCGATTGCGACTGGCGTTTCTAGAGCCATGCCTCTAGGCACTGTGGGTAGCGCGTCACGCCGCAGGGTGTTTACCCGGGGGAAGGGCCGCTTTGCAGGCGGTTAACTTTGCGGCTCCCGAAAAGAATCCCCCCGAGGAGACACGCCCATGGCCACCATCGCCGCCGACCAGCTCGCCCTGCAACGCCTGTATCACTGGGAGCGCACCGCCGGCAGCACCGTCACGCTGACGCAGCCGATGGGCGGGCCCGAGGTCCTCGACTTCACCTGGGCCCAGGTCAGCGACCAAGTGCGCCGCATGGCCGCTTTCCTCAAGGCCAAGGGCGCCGCCGAGGGCTGGCCAGCCGACGCCAAGGTGGCGATGCTGTCCAAGAACTGCGCCTGGTGGCTGATGACCGACCTCGCCATCTGGATGGCCGGTTATGTCTCCGTGCCGCTGTACCCGACGCTGGCGGCCGACACCATCACGCAGATCCTCACGCACAGCGAGGCGCGCTTCATCTTCATCGGCAAGCTCGACGGCTGGGAAGGCATGAAGCCGGGCGTGCTGCCGAGCCTGCCCGGCGCCAGCTACGCGCTGTCGCCCGACGACGTGAAGAAGAACTACGAGGGCTGGGACGCCATCTGCGCCCGCACCGAGCCGCTCAAGGGTGAAGTCACGCGCGGCGCCGACGAGCTCTGCACCTTGATCTACACCTCGGGCACGACGGGCAACCCCAAGGGCGTCATGCACAACTTCGGCGCCTTCGCCTGGGCCATCGGCGCGGGCCTGGACCGCTTCCCGATGAGCGCCAGCGACCGCATGATGTCCTACCTGCCGCTGGCCCACGTGGCCGAGCGCGTGCTCGTCGAGCACAGCTGGCTGAAGGTCGGGCTCAAGGTGTTCTTCGCCGAATCGCTGGACACCTTCACCGCCGACCTGCAGCGCGCGCGGCCCACCATCTTCTTCAGCGTGCCGCGCCTTTGGGTCAAGTTCCAGCAGGGCGTGCAGGCCAAGATGCCGCCGCAGAAGATGAACAAGCTGCTGCGCCTGCCCATCATCGGCGGCCTGCTGCGCAAGAAGGTCCTCAAGGCCCTGGGCCTGGACCAATGCCGCATCGCCGTCGGCGGCGCCGCACCCATGCCGGTGGCGCTGCTGGAGTGGTATGGCACGCTGGGCCTGCACATCAACGAGGGCTATGGCATGACCGAGAACCTGGCGCTGTCGCACATGACGATGCCGGGCAAGAACCAGCGTGGCACCGTGGGCCCGGCCTATGGCGGCGTGCAGACCCGCATCGATCCCGCCAACGGCGAGCTGCAGATGCGCAGCCCGGCGCTGATGATGGGCTACTTCAAGGAGCCGGGCCTGACCGCCGACGCGCTGACCGCCGATGGCTGGCTGCACACCGGCGACAAGGTGACCCAGGACGGCGACGGCTGCGTGCGCATCACCGGCCGCGTGAAGGACCTGTTCAAGACCAGCAAGGGCAAGTACGTCGCCCCGGCGCCCATCGAGGACAGGCTGGGCATGAACCCCAACATCGAGGCCTGCTGCGTCGCGGGGGCCAACATGGGCCAGCCGCTGGGCATCGCGATGCTGTCGCCGCAGGGCCTGCAACGCGCCAGCTCCGAGGCCGAACGCACGGCGCTGATGGCCGAGCTGAGCAAGCACCTGGACGACGTCAACGCCCGTCTGGACCCGCACGAACAGCTCGACACCCTGGTGCTGATCAAGACGCCCTGGACGGTGGACAACGGCTTCATCACGCCGACCTTCAAGGTCAAGCGCAACCGCATCGAGGAGGCCTATGCGGGCAAGTTCGATGCGTGGGTGGGCAAGCGCGCCAAGGTGTCGTTCGGGGACTGAGCGCGCAGGCCCGCCGCTGAGGCAGCTGGCCTGCGCGAGTGCCGCGCCTCAATCCGGCAACGAGAACGCGTACAGCTTGCTGTTCGGCGTGCCGAAGCCGAAGTTGCTGTAGCCCGAGCCCCAGTAGAGCGTGCCGTCGGCGATGGCCGCGCCCGAAAGGCAGGAACCGCCGCTTGGATAGCTCCACAGAATGGCGCCGTTCGCGCCGTTGAGCGCGTACATGCGGCCGCTGGCGTCCAGCGAGCAGGCGTAGACAACGCCATTGGCCGTCGTCACCGGGCCCGAGGGGCCGCCGCCGATACCGCCCGGCGGCAGCGGGTCGAGCGTCTGCCATAGCGTCGCACCGGTGGCCGCGTCGAGGCCGAACCAGGCGCCTCGCGTCGTCGGCGCGCTGGCGCCTGTCGGCATCCACGGCACCCCGTTGCTGTTGGCGTTGGCCGTGTAGACGCGCGTGCCGTCCGTCGCCGAACCCCACTGCAGGCCGCCCGCCGTGCCCCCTGGGCCGGCCTGGGTGACCCAGGCCACGGCGCCGGTGTCGGGGTTCAGCGCCCAGTACTGGCCGCTCTTCTGCCCGAGGCCCAGCAGCTCCACCGGCTTGCCCTTGCCGGCCTTGGACTTGAACAGCGCCGGCGCCTGGCCAAAGTCGTAGTCCGGGCCTGCCGGCGACGGGCAGTTGTCGCCGTCGCCGAAGAAGGGGATGCAATCCACCGTCCAGGCGTCATAGGGGATGGCACGGGTCGCCCAGCGCACGGCCCCCGTCTTCATGTCGAGGGCGAGGACGCTGTCGAAATAATCGTTCGCCGGCAGGCAGGCGGCCTTGGCCACCGGATCGGCACCGGCCGCCGACACGCAGGCCAGCACGGGCGGCGGCACCGAGTAGTTGTTGCCGGTGGCGATGTAGACCGCGCCGCGCGAGGTATCGACGGCAGGCGAGCTGCCCCAGACGGCGTTGCCGGTGTAGCCGGCCGGCGCGAGCGTCGTCCGCCAGCGGATGGCGCCGGTTTTCAGGTCCAGGGCCAGCATGCTGCCGCGAAAGGACAGCTGGTAGCCCGGCACGAAGGCGGCAAGGGCCTCCTCCTGCGACGCGACGCCAACGAAGACCTGGTCGCCATGGATGGTGGCCGACTGCGTGATGATGGCCGCGAAATGCGGATCGGCCTGGGTGCTCCAGGCCAGCGCCCCGGTGTCCTTGTCGAAGGCCAACACCCGGCCGCCAGGGCCGCCGCCCGCCAGGATGGAACCCTGGGTGCCGATGACCACCTTGCCGCCGCCCAGGGCCGGCGTGGCGCGGGCCTTGTCGCGAGGAATGCCCGTTACCGAAGGCAGGTAGACGGCCCAGCGCACGCTGCCATTGCTGCGGTTGACCGCATAGAGATAGCCAGCCCAGTCGGGTACATAGACCGTGTCGCCATCGACGGCCGGCGTGGCCGAAACGTCGCCCGCCGTGGTCAGCGCCCATTTGACGGCCAGCTGGTTGACATTGCCGACGCCCAGCTTGTGCTCGGACGGTTGGCTGCGTGTGTTCTCGCGGTCGCCCCCCGCACTGCTCCATTCACTGCCCTGCGCCGCTGCTGCCACCAGCGGCAGGGCCAGCGCCACTGCCGCAAGGAGGGTGCGCGTCGGCGCGGTCGGCTCTCGAAAACAGGTCGTCTTCTTCATGGAAGTTCTCCGTTCCTTGTTTGCGATGCCCGATGAACGGGCCGTGGAACGGGTGGGCATCGCGCAACCCGCCACAGCAGACGCTTGGCGCCACGCGGCGACAAGGCGAAAGGGCATCAGAGGACGCTGCAGCGGGGCAGGCATCGGGGCATACCCGTCGCCGTCCTCTGGGTTGAGGACGATCGCTAGCTGCGCCAGTAATCGGCCCGCCCGTAATGCGCGCGCAGATGCTCCACCCACAGCCGCGTGCGCAGCGGCAGATGGCGTGACTGCGGGAACACGGCGTAGATGCCGTTGGGCGGCGCCGCAAAGGTGTCCAGCACGCTGACGAGGCGCCCTGCCGCGAGGTCGGCCTCGACCTCCCAGGTGCTGCGCCAGGCCAGGCCCATGCCGTCCACGCACCAGTCGTGCAACACCTGGCCATCGCTGCAGTCGAGGCGGCCAACCGGCCGTAGGTGCTGAACGGCGCCGTCGATCTGGAAGGCCCAGCCGCGCACCTGGCTGGCCTCAGAGCTCAACGTCAGGCAGGCATGGCGGCCGAGTTCATCGGGGTGCTTCGGCGTGCCGGCGCGCTTCAGATAGCCGGGGGCGGCCACACACAGCCGCCGGTTGTCGGCCAGCCGCGTGCTGACCAGGCTGGAGTCCGGCAGGTCACCCACACGTACGGCACAGTCGAAGCCCTCGTGGACGATGTCGATGACGCGGTCGCTGAGGTTGAGCGACAGGCTGAGGTCGCCATGCTCGGCGAGAAAGCCCGGCACCAGCGGCGCAACATGCCTGCGGCCGAAACCGGCAGGCGCCGTCACGCGCAGATGGCCACTGGCCTTGAGGCCGCCGGCACTGACGGCAGCTTCCGCATCGGCCAGCGAGGCGATCAGGCGCTGGCAGTCCTCCAGGAAGGCCTGGCCCTCGGACGTCAGCGTCAGCCGCCGCGTCGTACGCAGCATCAGCTTGACGCCCAGGCGCGCCTCCAGCGCGTCCAGCCGCCGGCCCATGACGGCAGGCGCGACGCCCTCGGCCTGGGCCGCCGCCGTCAAGCTGCCCTTGCCCGCGACGAGGACGAAGGACTCCATCTGCTTGAGCTTGTCCATGCCCCGGATTGTGCTGGGCGACAGACGCAAAGGCAGCGGTTTCATGAAGGATCTTTGCGTTTTTGTCACAGATGAATGGCGTGCTCCGCAGCGAATCCCGACACGCGACGCAGCTAGATTGGCGACATTCGTTGTTGCCTTCTCGCAGGAGTCCCGCCATGCCTCGCACCACCCTCCACCGCCTGCAGGTCGATGCCGACCTGGCCCGCTTCATCGACACCGAGGTGCTGCCCGGCACCGGCGTTTCGGCTGACGCCTTCTGGGCCGGCTTCAGCCGGATCGCCCATGAGCTGGCACCGATGAACCGCGCGCTGCTGGCCGAGCGCGACCGACTCCAGGCCGAACTGGATGCCTGGCACGAGGCCCATCCCGGCCCCATCACCGACATGCCGGCCTACCGCGGCTTCCTGCAGCGCATCGGCTACCTCGTCGAGCCGCCCGCCCAAGTGCAGGCGACCACCGCCAACGTCGATGCCGAGCTGGCCCTGCAAGCCGGCCCCCAGCTCGTCGTGCCCATCCTGAACGCCCGCTATGCACTGAACGCGGCCAACGCGCGCTGGGGCTCGCTGTACGACGCGCTCTACGGCACTGACGCCATCTCCGAGGCCGACGGGGCCACGCGCGACGGTGGCTACAACCCGGTGCGCGGCGCCAGGGTCATTGCCTTCGCCCGCCAGGTGCTGGACCAGGCCGCACCGTTGGCCGAAGGCTCGCACAGCCAGGCGGTGGCCTACCGCATCGAGGGCGACCAGCTCTCCGTCACGCTGGCCTCGGGCGACGTGACCGGCCTGGCCGACGCGGCCACCTTCGCCGGCTACCAGGGCGCCCCTGATGCGCCCAGCAGCGTGCTGCTGG
The DNA here is from genome assembly GCF_054049415.1 of Roseateles sp. P5_D6. Classification (NCBI taxonomy): domain Bacteria; kingdom Pseudomonadati; phylum Pseudomonadota; class Betaproteobacteria; order Burkholderiales; family Sphaerotilaceae; genus Roseateles; species Roseateles sp. P5_D6. Next base: position 280,793 of record NZ_JBFUMK010000006.1, on the reverse strand, counting down.
TGCACCATGGCCTGCACCTGGATGTGCGCGTCGATCGCAGCACGCCCATCGGCAAGACCGACCCGGCCGGCATCGCCGACGTGGTGCTGGAGTCCGCGCTGTCCACCATCCTCGACCTGGAAGACTCGGTCGCCGCCGTCGACGCCGAGGACAAGCTGCTGGCCTATCGCAACTGGCTGGGCATCCAGCTCGGCACGCTCACCGAGGAAGTCGCCAAGGGCGGCAAGAGCTTCACGCGCCGCCTGAACGCCGACCGCGTCTACACGGCGCCCGGTGGCGGCACGCTGACGCTGCATGGCCGCTCCCTGATGTTCGTGCGCAATGTCGGCCACCTGATGACCAACCCGGCCATCCTGCTGGGAGGTGACCAAGAGGGCAACGAGATCCCCGAGGGCATCATGGACGCTGTCGTCACGACGACCATCGCGATGCACGATCTGCGCCGCCGCGGCAACAGCCGCACGGGCAGCGTCTACATCGTCAAGCCCAAGATGCACGGCCCGGCCGAGGTGGCCTTCGCCGCCGAGCTGTTCAGCCGCGTCGAGCAGCTGCTCGGCCTGCCCGACAGCACGGTCAAGCTGGGCATCATGGACGAGGAGCGCCGCACCTCCGTCAACCTGAAGGCCTGCATCGCCGCAGCGGCCAGCCGCGTCGCCTTCATCAACACCGGCTTCCTGGACCGCACGGGCGACGAGATGCACACCGCCATGCGCGCCGGCCCGATGCTGCGCAAGGGCGACATGAAGACGTCCAGCTGGATCCAGGCCTATGAACGCAGCAATGTGTTGACCGGCCTGGCCTGCGGCTTGCGCGGCCGCGCCCAGATCGGCAAGGGCATGTGGGCCATGCCCGACCTGATGGCCGCCATGCTGGAGCAGAAGGTCGGCCACCCCAAGGCTGGCGCCAACACGGCCTGGGTGCCGTCCCCCACCGCCGCGACGCTGCATGCGCTGCACTACCACCAGGTCAGCGTTAGCGCCGTGCAGCAGGAGCTGGAGAAGGTCGACCTCGCCGCCGAACGCGAGGGCATCCTGAACGCACTGCTGACCATCCCCGTCGCCGCCAAGGCCGACTGGACGCCCGAGCAGCGACAGCAGGAGCTGGACAACAACGTGCAGGGCATCCTCGGCTATGTGGTGCGCTGGGTCGACCAGGGCGTGGGCTGCTCCAAGGTGCCCGACATCAACGGCATCGGCCTGATGGAAGACCGCGCGACGCTGCGCATCTCCAGCCAGCACATCGCCAACTGGCTGCGCCATGGCGTCGTGTCGGCCGAACAGGTGCGCGAGACCTTCACCCGCATGGCCAAGGTGGTGGACGGCCAGAACGCCGGCGACCCGGCCTACCGGCCTCTGGCCGCCAACCCGCAGGGCGCGGCCATGCAGGCGGCGCTGGACCTGGTCTTCAAGGGCGAGGCCCAGCCCAGCGGCTACACCGAGCCGCTGCTGCATGCCTGGCGGTTGAGGGTGAAGGGGCAGTCGGCTTGATCAGCAGGTCTGGCCTACTTCGCGCAGCAGCGCTGTAACTAAACGTTTCCAGATCGGCAGCGCGGTTCGATGGGTAGCGGCTTCGTCGCGCCAGCGCGGTCTGCTTGGCGCCTTGATGCCGCTAAACAAGTGAAATGTGGCGATCAAGCCAGAACCCCTGTTTCGTTATGACAGCGAACAGGTTCGGCATGAAAGCCCCCCGCGGGTGGGCGGCCCGGCACTTCCTCCGATGTTGCTTTGCCGCAAAACCTATCGGACGACATCCTGCCCAGCGTCTCATCTTTGCAACATTTTCCGTCTGCAAGCCAACGGCAATCTAGGGGTTACCGGGCAAAACGAGCCGAAAGCGTCACTGCGGGACGGTGCCACCCGCTCAATTGGTAGGAACCCCCAAGGGTCACCAGCAAACTTTCCTCACACTTCTAGGCGTTCTCCCCGGCACTACGGCCGGGCTGTGGACTGTTGCTTCGTGGCCCACCAGGCCGGCAAGCTGTCTTTATCGTCAGGAGTTTCATCGATGTTCAAACGTCACGCCGTCAGCGTCGCAGCGCTGGCTTGTCTTGCCGCTGCCCTTCAGCCGGCCCTCGCGCAGCAACAACTGGAACGGGTCGAAGTCACCGGTTCGAGCATCAAGCGCATTGCAGCCGAGGGCTCGTTGCCCGTGCAGGTCATCAGCTCGGAGCAGATCAAGGTCAGCGGCGCCACCAACGTGGCAGAGCTGCTGCAACGCATACCCGCGATGCAGGGCTTCCAGATCGCCGACATCGCTATCGGCACCAACTCCGGTGGCACCGCCTTCGCGTCACTGCACGACATTGGGCAGGCTTACACGCTGGTGCTGCTCAACGGTCGGCGCCTCGCCCCCACGGGTGACGGTGGCCGTGTCAACCTGAACTCGATTCCCATGAGCGCGATCGAGCGCATCGAAGTGCTGACCGACGGCGCTTCCGCCCTCTACGGCTCCGACGCCATTGCCGGCGTCGTGAACTTCGTCCTCAAGCGCAACAAGCAGGGCGGTGAAGTCACGGTCGGCTACTCGAACCCGCTGGAAGGCGGAGGCAAATCGGCGAATGTCTCTATCACCTACGGCTTCGGCGACATCGAGCGCGACCGCTTCAACATCGTGGCCACTTACCGCCGCGACGATCAGAAGAAGCTGAAGTCGGGCGATCGCGATTTCGCCAAGACGGCCTACCTGCCCGTCTCCTTTGGCGGCAATAGCTACGTCTACGACCGAACCAGCACGTCTGCCGACCCGGCCAATGCGCAGGTGACGTTCAAGAAGATCGGCGCCGACACTGCGACGCTCGGCGCTTACTCGTTCAACCCCTACCTTATGGAAAAGGGGAAGTGCGCGCCGAACAACTTCTACAGCCTGGCCAACACCATTCCGGCAGGCGGCACGGCCAAGGTTGGCACGGCGCAATGCGCGTTCGACTTCGTCTCCACGATCGACATCTATCCCGAGTACAAGCGGGATTCGGCTTTCGTCACGGGTCAGCTCAAGCTCAGCGACAACGTCAAGCTGTTCTCTGACATCGCTTACACCCGCTACGACCTGGTCGCCCGCATCGCGCCGAACCCGGTGCCCATTGCGATCCCGGTTGGATCCGCGCTGTACAACAAGTACGTCTCGCCGTATCTGACGGCCGCTCAGCAGGCCCGTGTCAACACCGTCACGGCGGGCTTCCGCGCGACGGACTTCGGAACCCGTGATTCGCAGACCTTTACCGATTCCAAGCACGTCGTCGTCGGCGCCGAAGCCGACATCGGCAGCTGGAACGTCAACGGCGCGCTGACCTGGTCGCAAAACGCGTTGGACGAGCATTACATCGGCGGCTATTTCAAGACCACCGAGTTCACCAACATCGTCAACACGCTGGCGATCGACCCCTTCGTGCCATCGGGCAACCAGAGCGCGGCGGCCCAGAAGCTGATCAGCGACTCCATCTACCACGGCAGCATCCGCACGGCCTCCACGACGCTCAAGGGCGGCGACGTGCGCGCCTCCGGCGAAATCTTCAACCTGCCAGCCGGGGCGGTGAACCTGGGTGTCGGGGCGGATGTCCGCAACTACCACTACAAGCAGACCCCGTCCGCTGATGCGGTCAACGGCGTCATCTACAACTTCGGCGCCAATCCGCAATACGACCTGGAGCGCGACAACCTCGGCGTGTTTGCTGAATTGCAGATCCCGGTCGTGAAGGGCCTCGAGGTCAATGCCTCGCTGCGCTACGACAGCATCAGCAAGATCAAGGACGCGATCAACAAGCGCGACTTCGGCAAGACGGAAAAGGCATCGACCTACAAGCTGTCGGGCAAGTACCAGGTCTCCAGCCAGCTGATGTTCCGCGGCTCCTACGGCACGGGCTTCAAGGCCCCGGATATGCTGGACATCGCCCAGCCGCTGGTCTCCAACGGCGTGACCGCCTCCAGCTACGACTGCCCCTTCCCTGGCGACGGCAGCGGCTCGCCGCCCTGCAAGCCCGGCAAGGCCCAGTACACGCAGCTGAGCGGCGGCAACGAGAACCTGAAGGCCGAGAGGTCCAAGCAGGCCACCATCGGCATGCGCATCGAGCCGACCTCGAACTTCAGCGCGGCTTTCGACTACTGGCAGGTGAAGCTGCGCGATGCAGTCAGCGGCGTGTCGGCCAACCAAGCTTTCGGCGATCCGCAGAAGTATCAAAGCCTGTTCACGACTTACAAACAACCGGCTGAAACATCGAACTACTACGCCTTCATGGCCCTGTCGACCAACATCGGCCAAGCCATCACCAAGGGTATCGACTGGGAGCTCGAAGGTCGTGTGGACATTCCGTCGGTCGGTCGACTCACGACTTCGCTGGCTGGCACGTACATGATCGAGTCCTCGTATACCCGCGCGGGCACGAGCAACGACTTCACGGACAGCATGGGCCACTACGGCGAAAACGCTGCCGTCACCTTCCGCAACATCTTCAGCACGCAGTTCAAGCTCCAGACAGGTCCGGTAACCAATTCGCTGCTGTTCAAGTACCGCAGCAAGTACCTCGACCGCGTGCAGACCGTTCGTGACCTGTCGACAGGCAAGAACACGACCATCGCGCTCGACGTTCCCGAGTACTTCACCCTGGATTACCAGGGCACGTACAAGTGGAGCAAGGCGCTGGAACTTCGTCTGGGCGTCACCAATCTGCTGAACAAGGCGCCGCCGCTGACGCTGCGTGATTCTTCGGGCCATCAGGTCGGCTATGACCCGCGTTACGCCAGCCCGCTGATGCGTACCGTCTACGTGACCGGCAGCTATAGCTTCTGATGACGTGATGCGCCGGCTCCGTGCCGGTGTCTGCAAGGCCCGCCTCGGCGGGCCTTTTTCATTTCGGCTGCGAAAATAGGCGCACTCCCGACCTCCGCCATGACAGCCATCACTTCAGATCCCGACGTTCTCATCATCGGCGCCGGCCCCGCTGGCAGCGCCTGCGCACGGGTGCTGGCTCGGTCGGGCGTGGATGTCCTGCTGGTCGACCAGCACCCGCCCGGCCGCGACAAGATCTGCGGCGACGGCCTGATCCCGGACGCCCACAAGGCCCTGGCCCGCCTGGGCCTGCTGGACGACGTCATGCGACGCGCCCAGGCCGTGGCCCATGTGGGCTGCATCGGCCCGCGGGGCGGCCGCATTGACGTGCCAGGCTCACTGGCGGTGCTGCCGCGCAAGGAGCTGGACGCGTTGCTGCTGAGCGCCGCCCGGGAGGCGGGCGCACGCTTCGAGCAAGCACGCTTCGAGGCACCGTTGGAGACCGATGGCCGCGTCGTCGGCGCGCGGCTCAAGCGGGGCGATGAGATCGTCGAGGTCGCTGCGCGATGGGTCGTGCTCGCGACCGGCGCCGTGCCCAGGGCGTTGACCGCGGCCGGCATGTGCGAGCGCCACACGCCCAGCGGCGTGGCCCTGCGCGGTTATGTGAAGGCGCCGCAGATGGTCGGCAGGATCAAGGCGCTGGAAGTCGTCTGGGACAAGTCGGTGCGGCCCGGCTATGGCTGGATCTTCCCGGCGCCGGATGGCCACTTCAACATCGGCGTCGGCGTGACGGACAGCCACAAGGATCTCGGTGGCGGCAAGGGCCAGAAGAAGGACGTCAATCTGCGCGCCATCTTTGATGCCTTTGTCGCCAAGTACGCGCCGGCGGCCGAGCTGATGCGGGTCGGTGAGCTGGTCGGTGAGCTCAAGGGCGCACCGCTGCGTTGCACGCTGACCGGCGCCACCTGGACGCGCCCCGGCCTGCTCGTCACCGGCGAGGCTGCCGGAAGCACCTATTCCTTCACCGGCGAGGGCATTGGCAAGGCCATGGAGACCGGCATGCTGGCGGCCGACGCCATCCTGGCGCACGCCGACGATGCCGCAGCCCGCGCCGCCTACGTGGCCGCGCTGACGGCCCTCAAGCCCAAGTTCGAGCTCTACGAGCGTGCCAACCGCGTCAACGCCCACCCCTGGCTGGCCGACCTGCTGATCTGGCGCGCCAAGAAGAGCCCGCGCCTGCTCAGGCGCATGAGCGGCGTGCTCAACGAGACCAGCAACCCGGGCAATCTCGTCAGCTTCAAGGGCATCAGCCGACTCTTTTTCGAGTAGACGGAGCCCCTCGCCCAGTCTGGCCCCGCTGAACGCGTGCGAACCTGGTCGGTCCCCCTGGGGGACGGCGATGCTTGCGGCATTGAGCCGCAAGCACATCGCCTAACGCGGGCCGGCTATGTGAACTGGAGTCGGACACAAGCAGTCCCTGCGGACTGCTTGTGTCTACGGAAGGCCATGGGCCTCTGGCCCATGGCAGGCCCGGCGCTCGGCCCGCAAAGATATCAAGCCATCCCTCACACGCGTTCCACCACGAGCGCGATGCCCTGGCCAACGCCAATGCACATCGTGCACAGCGCATAGCGGCCGCCCGTCAGCTCGAGCTGGTTGATTGCCGTCGTCACCAGGCGTGCGCCGCTGGCACCGAGCGGATGGCCCAGCGCGATGGCGCCGCCGTTGGGGTTCACGCGGGCATCGTCGTCCGCCAGGCCCAGGTCACGCAGCACGGCCAGGCCTTGCGCGGCAAACGCCTCGTTCAGCTCGATGACGTCCATCTGAGCCAGCGTCAGGCCCGTCAGCGCCATGACCTTGCGCGTCGCCGGTGCCGGGCCGATGCCCATGATGCGCGGCGCGACGCCGGCAGTGGCCATGCCGACGACGCGGGCGCGAGGCTTGAGGCCGTGGCGCGCAGCCTCTGCTTCACTCGCCAGCAACAGCGCGCAGGCGCCGTCGTTGACGCCGCTGGCATTCCCAGCCGTCACCGATCCGTCGGGCTTGACCACGCCCTTGAGCTTGGCCAGCGCTTCGATGCTGGTCTCGCGCGGGTGCTCGTCCAGCACCACGCGCAGCGGGTCGCCCTTCTTCTGCGGCACGTCCACCGGCACGATCTCGCGCTCGAAGAAGCCGCGCTTCTGCGCCGCGATGGCTTTCATCTGCGAGGCCAGCGCCATGCGGTCCTGGGCCTCGCGCTCGATGCCGAAATCGGCGGCCACGTTCTCCGCCGTCTCGGGCATGGCGTCGACGCCGTACTGCGCCTTCATCTGCTTGTTGATGAAGCGCCAGCCGATCGTCGTGTCATAGACGGCGTTGGCGCGGCTGAAGGCCGACTCGGCCTTGGGCATCACGAAGGGCGCGCGGCTCATGCTCTCGACGCCGCCGGCGATCATCAGCCCGGCCTCACCGGCGCGGATGGCGCGTGCGGCGGTGCCGATGGCGTCCAGGCCCGAGCCGCACAGGCGGTTGACCGTGCTGCCAGGCACATCCACCGGCAAGCCGGCCAGCAGCGCGGCCATGCGGGCGACGTTGCGGTTGTCCTCGCCAGCCTGGTTGGCACAGCCGTAGATGACATCGGCCACTTGAGCCCAGTCGACATTCGCATTGCGCGCCATCAGCGCCTTGATCGGCAGCGCCCCGAGGTCATCGGTGCGGATGGAGGACAGCGCGCCGCCGTAGCGGCCGAAGGGCGTGCGAATCGCGTCGCAGATGAAGGCTTGATTCATTTGAGATAGGGGCTCACGCGATAGCGCTCGCCGCGATAGTGGTGATCGAGTCGGTTCAGCAGCGCGGCGACCGGTGCCGAGCCCCAGAAGGCCAGCCATTCGAAGGGCCCGGCCGGGTAGTTGACGCCCAGCTTCATGGCCGCATCGGCGCCGGCCTCGTCGCAGACGCCCTGGGCGACGGCATCCGCCGCCTCGTTGATCAGCATGGCGATGGTGCGCGCGACGACGAGGCCTGGCAGGTCAGCCACGGCGCGCGGCACCAGGCCCAGGCGGGTCAGCCATTCGGCGGTCTGAGCGTCGCCGGCATAAGCGATGTCGCCGGTCGGCGCCAGTGGCAGATCGAAAACGGCCGTGCCCGGACCGAAGTCGCGAGCGCGACGGCCGTCGGTCAGACGCAGTTGGCGGCCGTCGACGGCCAGGCCGACCCAGTCGCTGTCCAGTTCACGCACGGCCTCGGGCAGATTGGCCACGAAGCGCTCAGCCAGGGCGCCACGGCCATGCACAACGAGACGGGCCGCCCGCGGCGGCGCAATGCTGACGGCCGGCAGGGTCGGCGCGCCCTCGGGGTAGCGGTAAAAGCCCCGCCCGCTCTTGCGGCCGAAGAAGCCGGCGTCGACCAACTCCTGCTGCACCAGCGACGGCGTGAAGCGGCGATCAAAGAAGTTGGCCGCGAAGACCGAGTGGGTCACGGCAAAGTTGGTGTCGTGGCCGATCAGGTCCATCAGCTCGCAGGGCCCCATGCGGAAGCCCGCGGCTCGGAGGACCGCGTCGATGAGCTCGGGCGCCGCGGCGCGATCCTGCAGCAGCATCAGTGTCTCGGCGTAATACGGCCGGGCGATGCGGTTGACGATGAAGCCGGGCGTGGAGCGCGTGTGCACCGCCGTCTTGCCCCAGCGGCCGGCGAGGTCGAAGACGGCCTGCGCGACCTCGGGCGACGTGCCCAGGCCTGACACCACCTCGACCAGCTTCATCAACGGCACCGGGTTGAAGAAGTGCATGCCGACAAGGCGCTCGGGCTTTTGCATGCCGCGCGCCAGCGCCGTCACCGAGATAGACGAGGTGTTGGTGGCGATGACGGCCTCGGGCGGCAGCAGCGCTTCCAGTTCAGCAAACAGCGCGCGCTTGACGTCGAGGTTCTCGATGATGGCCTCGATGACGAGATCGGCCGGTGCCAAGGCCTCGACCGGTGTGATGCGCGCCAGCGCTGCCTGCGCGGCATCGGCCGTCAGCCTGCCCTTGGTGACCAGGCCGTCCAGCATGGCCGAGAGCTTGCTCTTGGCGGCCTCGGCGGCACCGGGGCGGGCGTCAAAGAGCGCCACTTCATGGCCGGCCTGGGCGGCCACCTGGGCAATGCCGGCGCCCATCAGGCCAGCGCCGACGACGAGGATGCGCGAATTGTTCAAGGTCATTCGGGGGCAGTCCAGTTGGGCTTGCGTTTGCCGAGGAAGGCTGCAAAGCCTTCACGGGCCTCGGCTGTCGTGCGCACACGGGCAATGGTTTGAGCGGTCAGCTCGCGCACCTCGGCCGTGACCGGGCCGGGCGCCAGGCGTGCATAGAGCTGCTTGATCTCGGCCTGCGCCTGCGGGCCGCAGGCGAGCAGGTCGGCCACGAGGGCATCGACGGCGGTGTCCAGGCCTTCTGCCGGCACGACGCGCTGCACAAGGCCAACGCGCAGCGCCTCGTCGGCGCCGATGCGGCAGGCCATCAGCGCCAGCCGCCGCGCCTCGCGCAGGCCGACGGCATTGACAAGATGCGGGCCGATGACCGCGGGCAGGATGCCCATGCGGGCCTCGCTGACCGCGAAGCTCGCGGCGTCGGACGCGACCGCCATGTCACAGGCACAGACGAGGCCGACGCCGCCGCCGAGTGCCGCACCCTGCACTCGGGCGATGGTCGGCTTCGGGGTCTCGGCAATACGCGCCAGCATGGCGGAGAAGCGGCGGGCATCGGCGAGGTTGTCGTCCTGCGACGCCGCGGCCGCGCGCTGCATCCACTGCAGGTCCGCGCCGGCGCTGAAATGTTTGCCCGAGCCAGCCAGCACGACGACGCGCACGCCGGCGTCGTCGCCGAGCAGCGCAAAAGCCGCGTCGAGCTCGGCGATCAGCGTCTCATCGAAGGCATTGAACACGGCCGGACGGTTCATCGTCAGCACGGCCACGCCGTCGTCGCGGCGCTGCAGGTCAAGGGCTGTCCATGGTGGCATGCCGGCATTTTGCACTTTCCCGACCGATCGGTCGGGAAAACCATTCATGCGAGCGGACCTGCCATTCGCCGCATGCCGGGACGCCCTGAGCGGCACGCCACCTAGACTCGCCTGCCATGCCTTCCTTGCTTGACAACCTGCATTGCCGCCAGTGGTTCTACCCCGGGCCACTGCGGGTGTTCACGCGGGACGAAATGGCCCAGGCCGGCATGCAGCCCTGGCCCGTGGCGGTGGACAGCTATGTGGCGCTGAACCTCCTCACGATGTTGCCGGCCCTGCTGTTCACGCGGCAAGGCACCAGCTGGGTCTCTGCGTTGATGTGGTGGGGCTTCTGGTGCTGCCTGGCCACGGTGACGCTGATGGCGTCACGTTCGCTGTGGCGCCACCCGACGCGCCGGCGGCTGAATCTGTACTGCTACGGCACCGCCCTGATGGTGCTCGTCGTCGCGGTGGGCCTGATTCGCCACGGAGAACGTGACTGGGTCATGCGCGAGAACGTCACCCTCATCGCGGCCATGACCGGCGTGCTCAGCGCCTGGTGGATGCTGACGGTGTTCCGCGTGCAGCAGATCGAGGCCCGGCTGCGCGAGCTGGCCGACCAGGACGCCGCGCTGCGCCTGCAGACCCGCCTGGCCGCCGCCCAGATCCAGCCTCATTTCCTGTTCAACACGCTGGCTTCGCTGCAGCATTGGGTGGACACCGGCGACGCCCGCGCCGCGCCCTTGCTGCGTGACTTCACGGCCTATCTGCGTGCCACGCTGCCGATGTTCGAGCGCGAGCTGCAGCCGCTGGCCGACGAGGCCGAGATGGTGCGTCGCTACCTGACCATCATGCAGGCGCGGCTGGGCGCGCGGCTGGCCTTCAGCATCGACGTGCCAGCCCACCTGGACGCTGAACTTCCACCCGGCATCGTGCTGACCCTGGTGGAGAACGCCATCGCCCACGGCATCGAGCCGCAGCTGCGCGGCGGCCACCTGGAGATCGCTGCACGCCAGGAGGCCGGCCGCCTTGTGCTGACCATCAGCGACGACGGCCCCGGCCTCGCGCCCGGCTGGACCGAGAGCATCGGCCTGTCCAACACCCGCCGCCGCCTGGCTGCCGCCTTCCCCACCGCCACATTGACCTTGGCCGATGCCCATCCCGGCTGCGTCGCCACCCTGACCCTATGAACCCCACGACCGCCCTGATCGCCGACGACGAGGAAGCCCCGCGCGAGCAGCTGCGCGCGGCGCTCACCCGCCTCTGGCCCGAGCTGGACATCGTCGCTGCCAGCATGAATGGCGCCGAGGCCTGGGACGACTGCCTGGCCCATGAGCCGGCCATCGCCTTCCTCGACATCCGCATGCCCGGCCTGACCGGTCTGGAGGTGGCGCGCCGCCTGTCGGCGCTGGCCGCACCGCCGCTGATCGTCTTCGTGACCGCCTTCGACGACCAGGCCCTGGCGGCCTTCGATGCCGGCGCGGTGGACTATGTGCTCAAGCCCGTGGACGACATGCGCCTGGCCCAGACCCTCGCCCGCCTGCGTGCCCGCATCGCCCAGCCGGCGCCCGACACGGCGGCCCTGCAGCGCCTGCTGGCTGGTCTCGTGCCGCACAAGCCGGCACCGCGGCCCATCCAGGCCAGCGTCGGCCGCGAGGTGCAGCTGATACCGCCCGACGAGATCGTCTACTTCGAAGCCGATGCCCGCTATACCCGCGTCGTCCACCACGGCGGCGACGCGCTGATCCGCACGCCGCTGCGCGAGCTGCTGACCCAGCTCGACCCCGACCAGTTCTGGCAGATCCACCGCAGCGTGCTGGTCAACAGCCGCTGCATCGCGCGCGCCATCCGCATCGACGAGGGCAGCATGGTCGTCACGCTGCGCGGCCGCGACGAGAAGCTGCCCGTGTCGCGCCAGTTCCAGGCCCTCTTCAAGGGCCAGTAAGCGCTGTCGCCCGGGCAAACCCTGGGGGAACAGGTCATGTCGAGTCAGACAATCCGCGCCACTCCAGATGCCCCTAGTTCTTGGGGTCACCCTCCCAGACCGCTGCCATGCCCCTGCCGCTGCCCAACCCGCGCTTCGACCACTTCTACCGCTACGACGAGCTGACGGCCCTGCTGTTCGCCTACGCCGAAGCCCGCCCCAACCTGGTGTCGGTGCGCTCGATCGGCAAGAGCTACGAGGGCCGCGACATCTGGGTCATCGTCGTCACGAACCTGGCCAGCGGCATGGACATCGACAAGCCGGCGATGTGGATCGACGGCAATATCCATGCGGCCGAGCTGACCGCGTCGACGACCTGCCTCTACTACGTGCACCACCTGCTGAAGGAGCACGGCGGCACGTCGGCCGAGGCCCAGCAGATCAACCGCCTGCTGGACACGCGCACCCTCTACATCGTGCCGCGCCTGAACCCCGACGGTGCCGAGCTGGCCCTGGCCGACCGGCCGCGCCATATCCGCAGCTCGACCCGACCCTATCCCTACACCGAAGAGGCCGTCGACGGCCTGACCATCGAGGACGTCGATGGCGACGGCCGCATCCTGACCATGCGCGTGCCGGACCCCCATGGCGGCTACAAGAAGCACGCGGGCGACCCGCGGCTGATGGTGGCGCGCGAGCCCGGCGAGCAGGGCGGCGAGTACTACCGCCTCATCCCCGAGGGCTTCATCAAGAACCACGACGGGCTGACGGTCAAGGTCAACGCCGACCGCGAAGGCCTGGACCTGAACCGCAACTTCCCCGGCGAATGGCGCCAGGAGTTCCAACAGCTCGGTGCCGGCCCCTACCCGACCAGCGAGCCCGAGGTGCGGGCCATGGTGGACTTCATCACCCAGCATCCCAACATCGGCGCGGCCATCAGTTATCACACGCACAGCGGCGTCATCCTGCGCCCCTGCGGCACCCGCAGCGACAACGACATGACGCCCGAGGACCTGTGGTTGTTCCAGAACTTCTCGGCCCTGGGCGAGAAGCACACGGGCTACCCCGCCGTCAGCATCTACGAGGATTTCCGCTACCACCCCAAGGACGTCATCACCGGCACCCAGGACTGGGTCTACGAGCACCTGGGCGCGCTGTTCTGGGTCGTCGAGCTGTGGTCGCCAAGCAAGGAGGCCGGCCTCGAGGTCAAGAAGTTCATCGACTGGTACCGACAGCATCCGGTGGAGGACGACGTCAAGCTGCTGAAGTGGAGCGACGAGCAATGCGGCGGCAAGGCCCATGTCGAATGGACGCCCTTCCAGCATCCGCAGCTGGGTTCCGTGGAGATCGGCGGCTGGGACAAGATGAACTATTGGCGCAACCCGCCGCCGGCCCTGCGCGAGCGCGAGGCGGCGCGCTTCCCGGCCTGGATGACGCAGATCGCCATGAGCCTGCCCAAGCTGGAGCTGATCCGCACCGAGGTGCGAGCACTCGGTCCCGACATGTGGCGGGTGCGCATGGCCGTGGCCAACGCCGGCTATCTGCCGGCCTATGTGACGCAGCGGGCCCTGGAGCGCAAGGCGGTGCGCGGCGTCATGTTCGAGATCCACATGCCCAGCGGCGACCCGGCCATCAGCCTCGTCAACGGCAAGGAGCGCATGGAAGGCCCGCAGCTCGAAGGCCACGCGCCCAAGCAGAGCCAGTTGGCCTTCCTGTTCAACAAGCAGCCCACGGGCGACCGCGCAGTGGCGGAGTGGGTGGTGCGAGCGCCGGTGGGGACGCGGCTGGCGCTGTCGGCGAGTGCGGAGCGGGCAGGGGTGGTGAGGACGGAGGTGGTGCTGGACTAAGTACTGCGAACGACCAGTTCGGTCGGCATGATCTCGCTGGCGGCGGCCTGGCCGCCGATCAGGTCCAGCACCTTGCGCGCCAGCAGCACGCCGCCGTGATGCCAGTCCTGGCGCACGCTGGTCAGCGGCGGCGCAAAGCTCTGGGCGGCGGGCGAGTCGTCATAGCCGATCACCGAGACCGCATCAGGCACAGCCAGGCCGGCGTCGGTGAAGGCGCGCACAGCGCCCATGGCGAGCAGGTCGCTGGCGGCGAACAGACCGTCGGGCGCCTTGCCGCCTCGACCCAGGTTGGCGAGATGGGCCTGCACGGCCGTGAAGCCGGCGCCGAAGGTGAAGGCCGCCGGCGTCAACGTCTGGGTCTTGAGGCCGGCCTTCTTCAGCGCCTTGGCGAAGCCCTGCTGGCGGTCGCGGATCTCGGCATGGCGCACGTCACCGAGGAAGAGCAGCTCGCGCCGCTGCAGTGTGATGAGGCGCTCGGCCGCACAAGCGCCGCCATGGGCGTTGTCGCCGCCGACCACGACCGAGTCGCCGCGGCCATGCTCGGCTCCCCACACCACCATCGGCAGGCCCATCGCCGCAGCCGACTTCACCGCCGAGCCGTTGGCGCCCTGGCCCAGCAGGATGAGGCCGTCGGCGGACGCCGCCATGCCCTGGCCGGGGCTTTGCAGGGCCGACAGCAGCACGCTGTAGCCGCGCGAGGTCAGCTCCTGGGTGATGCCGCCGAGCAGCTGCAGCGGGTAGGCGTCGGTCATGGGACGGTCGGTGTCGGGCTGCATCTCCAGCATGACGGCGACCATGTGGCTGCGGCGCAGCCGCAGGTTGCGCGCATGGTGGTTGAAGCGGTAGCCGGCGGCTTCCGCCAGCGTCTTGATGCGCTCGCGCGTGGCCGGCGTGACCGAGGGGCTGTCGCGCAGCGCGCGCGAAACCGTGATCGTGGAGACGCCGGCCAGAGCGGCGATCTGCTCCATCGTGACGGGCTTGGACTCCGTCGTCATTGGTGCACCCTTCGGCCTACGGCCTTGCCTGGCCGACAGCGCGTCCAGGCGTTCGCCAGGCATGGGATGCCCACTGGGCATCCCAAGTCCGGGCTCACTCCCGCCAGGCGGGAGCGAGCTTGCTTGGGGCGGCCCGGCGCGGCACTCATGCCACCTTCTGTTCCAGCACGTAGTTCGCACCGTCGTACTGGCCCAGGCGCTCGACCAGCACGGGCAGGCATTCGGCCAGCTCGTCGTGCAGCGTGAAAGGCGGGTTGGCGATGAACATGCCGCTGCCCAGCATGCCCAGGCCCTTGCCGTCCGGGCGGTCGGCGGGTGCGGCCACGGTCAGGCGGACATGCAGCCAGCCCTTCTTGGCGTTCGCGTCCGCGCTGCCCTTCAGTCGTGCGGCCAGCTGGCTCGACTCCAGCAGCTGCAGCTGCGGGTACCAGATCATGACGACGGTGTCGGCCGCCCGCTCCAGCGCCTCGCGCAGCGCCGCGAGCACCTTGCCGTAGTCGCTCTTGATCTCGTAGGACGGGTCCATCAGCAACGCGGCGCGGCGGGTGGGCGAGGGCAGCTCGGCCTTGATAGCGGCAAAGCCGTCGGTGTCGCGCACCTGCGTCTGCGCGCGGCCGTCGAGGTAGCTGGCCAGGATGCGGTGGTCGGTCGAGTGCAGCTCGTAGACGCGCAGCCGGTCGGTCTCGCGCATCAGCATGTTGGCGATGGCCGGCGAGCCCGGGTACTGGCGCAGCTGGCCGCCGGGGTTGAAGGCGCGCACCAGGTCGAGGTAGTCGGCCAGCGGTGCGGGCAGGTCCTTGCGGTCGTAGAGCTTGACGACGCCTTCGGCGTACTCACCCTTCTTCTGCGCATAGCGGCCTTCGACCGAGTAGCCACCGGCGCCTGCATGGGTGTCGATCAGCGTGTAGGGCTTGTCTTTCTCAGCCATGTAGCGCAGCACGCGCGTCAGCACGAGGTGCTTGAGGACGTCGGCATGGTTGCCGGCATGGAAGGCGTGGCGGTAGGCGAGCATGGCGCGATTGTCGCTAACACATCCGCCATCAACCCCACCGGGACGGGGAAAGTCGGCCCCGGCCAGACTTGCAACCATCCTTACCGGCCCTATTTCACCGCCATGCCTACCCTCTTCGACCCCGTCCGCTTCGGCGACATCCACCTGGCCAACCGCGTCGTCATGGCGCCGCTGACGCGCAACCGCGCCACCCGCCAGACCCCGCACGACCTCCACGTCGAGTACTACCGCCAGCGCGCCGGCGCCGGCCTGCTGATCACCGAGGCGACCCAGATCCGCCCCGATGGCCAGGGCTATTTCGACACGCCGGGCATCCACACGCCCGAGCAGATCGCCGCCTGGAAGCAGGTGACGGACGCGGTGCATGCCGAAGGCGGCAAGATCGTCGTGCAGCTCTGGCATGTGGGCCGCATCTCGGTGAACAGCCTGCAGCCTGGCGGCCAGCAGCCGGTGTCGTCCACCAACCGCGCCGCCAAGACCAAGACCTATGCGGCCTATGGCGAACTGGTGCCCACCGACGCGCCGCGGGCACTCGCCACGCATGAGATCCCGCAGCTGATCGCTGACTATGTGCAGGCCGCCAAGAACGCCATCACCGCCGGCTTTGACGGCGTCGAGGTCCACGGCGCCAACGGCTATCTGCTCGACCAGTTCCTGCGTGACAGCGCCAACGACCGCAACGATGAATACGGCGGCTCCATCGAGAACCGCGCCCGCCTGCTGATCGAGGTCATGACGGCGGTGGCCGGCACCATCGGCGCCGGCCGCACGGCGCTGCGCCTGAGCCCGGTCACGCCGAGCAACGACATCGGCCAGGACAGCAATCCGCAGGCTCTCTTCAACTACGTGGCCAACCAGCTCGCGCCGCTGAAGCTGGCCTTCCTGGAGGTGGTGGAAGGCGCCACCGGCGGCGCACGCGACGTCGCGCCCTTCGATTACGCCGAGCTGCGCCGCCGCTTCAACGGCCCCTATATCGCCAACAACGGCTACGACCGCACCATGGCCCTGGACGCCGTCGCCAGCGGCAAGGCGGACGCGGTGGCCATCGGCCGGCCCTTCATCGCCAACCCCGACCTCGTCGAGCGCATCCGCGGCGACCTGCCCTGGGCCGCGCCGCAGAAGGAGACTTTCTACGGCGGCGGTGCCGAGGGCTACACGGACTACCCGGTGCTGAAGCGCGCCTGACCCATACGCCGCCGATATGGCGGCGTGCCGGTGCCGAGCTGCGACGACGCCAATGACCTGATGGCCGGCTTCAACGCCCTCAGGACTGGAAAGCGCCGGGGTGGCGCGCCGGCCCGTTGAGGGCCTGGCTGGTGTGAGAGTGGCGGTATTCGCGCGAAGGCGCGAGCTTCAAGCCGCCCCCCTCGCCCGCGTCGGCAGCCTTGCCGCGCACTGACGAATCGGGCTTGAGCCGGTAGTCGTCGCGCGCCGCGCGCACGAACTCATCCCAGTCGGCGTGGAAGTTGGCGCGCCGCGTCCAATGCCCCTCGGCCGCGAGCTGGGGGCCGCCGACGAGCAGGTTGTTGGCCAGCACGACCTCGGCCTGCGGCGGCGTCACGCGCAACCAGATGCCGCCGCTGGGCAGTTGGTCCACCAGCGTGTTGTTGACGAGGTAGAGGGCCTGCTTTTCCCATTTCGCACCCTCGACGCCGAAGGAAATGACGTGCGGGTTCTCCGTCGTCGAGCTCTGCATGATGAGGTTGCCCATGACGACGGCGACGCCGCCGTTGGGGAACTCCAGCTCATAGCTCGCGCGGCCACCGATCTCGTCGGACAGGCGGTTGTAGAGGATGTGGTTGAGGGCCGCGCGGCTCTTCAGCAGATGGCCGTGCAGGCCGTGGTGGAAGTAGCTGCCGGTCACGGCCAGGCGCTTGATGGCGCCGACGTAGAGGTTGTGCGTCTTGCCCTCGCGCGGCAGGATGGGGCCGAAGTCGCAGTCGACGATGTCGAGCTCGATGGCCTCAACGTTGGCGGTCAGCACGCCGTTCTCGTTGTCGCTGAAGGTGCAGTCCACCAGCGTCAGTGAACCGGCCTCGACACGGATGCCGGCGCCGTTGCGATCGGGCACCGCGGCGCCGGTGAAATCGAAGCCTTCGATGCGCTGGCGCCGGCCGGTCGTCACGAACAGGCCCTTGCCCTGCGCGTGGGCGCCGGCCGCGACCAGCTTCACGCGGCCGCCGACGGCACGCAGCGTCAGCCCGTGCTGGGGCCAAGTGGCGACATCGGCCACGTACTCGCCCGCATCGACCTCGACGAGCATGCCGTCACGCGCTTGGCGGGCCGCGGCGGCCAGCGACTTGACAGCGCGCCTGGGTCCGACCTGCAGCACCGGGCCGGCATAGGCGGCAACGGGCGCCAACCCTGCCACGGCCAACAGCAGCCGGCGCCGCATTAGCCCTTCTTCTTCATTTTTGCCTTGAAGAGCTCGACGATGCCCACCTCGCGTGGGCCTGCGATCAGCTCGAAGCTCTCGCCGGCCGTGATCGAGCCCTCCCGCTTCACGGCGAGGTAGAAACCGCAGTAGCCGCTCTGCGCCATCAGCTTGGCGGCCTGGTTGAAGCCCATGTGCGCGTTGAACTTGAAGCAGGGGTAGCGCGGCTCGGACACGACGAGCTCGCAGTCCGGGAAGCGCAGCACATCGCCGATCCAGACCCTGCTTTCCAGCAGGCCCGTCAACGTCAGGTTCTCGCCGCAATCCCCCGGCTGCAGCGCGCCTTCCACCTTGGCCTGGCCGCGCACCGTCTGCCAGAAAGCGTAGTGCTCCTGGGGGTAGGCATAGACGGCCTTGCTCAAGCCGCCGTGCACGCTCAGGTCGGCCTGCTCGTCGCCGTCCAGGCCCAGGGGCCGGACATCGACGGGCCCCTGGCAGTGGCGCTTGCGAATGGCCGAATCCAGTACCTGGCCCGAGGTCGCAACAAAGTGTTCGACGCGGGCGGTGTTCACGCTGACGACTTGCATGGCGGCCATTGTCCAGGAGGCTTTCGGCATGTCGGCCTACAAGGGCGCGCCGACCGTGCGTCTAGGCTTCGGCCAAAACTTTTAGGGAGAGCCTATGAATGCACTAGACACCGGCGCGCGGGTCTGGGCCGGCTTGGCCGTTCCTCCGTCCAGCGCGCTGATGTTCGTCGTTGGCGTGCTGCTGGCCGGCGCTCTGGCCGGCGAATTCATCGCCGCGACGACGCGGCTGCCGCGCGTGGTCGGCTACACATTGGCAGGCTGCGTGGCCGCTGCCTTCGGCCACGGCGTTGCGATGCCGCTGGCCGGCGCGGCCCAGACTGTGACCGACCTGGCCCTGGGCCTGCTGCTGTTCGAGATCGGCAGCCGCGTGCACCTGCGCTGGCTGGTCCGCAACCCTGGCCTGGCGCTGACCAGCCTGGCCGAAGCCCTGCTCAGTGCACTGGCGGTGGCTTTCGTACTGCGCCTGTTTGATCTCAGTTGGCAGACGGCCATCGCCTGCGCCATCCTGGCCATGCCGGCACCCGCCGCCGTGTCCGGCCGCGTCGCGATGGAATTGGGGGCTGCGGGTCAAGTCACGCAGCGGGCTTCGTTGCTGACGGCCTTGAACACGCTGTACGCCGTTGTCGCGCTGATCCTGATGCGCACCTGGTGGGCGGCCGACGACGGCGGCAGCCTGTCGCAGGCGCTCGCTGGCCTGGCGATCTCGCTGCTGACGACACTGGGGCTGGCCGCGCTGCTGGCGGGCGCCGTCTACCTCGTCGCGCGGCGACTGGACCTGCGCAATGAGAGCGCCGTGCTGCTGCTGTTCGGCCTGGTCGCCTTCGCCATCGTCGCCGCGCGCGCCATCGGCGTGTCGACGCTGCTGATGCCGCTGCTGGCGGGCCTGCTGCTGCGCAACACCAGCGACCGGCCCTGGGTCTGGCCGCGTCACTTCGGCACCTCGGGCGGGGCGCTGGTGCTGATGCTCTTCGTCATCGTCGGCTCGGCCTGGTCGCCCAAGATCCTCGTCGCCGGCGGCTTCGCCGCGCTGGCGCTGCTGGCAGCCCGCTTCATCGCCAAGACCGTGGCCATCGTGGCGCTGGCGCCCATGGCCAAGGCCAGTTGGCGCCAGGGCCTGGCGCTATCGATCACGATGACGCCGCTGTCCGCGACCGCCCTGGTCATGCTCAGCGAGCTGATGCGCGCCGAGCCGGAACTGGCTGCCGGCGCCGTACCCATCATCCTGGCCAGCATCGCCGTGCTGGAACTGATCGGCCCCATCGCCGTGCAGTTCGCGCTGCGCCTGGCCGGCGAGCTGCCGCCTGCGCCCAAGCGCGTCCCACGCAACAAGGAGGCCGTTGAATGAGCCTGGGTGATTTCTCCAAATCGCAGCCGCTCACCCTCGGTGTCGAGCTCGAACTGCAGATCGTCAACAGCGACGACTACGACCTCGCGCCTGTCTCGGGTGACCTGATGCGGCTGATGGAAAAACGCAGCATCCCGGGCGACGTGAAGCCCGAGATCACCAGCAGCATGATCGAGCTGGCCACCGGCGTCTGCACGGGCTTCGGCCAGGTGCTGTCGGAGCTGGGCCAGATCCGCGACGCGCTGGTGGACTGTGCCGAAAAGCTGGACGTGAGCCTGTGCGGCGGCGGCACCCACCCCTTCCAGCACTGGAAGCGCCAGCGCATCTTCGAGACGCCGCGCTTTCACGAGCTGTCGTCGCTGTACGGCTACCTGTCCAAGCAGTTCACCATCTTCGGCCAGCACGTGCATATCGGCTGCCCGAGCGCCGACGAAGCCCTGGTGCTGCTGCACGGCATGAGCCGCTTCATCCCCCACCTGATCGCGCTGGCAGCATCGTCTCCGTTTGTGCAGGGCGAGGACACCGGCTTCGATTCGGCACGCCTGAACTCGGTCTTCGCCTTCCCGCTGTCGGGCCGTGCGCCGTTCGTGCAAACCTGGACCGACTTCGAGGCCTACTTCGCCAAGATGACCCGCACCGGCGTTGTCTCGGGCATGAAGGACTTCTACTGGGACATCCGCCCCAAGCCCGAGTTCGGCACCATCGAAGTCCGCGTGCTTGACACACCGCTGACCATCGAGAAGGCGGCGGCCCTGGCCGGCTTCATCCAGTGCCTGGCGCGCTGGATCACGGTGGAGAAACCGTTCAAGCTCAGCGAAGACGATTACCTGCCCTACACCTTCAACCGCTTCCAGGCCTGCCGCTTCGGCCTGGACGGCACCTTCGTCGATCCCGAGACCGGTGACCACCGCGTGCTGCGCGACGACCTGATCCATGTGCTGACCAAGCTGGACACCCACGCCGGTGACCTGCACGCGGAAGCCGCGCTGCAATACATGCGCCGCGAGATCAACGGCATTGGCAACGACGCATCCTGGCTGCGGCGCGTCGAGGCCGAGAACCACCTGTTGCCCGAAGTGGTGAGGCGGGCGGCCAAACGCTGGCATGGCTGAGCGCCGGCGCTCGCAGCGAGCGGCGGCTCGCCATTGCAGACCGAACAGCGGACGCGCGGTGCCGTAGCGGATCTGCGCTGGCCGGGCGAACGCTGCCGCTCAATTGGTGCGGCCGGCCAAGGTGCTTCTCATGACAGCTGGCAACATCGCAGCTGCTCTTCGCAACCACCCCTCATGACCGACACCCCCGCCCGCACCCGCTGGGCCATCGTGCTGCTGCTGTGCGCCTGCGGCGTGCTGGCCGGCGGCCAGTTCGCCAAGATTTCCATTGAGTTCGCGCGGCTGCAAGCGGTCTACAACGCATCGCCCGCGGGCATGGGCCTGCTGCTGTCGACCGTCGGCGTGGTGGGCCTGCTGTGCGGCGTCGTGGCGGGTTGGCTCGCGCCGCGGGTGGGCTATCGCCGCCTGCTGCTGATCGGCCTGGGCGGCGGCGCCTTGCTGTCGGCTCTGCAAGCGTTGCTGCCGCCTTTCGGCCTGTTCTGGGCCAGCCGTGTGCCCGAAGGCGCGGCCCATCTGGCCATCATGGTAGCCACGCCGACGCTGCTGATCCACGCCTGCGCGCCGCCACACCGCACCGCCGTCATGGGCCTGTGGGCCACGGTGGTGGGCCTGGCCTTCGCCGTGCTGGCCGGGCTGGATCGCCTGCTGCCCCAGGGCCTGGCGCCGCGCGAGACCCTCGCCGGGCATGCAATGTTGCTGGCCCTGGCGGCGCTGGCGGTGCGGCTGTGGGTGGCCGACGTTCGTGCGGCGCCCGCGCCGGTCATGGCGGGCGCGCGAGCCGGTGTGCTGGCCCTGCACCGCGAGGTCTATGCCGACCTGCGCACCGCGCTGCCCGGCCTGGCGTTCTTCTTCTATGCCTTCCCGACGATCGCGCTGATCACCTTCGTGCCCCGCTTCAGCGGCCAGGGTCAGGGCGGTTTTCACACGGTGCTGCCGCTGACGGCCACAGCGGGCACGCTGGCTGCAGGATGGGCCGCGCGGCGCTTCGAGGGCGGCTTGAAGCTGGTGCGCCTGGCGTACCTGGCTTTTGGCGCTGCGGCACTGGCGCTGACCGGAGCGGCGCTCATGGGCGCACCCACCGAGGCGCTGGCACTGCTGACGTTGACCTGCGCCGGCCTGGGCGGCGGCGCGGCGTCCACATTGATCCCGCAGCTCAACCCCACCCCGGCCCAGCAGGCTCGCGCTTCCGGCGTGCTGGTGCAACTGGGCAACCTGGGCTCGGTCAGTGGCCCGCCGCTGTTCGCGGCGCTGGCGGATCGCTTCGGCCTGGTAGGCCTGGCCGGCCTTGCTGCTTTGACGGCCACCGTGGCGTTGCTGGTGCTGGGGCGGCTGGGTACGCGACTCGAGGGCTGACGACCCAGGAAGTTGCGTCAAGTTTCACGCACTCTTCGCGCAAACCCTAGCCCCACTTCGCCACCGCCGTGAGCCGCGCGGCCGCGCTGGCATGGTGTTATTCCTGTTTTGCATGACCCCCACCGATCCCGGTGGTTACGGCGTGATTACATTGGATTCGACAATCCACCTCCTCAGGTTCGGTGTGCTTGGGCCAGCTCGCCAGCTGCCCCAAACACATTCCCATGATTGGAGCTTTCGCCATGAACCAACCCGCCATGCAGGGGCTGCGGCTGAACCTGCCCGCCTATGTCAAAAACGCCCGGCTGATTGCCTGGGTGGCCGAGATCGCGGCCCTCACGGAGGCCGCCGACGTCTATTGGTGCGACGGCAGCGCCGATGAATACCAGCGGCTGTGCGATCAGCTCGTCGCCGCCGGTACCTTCAAGAAACTCAACCCCGAGCTGCGCCCCGGCAGCTACCTGGCCAATTCCGACCCCAGCGACGTCGCCCGCGTCGAGGACCGCACCTTCATCTGCTCCGCCAAGAAGGAAGACGCCGGCCCGACCAACAACTGGATGGCCCCGGCCGAGATGCGCAGTTTGCTGCAGACCGGTCAAGCTGACGGAACCCCGGCCCTCTTCAAGGGCTGCATGCGCGGCCGTACGCTCTACGTGGTGCCCTTCAGCATGGGGCCGCTGGGCAGTCCGATCGCCCACATCGGCGTGGAACTGAGCGACAGCCCCTATGTCGCCGTCAACATGCGCACCATGACGCGCATGGGCCGCGCCGTCATCGAGCTGCTGGGCACGGATGGCGACTTCGTGCCTTGCGTGCACACCGTGGGCGCACCGCTGGCAGAAGGCCAGGCCGATGTGAGCTGGCCCTGCAACAAGACCAAGTACATCGTCCATTTCCCTGAAACGCGCGAGATCTGGAGCTATGGCTCGGGCTACGGCGGCAACGCGCTGCTGGGCAAGAAGTGCTTCGCGCTGCGTATCGCGTCCACCATGGGCCGCGACCAAGGCTGGCTGGCCGAGCACATGCTGGTGCTGGGAGTGGAAAGCCCGCAGGGCAAGAAGTACCACGTCGCCGCCGCCTTCCCGAGCGCCTGCGGCAAGACCAACTTCGCCATGCTGATCCCGCCTGCCGCCTTCGACGGCTGGAAGATCACCACCATCGGCGACGACATCGCCTGGATCAAGCCCCACGCCGACGGCAAGCTCTACGCCATCAACCCCGAGGCCGGCTATTTCGGCGTCGCCCCGGGCACCAACTCGCACACCAACCCCAACTGCATGGACAGCCTGGAGCGCGACGTGATCTTCACGAACGTGGCGCTGACCGACGACGGCGACGTCTGGTGGGAAGGCATGACGGACACACCGCCCGCCCACGCCATCGACTGGCAGGGCAAGGACTGGACGCCTGCGATCGCCAAGGAAACCGGCGCCAAGGCCGCTCACCCGAACGCCCGCTTCACTGTGGCTGCGACCAACAACCCGGCGCTGGACGCCAACTGGGACAACCCCGCCGGTGTCGCCATCGACGCCTTCATCTTCGGCGGCCGTCGCTCCACCACCGTGCCGCTGGTGACCGAGGCGCGCGACTGGACAGAGGGCGTCTACATGGCCGCGACCATGGGCAGCGAGACCACGGCCGCTGCCGCCGGCCAGCAGGGCATCGTGCGCCGCGACCCGTTCGCCATGCTGCCCTTCATGGGCTACAACATGGCCGACTACTTCCAGCACTGGCTGGACCTGGGCGCCAAGCTTGAAGCCGCGGGCGCCAAGCTGCCCGCCATCTACTGCGTCAACTGGTTCCGCAAGGGCGCCGACGGCAAGTTCGTCTGGCCCGGCTACGGCGAGAACATGCGCGTGCTGAAGTGGATGCTGGACCGCCTGGAAGGCACGGGCGGTGGCGAGGAACACGTGTTCGGCGTGACGCCCGGCTACACCGACCTGAACTGGGATGGCCTGGACTTTTCTCCGGAGAAGTTCGACACCGTCACCCGCATCGACGCGGCCGAATGGCAGGCCGAGATGAAACTGCACGACGAGCTTTTTGCGCAGCTCGCCTTCCACCTGCCCGCCGCGCTGCCGGCCGTCAAGGCGCGCATCGAAGAGCGCCTCGCGAAAGAGGCGGGCTGACCGTTTCTCTTCGGCAGCATCAGCATGGGCGCCTTCGGGCGCCCGTTTTTATCTCCGGCTGCCGAACACCAGCAGCAGGCCGCCGATGGCGATGGCGCCCACGCCCAGCCATACCGGCACATTGACCGTTTCCTTCTCCTTGGCCGAGACCTCCAGCGAGCCGAGCTTCACGACGGTCTTGTCCTTGGTGTAGCTGAAGCCGCCCATTGCGAGGCTGGCCGCGCCGATGACGAGCAGCAGGATGGCGATGATCTTGGTGGCACCCATGGCGCTCTCCTTGGTTTGAGATGGGCCCAGGCTAAGGTCGGCAGCATGTGACAAACAGTGTCCGACAGCGCGATGCACTGTCGGACGACGCCGACACCTCAGGGATAGTCCTTCAGCGTCGCCGTATTGCTGCCGCCCTGGCAGCGCGCCGGGTCGCCCGCGTCGTTGATGACGCGCTCGATGCTGCCCTTGTCCACCAGGCAGACGGTGATCATGTGGTGGAAGCGCACACCAGGCGCCCGAGGCACTTCAATGGCGCGGTCCAGCAAGACGTCGGGCTTCAGGAAGACGCTGTAGACCCCCAGGCCCCAGGCCTCGTGGCGCGTCACGGTGTCGGCCACCTTGTAGGCCGCATAGCCGCGGGCACCCGCTGCATTCGTCCACTCGCCTTGCGTGGGCGGGTCATACGGGATCTCGGACTGGTAGAAGTAGACGCGCCCGCCATTGCCCTGCCAGACGACTTGCTCCTTCTGGAAGTGCTCGACAAAAAGGCCATAGATGGTCACGTCCTTGCCGTTGACCCACAGGCCGTGGGCGGACGGGTTGCTGGTCCAGCCGACACCCTCGCCATGGTCAGCGCGCCAGATCCACGTGTGGTCGACCAGGGTGTCATGCGCATTGATGCGCAAGGCCGTGTCCACCTGCCCGGCCGCCGCGCCGCCGATGCGGAAGAACAGGTCGTGCAGCACGATGGGGTCGGCTTTGTGACGCTTCCTTGAGCCGGCCGGCGCCACCTCCATCAGCACGCCAGAGTCCTGCTTGCCGGCGTCGAGGAACAGGCCCGAGATCGTCAGCCCGTCCATGTCCGCCGTCTTCACCAGCGGCTGGCCGTTGTCCGAGCGCAGCGTCGGGAAGCCGATGCCCAACACCACCGTGCCGGAACGCTTCACCTGCAGCGTCTGCGTCAACAGGTACTCACCCGGCGTGAACAGCAGGTGCTTGCCGGCGGCCAGCTGGGCGTTCAGCGTCGCCGCTGTGTCGCCGGGTTTGGCGATGAAGAACTGGCCGATGGGCAGCGTCTTGCCGGGCGCCACGGCGCCATTCGCCCACGAGATGCCCGCGCTGTCGCGCCGCAAGGCAGGCACTCGCACGGCGTACTGCCCCTTGGCATCGATGAAGAGCCAGGGCTTCTCGCGCACCAGCGGCGTCTTCGCAATCTTGGTGAAGCGCTGGCCCGGCGTCGGAAATTCGCCGTCGGGTGCGCCAGCCACGCCGACGAAAACCATGTTCCAGTTCGAACCCGTCCAGCTGCCCCACTGGCTGTTGCGCGAGATCCATTGCTGCTGCGTGGCCGAGTTGACCTGGCCGTCCACCAGCACGTCCGAGAACCAGCCGCCGCTGGCCCAGCCCTTGTTCTGATTCAGGCGGATGTTGCCGCGCACATGCATGCGGCGGAACGGGATGGCCTGGGACACGGCCCATTGCATGGTGTTGTCGCCGATGCCCAGCG
Organism: Roseateles sp. P5_D6; assembly: GCF_054049415.1. Taxonomy (NCBI): domain Bacteria; kingdom Pseudomonadati; phylum Pseudomonadota; class Betaproteobacteria; order Burkholderiales; family Sphaerotilaceae; genus Roseateles; species Roseateles sp. P5_D6. Next base: position 254,687 of record NZ_JBFUMK010000006.1, on the reverse strand, counting down.
TCGGCGTGACCGCGAAGTTCTCGGCACCGCGCCAGAAGTTCTGCGTCGCGTTGTCGCCATCCAGGAAGGCCGTTGAGCGCAGGTCGCCGATGACGTGGACGTCGTCGGGATGCTCGCCCAGGCCCAGCACATGCGTGTAGAAGCCCACCGGAATGCGCAAGTCCTGGTAGGTGCCCGGCTTGAGCAGGATGGCGTCGCGGCGCGGGCCGAAATGGTTGGGCTGCTGGGCGGCGTAGATGCCGTCGATCAGCGCCTGCAGGCCCGGCGTCGCCGGGTCGACGACATGCACGTTGGGGCCGAAGTCCGGCACCTCAACCGCCAGAGCCGGAGCCGCCAACCCCACGGCCAGCACGGCCACCATCGCTCGCTTGCACTGCATGTCTCTTCCTCGCCAGGTCTCTGGTTGCCGCTGTTTGGAATCGGTTCCAATTCGCATATTGGATCATGTCCAGGCCGCCTGGTCTTCAGGGTTACTGCGGCGGCGGGCGGCGCACAATGGCGGCACTTGAGCAGCCTGCAACCAGGCGAGGAGGCCAGATGAGCCAGGGCTTCGGTCACGAATTGCCATCACGGCACAACCAGCAGGAGCACCGCCAGGTCTCCCGCTACCTGATCGTCATCGCGTCAAGCGGCGGCCCGGTCGCCAAGCTCTTTCTGGACAGCCGCGAGCAGGTCGGCGAATTCGATGCGGGCACCGAAGAGGTCGCCGTGATGACGCGCAACGCGTCGTCGTCGACGGGCGCTTCCGGCCCCGAATGGAACAAGGCCCTCGCCGGCCACAGCGCCGAGGAGCGCGCGGCCGCGACGGTCTACCAGCTCGACGTCTAGAAGCTCGATCCCGGCTGCTTCAGGAAGGCTTCCTCCTCGGCCGTCGATGCGCGGCCAAGGATGGTGTTGCGGTGCGGGTAGCGCCCGAAACGGTCGATGATGGCCTTGTGCTTGAGCTCGAAGTCGTGCGTGCCCTGCGGCGCGCGTTCCTTCATCAGCGGCTCGCCCGCCGCGTGGATGACGGCGGATTCGCTGTGCATATAGGGCATGAAGAGGAAGGCGCGCTGCTCGACCGGCAGGGCCAGGTCGGCACCGGCAGCGACGGCCTCCTGCGCCAGCGCGAGGGCCAGCGGATCGGCCGCGAAGGCGCCGGGCGTGCCGCGGTGGATGTTGCGGGCAAACTGGTCCAGCACGATGACCTCGGCGAGCCGACCTTCGGGCACCGCGCGCCAGGCGAAGAGTTCGCAGCGTTTGGCCTGTTCATGCAGGGCGCCGAAGCGCGTGCGGACCAGCTCGTCGAAAGCGGTGTCCACCGTCCACCACTGCGCAGGCTTGATCTCCTGGAACCAGAAGCGAAGGATGTCGTCAGGCGTGGCCCTCATTTGCGCCCGCCAAACACCAGCAGCAAGCCGCCGACCGCAATCGCGCCCACGCCCAGCCACACCGGCAGATTGACTTCCTCCTTCTGCTTGGCCGACAACTCCAGCGGCCCGAGCTTCACGACGGTGCTGTCCTTGGTGTAGCTGAAACCGCCAGTGGCCAGGCTGGCGGCGCCGGCGATGAGGAGGAGTACGCCGACGATCTTGGCGAAGTTCATAACAGGGCTTCCATGGGGTGAAGACCCAAGCTTAGAGCCTCACCACGCGTAGCTCGCCCCCAGCAACCCGTAGTTCACGCCTCCCTGGGGCCCGCGGCTGCGGCCGACGCCTGGCGTGACGGTCCAGCCAGCCCCCGCGGCGATGGCTGCCTTCATCTGCACGCTGCGCAGGTTGCCGCCATCGTGCAGCCGGTCCTGCATCACCTCGCCGTTCAGCGCCACGCGCTCGCTGACGCGGTAGGTGGCGCCGAGCTGGTGGCTGCGGTCCAGCGCCGCTTCGTCGCGGTTGATGGCCGTCACGCGATTGCCCAGCAGCGGCACACCGGCCAGCAGGCCGCCGCTGTTCGTCGCTTGCGTCGTGCTCGTCGTGTAGCGGTTGCGCATGACGGCGCCGTAGACGCTCAGGCGCGGCGTGACCGCCACCGCGCCGTGCACGCCCACGCCATGGCCCCGCAGGCGCTGCTCGACCGGCGTGGCCGCGCCGCCGCTTGACGCCACCGTGCCCCGCGCACGGGCACTGCGCTTCACCGCATCGACACCGACGTTGACGCCCTCCGCCGGCCGCCAGTCCACCGCTGTAGCCAGGTCCGTCTGGCGCAGGCGCTCACCGTCGCGGCGCTGGCTGGCGTTCACACTGGCCTGCCAGGCCTTGCCGGCCACGCCACCACCGACCGCGACCTGCCGGGGCTTGACGCTGTTGCCACTGGCCAGGTCGTGGCTGCGCGACTGGCCGGCGCCCAGTTGCACCCAGGCGCGCTCACCCACGGGCAGGCTGACCGCCGCCGCCGCGCTCTGATTGCGCTGGCCATCGCGCTGCACGGCGAGGTTGACGGCGCGTTTGTCGGCATTCGGTGCCACCTCCTCGGCGTGGACCATGCCGGCCAGCATCAGGGCGGCGGCAATGAGGCAGAGTTTGGACGTGTTCATGAGCGGGCTCCATGGATGTCGAGGGCTGCGGGACGCTTCGGTCCCTCAACCCGACAACGCCGCCCGCGGCACAAAACTTCCCCGCCCAGATGTAAGCAGGCGCAGCCCACCGCATACTTGCTCCAACTACGCATGAGGCCTGCCGTGCCCGATCCCGCTCCGGACAGCAGCATCGACGCCGTCGCCCAGGCCCTTCAGGCCCAGGCCTATCTGCCCTCGCGCGAGCTGGCGACAGCCGCCTTCCTCGCGCTGCGCCTGTCGCGGCCCTTGCTGCTGGAGGGCGCGCCGGGCACCGGCAAGACGGCCATTGCCGCGGCACTCGCCACGGCCCTCGGCCGGCCGCTGATCCGCCTGCAGTGCTACGAAGGCCTGGACCTGGCCGCGGCCGCCTACGAGTGGAACTACGCGCGGCAGATGCTGGAGATCCGCCTCGCGCAGGCACACGAACGTGAACGCACGGCCGACGAACTCTTTGCGCGCCGCTTCCTTATCGAACGCCCGCTGCTGCAGGCGCTGACGACAACCCCGGCGCCCGTGCTGCTCATCGACGAGCTGGACCGCGCCGACGCGCCCTTCGAAGCCTTTCTGCTGGAGTTCCTGGCCGACTTCCAGATCACCATCCCCGAACTCGGCACCCTCACGGCCGCCACACCACCGCTGGTCATCCTCACCAGCAATCGCAGCCGCGAGGTCCACGACGCCGTCAAGCGCCGCTGCCTCTATCACTGGGTGGACTTTCCCGATGCCGCGCGCGAGCTCGCCATCGTCAGCGCGCGCTTGCCGCAGATCGGGCGGCGGCTGGCGCAACAGGTCGTCGCCTTCGTGCAGGGCCTGCGCCAGCTCGACCTCTACAAGCTGCCCGGCCTGGCCGAAACGCTGGACTGGTCGCGTGCCCTGATCGAACTGAACGCCGTCAGCCTGGACCCGGCCACGGTGCAGTCGACCTTGGGCGTGCTGCTGAAATACCAGGACGACATCGCCCGCGTGCAGGGGAGCGAGGCCGCAAGGCTGCTTGCAGAACTGCGGCAGAGCGTCGAGGGCTGAGCCGTGGACCCGCATGCCGAGCGCTGGGCCGCTCCCGAGCCGGCATGCATCCCCTCGGGGGATCGGCTGGTGTACCCGCCGGCCGAGGGGCACCACCTGGCGGAAAACCTTGTGCATTTCGGCCGCGTCTTGCGCACGGCCGGCTTGGCCCTCGGCACCGACCGGCTGCTGCTCGCCGCCCAGGCGCTGGAAGCCGGCGGCCTGGCCTCGCGTGCCGACTTCAAGGCGACGCTGGCCGCCTGCCTGGTCGACCGGCCCGAGCACCGGCCGCTGTTCGAGCAGGCCTTCCACGTCTTCTGGCGCGACCCCGACCTGCTCGGCCGCATCATGGCCCTCCTACTGCCGCAGGCCCAGGGCCGTGCGGGCGCACAGCCACCACCCGAGAACCGGCGCCTGGCCGATGCGCTGTTTCCTGGCGCGCCTGCCGATTCGCCCCGCGCCGAGCAGGTCGAGATCGAGGCGCGTCTGGACGCCGGCAACCGCGAGCTGCTGCAGCGGCGCGATTTCGACACGATGACGGCCGCCGAATGGGCCGCCGCGCGCCAGGCCCTCGCCGCGTTGCAGCCGCGATTGGCGCAACAGCTCACGCGCCGCCATGCGCCCGCGCCGCAAGGCCGCATTGCCTGGCGCGCCACGCTGCGCGCCGAGGCCCGGTGCGACTTCGCCCTGCCCACCCGTGAGCGCGCCCGCCGCCGCCCGACACCCCTGGTGCTGCTGGCCGACATCTCGGGCTCCATGGGCCGCTATTCGCGGGTGCTGCTGCATCTGGCCCAGGGCCTGTTGAATCCGGCCGGCGGCGCGGGCGAGGCCCCCGTCGTTGAAGCCTTCGTCTTCGGCACCCGGCTCACGCGCATCACGCGCCAGCTCAAAGCCCGCGACCCCGACGCGGCGCTGGCCGCCGTGTCCGCCGCCGTGCCGGACTGGGCCGGCGGCACGCGCATCAGCCAGAGCCTGCACGCCTTCAACCGCGACTGGGCGCGCCGCGTGCTGGGCGGCGGCGCGGCCACGGTGCTGCTCGTCACCGATGGCCTGGAACGCGACGCCGAGGACGGCGGCTCGCACCTGGCCTTCGAGGCCGAGCGGCTGCGCCTGTGCTGCCGCGAGCTGATCTGGCTGAACCCGCTGCTGCGCTTCAAGGCTTTCCAGCCGCGCGCCGCGGGCGTGAAGGCACTGCTGCCCCAGGTGACTCGCCATCTGCCGGTGCACGACCTCGACAGCATCGACCGTCTGCTCGACGCCCTGAAGCGATAGCCCACGTCCTACAGGCAGGCGGCGCAACGTCCGCCCTGCACGGGCCGTCCCACTGCTTAGATTTCGGTTTCGGCGGTGCGCATCCAGTGCTACCGCTTCCGATTGAAAGGAAGAGTCATGAAGATTTCGCAACTCGCTTCGCTGCTGGTCGCCGCTGCCCTGGTCACGCCGCTGGTCGGCCATGCCGATGACAAGCCGCCCGGCGCGGCCAAGGCCTGGGTCAAGGACTCGGTCGTGACGACCAAGATCAAGACGCAGCTCGCCACCAGCAAGATCTCGTCGCTGGCCATGGTTCACGTCGAGACCGACGCCAACGGCTATGTGCAGCTGACCGGCAAGGTCGCCACGCAGGCCGAGAAGGACCGCGCCGAAGCCATCGCCAAGGCGGTCGACGGCGTGAAGTCGGTCGACAACCAGCTGACCGTCAAGTAAACAGCGCCCCCCGGCCTCCCGCGCTGCCCGTCAGGCCCTGTCTGGCGGGCAGCGCTTTTTGTTGGCCGGGCCGACGGTCAGAATCGGTGCATGAATCTGACCGGCCAGCAGCATCTGCCCGTGTCCCAGGCCCAGGCCTGGGCCGCGCTGAACGACACCGCGATGCTGCAGGCCGCCGTGCCCGGCTGTGAGGCCCTCACGTCGACCGGCGACAACGCCTTTGACCTGTTGATGGCCGTGTCCATCGGGCCCGTGAAGGCCAGGTTCAAGGGCAAGCTGCAACTGTCCGAGTTGACGCCGCCGCAGAGCTACCGCATCGGCTTCGAGGGCTCGGGCGGCGCGGCCGGCCATGGCAAGGGCCAAGCATTCGTCCAGCTGCAGGCCGTGTCGCCCAGCGAAACGGTGCTGAGCTATGACGTGACGGCCAGCGTCGGTGGCAAGGTGGCGCAGATCGGCTCGCGTCTGGTCGATGCGGCGGCACAAAAGCTGGCCCAGGACTTCTTCATCCGCCTGCAGGCCGCGCTGGTTGAGCGCCATCCGCCAGCCGCCGCGCCGGCCCTCGCCGCAAGTGCCGCGCCGGCCGAGCGCCGCCACGCGCTGCAGCGCCTGCGCGCCTGGCTGCGCCGCTGGTTCGGGTGAGGCGGTTTGCAAAGAACAAGCACCTCTTCGTGACCAGCTGAAACACCATGGGGATTTCCCCAGCGCGCCACCGGTACAATTTCACATGTCCGAGACAACGGGCCTGCCTGCGCAGGCCCGTTCTTTTTGTGCAATGAATCCACAGCCCCCGCACCCACTTCGCTCGCCGCCCTCCCGGGGTGTGCGTCAGCGCGTGCCAGCGGCTGGGCCGCATTGATCATGTCCAGCCCCGCCGGCCGACTGCCCCATCTTGACGTGCTGAAGGCGCTCGCGGCACAGATCATCGTGCTGCACCACCTGGTCAGCTACGGGCCGATCGCCCGCGCCGCCCACGCCGCCCTGCCCCTGCTGGCCGGTGCCATGCATCAGTACGGGCGCATGTCGGTGCAGATCTTCCTGGTCGTCGGCGGCTATCTCAGCGCGCGCGGCCTGTCGCCGCGTGGACAGGCCCTGCAGGCCGCCGTGCCCGAGCTGCTGTGGCGGCGTTATCTGCGGCTGGTGCTGCCCTTCCTGGCGGCGCTGGCCCTGACACTGGGCATCTCCGGCCTCATCGCTTCGTCCTGGCCCGAGCTGGTGCCCGCCGACATCAGCGTCGGCCAGCTTCTCGCTCATGCGCTGCTGCTGCATGACGTGCTGGGCTACGAAGCGCTGACCGTGGGCGCCTGGTATGTGGCCATCGACCTGCAGCTGTTTGCCCTGCTCGTGGGCCTGCTGTGGCTGGCACGGCGCGGCTGGCGGCATCCAAGCCGTCTCGTCGTCGGCCCCGTCCTCGTCACGGCCGCCGCGCTGGCCTCGGCCTGGGTGTTCAACCGCCAGCCGGAGCTCGACGCCTACGCGCCCTACTTCTTCGCGTCCTATGGCCTGGGCGCTCTCGTGCATTGGCTGGGCCTGTCGCGTCACCGCCGCGCCGGCCTGCTGCTGCTGGCAGTGGCCGTGAGCGCCGCGCTGATGGTGGAATGGCGCGACCGCCTCGCCCTGGCGCTGGCCACGGCGTTGTGGCTGTCCTGGGCGCAGGCCCGCCATGCCGAGGGCCGTCAGCTGCTGCCGGCCGCCTTGGCTTCGGCCTTCGCCAGCGCCGCAACGCCCTCCTACGCACTGTTCCTGCTGCATTTCCCGGTGCTGCTGCTGAGCAACGCCCTGCTCGCGCATCTGCCGGGCGCGACACCCGAAGCCGGCCTGGTGCTGCTCGTGGCCACCTGGCTGCTGGCCAACGGCCTGGCCGTGCCCTTCCACCGCTGGGTGGAGGCGCCGGCCGCCCGCTTCGATCCACTGGCATGGCTGCCGCGCCTGCAGTGGGCCCCTCGCCCAGCCTCGCGTCGCTGAACGCGCGCGGTCTGATCGGTCCCGCGAGGACGGCGATGCTTGCGGATCGGGCGCTCGGCCCGTAGCCGCGAACAACCGCCGACATCCCGCAACTGCGTGCTAATGTCGCGCGCTGCTAGTCCCAGGCCGCGCTTCCATGACGATTCAAACCCCGGCCGCGGCCCCCAGCCGCGAGCAACTGCTGCACAGCCTTTACGAGGCCGCCGAGCTCGAGCACAACCTCATGTGCACCTATCTCTACGCGGCCTTCAGCCTCAAGCAGGGCGAGGCCGAGGGGCTGGGTGCCGTCGAGGCCGAGGCCGTCGAGCGCTGGCGGCGCGAGATCATCGCCGTCGCCGTCGAGGAAATGGGCCACCTGGTGGCGGTCTGGAACATCACGGCGGCGCTGGGCGGCGCGCCGCGCATCGGCCGCGGCAACTTCCCGCTCGACCCCGGCAATCTGCCAGCCCGCGTCGTCGTCAAGCTCGCGCCCTTCAATGACGCGACGCTGCAGCACTTCATCTTCCTGGAGCGCCCCGAGGGCAGCGCTGAAGAGGACGGCGAAGGCTTTGCCGCCGAGCGCCTGTTCACGCGCGGCTCGACGGCACCGCGCGTCACGCCGATGGCGCGCGACTACGACACCGTCGGCCATTTCTACGCCACGCTGAGTGCCGACCTGCGCGCCTTTGTCGAGCTGCACGGCGAGGCCGTGGCCTTCTGCGGCAACCGCTGGCTGCAGCTCGGGCCCCAGGAGCTCAACCTCGGCGGCGCCCGCCATGTGCTGTGCTCCAAGACGGCGCTGGCGGCCTTCGACGCCATCGTGCAGCAGGGTGAGGGCGCCCCCAGCGACAGCGCGACCTCTCACTACCACCGCTTCGCCGCCATCCGTGAGGAGCTGGCCCAGCTGCGCGCCACCCACCCGGGCTTCGAGCCCGCCTGGCCGGCCGCCACCAACCCGGTGCTGCGCCGCCCGCCGCGGCCCGAGGGCCGGGTCTGGCTGGAGAACCCGGCTGCGGCGGCGACGGTGGACATCGCCAACGCCAGCTACGGCCTGATGCTGCGCCTGCTGGCCCAGAGCTATCTGCTGCCCGGGCCGTCGGCCGAGAAAAGCCTGATGGTGGATCTGGGCATCTGCCTGATGCGCGCCTTCACACCGTTGGCCGAGCATGCCGCGCGGCTGCCTGCCGGCCCGAGCAATCCGGGCTGCAACGCCGGCGTCAGCTTCACCGCCCTGCGCGACGCGGCAGCGTTGCCACCGGGGCCGGCCGCGCGGCGCTTCGTCGTCGAACGCCTGGGCCAGATCGCCGACGCAGCGGCCAGCCTGCACGCCGAGCTCGGGGCCGAACGCAGCGGCCGCGCGGCACGCCTGCTGCAGTCGCTGCGCGAACGCGCCGAGCGCGGGCTGGACCTGAACGCGCCCGTCGCCGCGCCTGCACCCGCCACTGCGCCCGCCCCGGCACCTGCCGCGGCAGCACTGCCCCCGCCACCCACGGAGACCGTCGACGGCATCGAGATCGTGCAGGGCGACAAGCTCGAATTGCGCTTCGAGGCCCAGCGCTGCATCCATGCGCGCTTCTGCGTGACCGGCGCGCCCAAGGTCTTTCTCGCCAATGTGCAGGGTCCGTGGCTGCACCCGGACGCCATGCCCGTCGAGCGCCTCGTCGACATCGCCCATGCCTGCCCCTCGGGCGCCATCCAGTACCGCCGCAAGGACGGCGAGGACGACGAGGCGCCGCCGCCGGTCAACTTGCTGTCGGTGCGCGAGGCCGGCCCCTATGGCATACGCGGCGAGCTGGTGCTGCGCGGCCAGGCCATCGGCACGCGCGCCACGCTGTGCCGCTGCGGCGCCAGCAAGAACAAGCCCTTCTGCGACGGCAGCCACCACGACATCCACTTCGACGCGACCGGCGAGCCCGAGACCGGTCTGCTGGGCCTGCCCACCGACATGCCCGCCATGCGCGATGGCCGCATCGACATCGAGCCCGAGCCCAACGGCCCGCTGCAGTTGCGCGGCCAAATCGAGGTGCTGAGCGGCACCGGCCGCATGGTCTGCCGCGTCGCGCAGGCGCGGCTGTGCCGCTGCGGCGGCAGCCAGACCAAACCTTTCTGCGACGGCACGCATGCCCGCAATGGCTTCAGTGCCGACTGACGCCAGCGACACCCGAAGCGCGCTGCAGCAGATGGCGGCGCGCACGCTGATCTGGATCGTCGGCGTCGTGGGTACCGTGGCCGCGCTGATCGGCGCCGGCGAGGCCGCCCTCGGCCTGCGCGCGCTGTGGGGCAGCCAGCGCCTCGTCGTCGGGCTGGCGCTGCTGGCAGTCAGCGGCGCAGGCTGGCTGCTGTGCCGCGCCGGCCGCGCGCGGCTGGCCACAACCCTGATCCTCGGCGGCACGCTGATCGCCCTCGTCGCCCACGCGGCCCATATCGGCCTGGGCGTGCACACCGTCATCCTCGCGGCCGGCGCCCTGGTCATCGCGCTGGGCGGCGGCGTGGCCGGCAATGCGGCGGCAGCCGTGCTGACCGTGCTCTACCTCGCCGCCATCGGCGTGCTGGCCGCGATGGAAGCCCAGGGCCTGCTGCCGGGCTTGAGCGCGCCGCGCCAGCCGCAATTGATCGATCGCGTCGTCGCCCACTTCCTGATCGCCACCAGCGGCCTGGCCTCGGCCCTGCTGCTCAACCGCATCCTGGGCACGGCACTGACGCGCGCCATCGGCGAGGAGGCCCGCCTGGCTCGCCTCGTGCAGGCCGCCCACAACTGGGCCTGGGAAGCCGACGCCAAGTTCCGCGTCACCATGCTGTCCGATGAGTTCGAGGCCCTGTCCGGCCACAAGCGCGAAGACTTCCTGCGCATGGGCGAGCCCGGCGGCGCCATGCTCGTGCGCGACGCCGACTACCCCGGCCTGCTGGAGGACATCCGCGCCAAGCGCGCCTACCGCGACCGCATCAACGGTTTTCGCGCGCCCGACGGCCGGCTGCTGTGGACGCTGGGCTCGGGCGAGCCCGTCTTCGATGCGAACGGCAGCCACATTGGCTGGCGCGGCGTCAGCCACAACATCACCGGCGAGCGCCTGGCGCTGCAGCAGCACCAGCGCACCGCCAACATGCTGGACCGCGTGCTGCGCGCCAGTCCCGACGCCATTTGCGTGGCCCATATGGAAGACGGCCGCATCCGCTTCGCCAACTCCGGCTTCTGTGCCCTGGTGGGCCTGTCGCGCGACGAGCTGATGGGCCACTCGGGCCGTGAGCTCGGCCTGTGGCCCGACAGCGGCGAGCCCAGGCGCCTGGCCGCCGAGCTGGCCGCGTCAGGCATCGTGCGCGACTTCCGCTCCGCCCTGCTGGTGCACGGCGAGTGGCGTGACGTGCTCGTGTCGGCCGCAACGCTGGACTGGGAGGGCGAGCCGGCCACCATGCTGATCGCCCGCGACATCACCGAGCGCGAGCGCGCGCGCATCGAGGCCGAGGCCATCCTCGACCACGCCAGCGTCGGCATCGCGCTGACGCGCGGCGAGCGCTTCGAGCGCGTCAATCGCCACTGGCAGGAGATCTTCGGCGGCACCGAGCCGCAGCTGGCCGATGGCCACGCCTGCCTGCCTTCGGCCCAGGAGGTCGCCAGCGCCGCACTGGCATTCGAGCGCGACTTCATCCGCCCCGATGGCCGGCGCATCACCGTGCAGTTCAACGCCCGCGGCCTGCCAACGACGCTGGCCGGCCGCAGCGAAGGCCGCAACGACCAGGACTGCGACCACGCGACGCTCTGGGTGGCCGAGGACGTCACCGAACGCCGCCGCCAGGAGCGCGAGCTGCGGTCTGCCAAGCAGCAGGCCGAAGGCGCCAGCCACGCCAAGAGCGCCTTCCTCGCGACGATGAGCCACGAGATCCGCACGCCGCTGAACGGCGTGCTGGGCCTGGCGCGGCTGCTGCAGCAGGCCGGGCCGGACGAGCGTCGGCCGCAGTACCTGGCCCACCTCGTGGCGGCGGCCGAGTCGCTCAATGAGATCGTCTCCAACGTGCTGGACTTGTCCAAGATCGAGGCGGGTCATCTCGAGCTGGAGACCATCGAGTTCGACCTGCACGCGCTGGCCCAGGCCGGCTTCGAAGGCTGCGCGGCACTGGGCCGCGAGCGCGGCCTGGACATGCAGATCGAACTCGCACCAGGCCTGCCGCGCCTGGTCATCGGCGACCCGCTGCGGGTGCGCCAGATCATGGCCAACTTCCTCGTCAACGCGCTGAAGTTCACCGAGCGCGGCCACATCCGGCTGAAGCTGTCGTCGGCCGGCGAAGGCCGCGTGCGCATCGTCGTCGCGGACAGCGGCATCGGCGTGCCGCTGGAGTTGCAGAGTCGACTGTTCCGCCCCTTCGCCCAGGCCGACGACTCGACGACGCGGCGCTTTGGCGGCACCGGCCTGGGGCTTTCCATCTGCCGCGAGCTGGCCGCACGCATGCAGGGCCGCGTCGGCGTGCAGAGCGACGGCGCGAACGGCTCCAGTTTCTGGGCCGAGCTGGCCCTGCCTACGGCCCTGACCATCGACGACACCGCTGCGCGCAAGCGCATCCCGATGCCGCCGCGCTACCCGCTGGCCGGCCAGCGCCTGCTCGTCGCCGAGGACAACCCGGTCAACCGCCTCATCATCACGGCCCTGCTGCAGCGCCTGGGCGCCGAGGTCGTTGAGGCCGAGGACGGCGAGCAGGCCGTCTGCCTCGCGCGCGAGCAGGCCGGGCGACTGGACGGGGTGCTGATGGACCTGCACATGCCCAAGGTCGATGGCCTGAAAGCGACGCAGCTGCTGCGCGCCGACCCGATCACCGCCCAGCTGCCCATCCACGCCTTCACGGCCGCCGTGCTCGACCAGGAACGCCAGGCCGCGCTGGCCGCCGGCATGAACGGCTTCATCGCCAAGCCGGTGGCCGAAGAAGAAGTGATCCGCGTGTTGGGGCGCCAGCCCTGAACGGACGACCGCCATGCCCATCCGCATCGTCAGGCTCGGCAGCCCGCGCGCCCAGAACGAAGGCACGCGCATCGGCACCGTGCGCCGCCCGCCGCGTGGCGTGCCCAAGGCCGAGTTCGCATCGCGCGACTTCTACGACGTCTGGTTCCCCAATCTCGCGCCCAGCGTCGAGACGATGAAGCTCGGCCAGGCGGCTGAGACAGACGCCGAGTGGAAGATCTTCAAGAAGAAGTACAGCGCCGAGATGGCCGAGCCCGAGGCCCAACATGCGCTGAGCTTGTTGGCGACGCTGTCGGCGCAGACGAATTTCTCGGTGGGCTGCTATTGCGAGGATGAGGCGAGATGCCATCGCCCCCTGTTGCGCGCGCTGCTTGAGGACAAGGGCGCGCGCTGTACTTAACTCGCCGGCGGCATGTTGGTGTCGAATTGCGGGCCGAGCGCTGGGCCGCTCCCGAGCCGGCCCGCGTTAGGCGATGTGCTTGCGGCTCGATGCCGCAAGCATCGCCGTCCCCTCGGGGGACCGGTCAGGCACGCCCGCGTTCAGCGGCGCGAGACTGGACGAGGGGCTCCATTTCAAGCTCCGCCGTTGTCCTGCGCCTCGCGCTTGCGGTTCATGTCCGCCAGCGTCTTGCCCGCCTCGTCGCGGAAGGTCTCCTCCAGCACCTCCAGCGTCTCGACGCGATCGACGCGGAAACTGCGGAAGTCATTGCGCAGCTCGCACCAGGCAGCCAGCGTCCAGACCGGGCCCCAGAACAGGCAGGCCAGCGGGCGCACGATGCGCTCGCTCTTCACACCGCCCAGGTCCAGATAACCCACCTTCAGCTTGCGCCGGTCCTCGGTGGCCTCGCGCATGGCCGTCAGGTGGGCGCTGGTGGCCGGGTCCAGGGCCGGCAGCGGCGCATACAGCGCCAGGCTCTCGGCCGCGGCGCGTGCGTCCAGCGGCAGCACGGCGAGGATTTTGGACAGCGCGTTCTCGGCCTGGCGCGCTAACGCCGCATCCAGCCGCGATTCGGCCATGCGCACCGTCGCGACCAGGGCCTGGGCCTCCTGCTTGCTGAACATCAGCGGCGGCAGGTCAAAGCCTGCCCGCATGCGGTAACCGACGCCCGCCTCGCCCTCGATGGGCACGCCCTGCTGGCCCAGCGCGGCGATGTCGCGGTAGACGGTGCGCATCGACACCTCGAGGCGACTCGCGAGGTAGTCGGCCGTCGTGAGGCGGCGTCCGCGGATGAGCTGGACGATCTGGAAGAGGCGGTCTGCGCGGCGCATAACCGGTCATTGTGCGGGACCGGGCATGCCCCTTGCAGAAGACACGTGTCACCGACAACGAGGTCGAGCTTCATCATGGCCATCTACGCCTCCTTCCAGGCCCGCGGTACCCGCGGCGCCGAACTGGCCACGCTGGGCGCCATCAGCGCCCCACTGGCTTCCCTGGCTCAAGACCAGCTATTCACGGCGCGCGCCGTGCCGGGGCGAAACCGCCCCGTGAAAGGGAAATCTCAGCCCATGGCCGTGCAGAGTTCCACCAGCGTGCCGTCCGGGCAGCGCACATAGGCCACCGTCTGGCCCCAGGGCTTGGTGACCGGTGCGGCTAGGGCGCGGGCGCCGGCGGCGACGGCCTGGTCATAGGCAGCCTGCACGTCGGTCACGGTGAAGCCGATCTCCATGCCAAGCGGCTGCGGGCTCGCGTCGGCGGCCACGTAGTCGTGCTGCACGCTGTCACGGGCGGTTGCGTGGTCCACAAAGGCGAGCGTGGTGCCGCTGCCGCCGGTGTCGACCTCGCCATAGGCGCCACTCTCATGCAGAAAGCGCTTCTTGAGGCCGAAAGCCTTATCGAAGAAGGCCAGGGACGCGGCCACGTCGGACACGTAGACGAGGGTGTAGGCGAAGTTCACATGGGTCTCCTGAAGTGCAATGCCCGCATGCTGCGCCGGGTTGGCTGTCAGCGCGTGTCAGGAGCGGCTGAGAAAATCCGCCGCAATGCAAGCCTTCCTCATCGCCACCGGCCTGGTGGCCCTCGCCGAGATTGGCGACAAGACCCAGCTGCTCGCCTTCATGCTTGCGGCCCGCTTCAGGCGGCCGGTGCCCATCGTGCTGGGCATCTTCGTTGCGACCGTCTTCAACCACGCCGCTGCGGGCGCGTTAGGCAGCTGGCTGACAGGCCTGATCAGCCCGATGGCGCTGCGCTGGATCCTCGGCCTGTCCTTCCTGGCGATGGCGGGCTGGATGCTGATCCCCGACAAGCTCGACGAGGACGACACGCCCAAGCCAGGCCATGGCGTCTTCTTGACGACGGTCATCGCCTTCTTCCTGGCCGAGATGGGCGACAAGACGCAGATCGCCACCGTGGCGCTGGCGGCGCGCTTCCCGGCCGATTTCATCGGTGTCGTCGCCGGCACGACGGCCGGCATGATGATCGCCAACGTGCCGGCGGTGCTGGTGGGGGATAAGTTGGCGCAGAAGCTGCCGGTCAAGCTGGTGCACACGGTGGCCGCCGTCATCTTTGCGAGCCTGAGCATCGCAACGCTGGCCGGCCTGGGCGAAAGCCTGGGTTTTTGAGGGGTGGTGAAGCCCGGCCGGTGGCCTAGCATGCCGGCGACTCAACACCACCTCGGGGAGAGGCCATGACCTTCCAGGAATCCGTCCAGACCTGCTTCAGCAAATACGTCGACTTCTCGGGCCGCGCCAGCCGCTCGGAGTACTGGTGGTTCGCACTGTTCGTCTTCGGCGCGAGCTTCGTGCTGGGCATGTTCAGCCAATGGCTCAACATCATCTTCCTGCTGGGCACGCTGCTGCCTCAGCTGGCCGCCGCCACGCGCCGCCTGCACGACACCGGCCGCAGCGGCTGGTGGCAGCTGATCGGCTTGATCCCCCTCATCGGTTTCATCGTGCTGATCGTCTTCCTGGCCCAGGAAAGCGGTGAGGCGACCGAATCAACCGCCTGAGCGGGCGGCGTCGATGAAGGCGCGCAGCTTGGGCGCCAACGCTGCGCGCCGCGGAAAGTAGAGGAAGAGGCCGGGCTCCTCGAAGGCCGACTCGGGCAGCAGTTGCTGCAGACGGCCGCTGCGCAGTTCCGCGTGCACCAGCGGCTCGAAGATGTAGGCAATGCCGACGCCGGCCAGGGCCAGGTCGCGCGCGAAGCTGGCGTCCGTGATGACGGCACTGCCCGTCGTGCGCACGGCCACCGTCTCGCCGGCCTCGCGCAGCTCCCAGTCGTAGAGGCTGCCGGCGGCCAGCAGGCGAAAGCCGATGCAGTTGTGCGCCGCCAGCTCGGCCACACGCGCCGGCGCGCCGCGGCGGGCCAGGTAGTCCGGCGAGGCGACCAGGATGGCACTGAACGGCGGCGTCAGGCGCACGCTGACCATGTCCTGCTGAACCTGCTCGCCCAGGCGGATGCCGGCGTCGAAGCCGCCGGCGACGACATCCACGAGGGCATCGTTGTCGTGCACCTCCACCGTCAGCTTGGGGTGGGCCACCGCCAGCTTCGCG
Organism: Roseateles sp. P5_D6; assembly: GCF_054049415.1. Classification (NCBI taxonomy): domain Bacteria; kingdom Pseudomonadati; phylum Pseudomonadota; class Betaproteobacteria; order Burkholderiales; family Sphaerotilaceae; genus Roseateles; species Roseateles sp. P5_D6. Next base: position 239,072 of record NZ_JBFUMK010000006.1, on the reverse strand, counting down.
AGCAGCGGCGGCAGCACCATTTGCGAAGCCACGCGCGAGGAATTCAGCTTCAGCACGCCGCCAACCTCGCCGCGGGCGGCGCCCAGATGTTCGACGGCCGCGCCGATGTCCTCCAACGCCGGCCCCACGCTGGCGAGAAACCGCACGCCCGCTTCGGTCAACGCCACGCTGCGCGTCGTGCGCGCGAACAGCGGCTCGCCGAGGGCGTCCTCCACCACGCGCACCGCATGGCTGACGGCCGAGGCGCTCATCCCCAGTGCCTGGGCAGCCGCCGCAAAGCCGCGCTTGTCGGCCACGGCAACGACGATGGGCAGATGGGCCAGCAGTTCGCGGTTCATTCATGAACCATATCGCATGACCCATGCGATTGAATCACCTTTATCCGATCACATCGTTTCCAGACACTGGATCCCGTCGCAACCCACCACCCCACGGAGCCCACCATGACTGCAACCACCCACACCCGCCCCACCTGGTTCATCACCGGCGCCTCGTCCGGCTTTGGCCTGTCCTTCGCGAAGTACGCCCTGGCTCAGGGCTACAACGTCGTCGCCACGGCCCGCCAGCCGGCGCGCCTGGCCGCGCTGGCCGACAGCGCACCCGACCGCGTCCTCGTGCTGCCGCTGGACGTGACCGCTGCTGGCGACGCCGAGCGCGCCACGGCTGCCGCCCTGGCGCACTTCGGCCGCATCGACGTGCTGATCAACAACGCCGGCTACGGCATCGTCGGCGCCGTCGAGGAGACACCCGACGCCGAGCTGCGCGCGCAGATGGAAACCAACTTCTTCGGCGCTGTCGCCGTGACCCGCGCCGTGCTGCCGGCCATGCGCGAGCAGCGCAGCGGCGCCATCGTCAACCTGTCCAGCATGGGCGGCCAGATGTCCTTTGGCGGCTTCGGCGCCTACTCGGCCTCCAAGTTCGCGCTGGAAGGCCTGTCCGAAGCCCTGGCCCAGGAAGTCGCGCCTTTCGGCATCAAGGTCCTCATCGTCGAGCCCGGCGCCTTCCGCACCGGCTTTGCAGGCGCCGACGTGCTGCGCCAGATGCCGGTGCTGGCGGCCTACGACGAGATCGTCGGCGGCACGCGCAGCTTTGCGAAGGGCATGGATGGGACGCAAGCCGGCGACCCGGACAAGGCGGCGGCGGCGATCGATGCGGCGCTGCGCGCGGAGGTCACGCCGTTGCGGCTGCAGTTGGGGGCGGATGCGATCGACGCGGTGCGGGCGCACAGCGAGCAGCTGCTGAAGGATCTGGCTGCGTGGGAGGGTGTTGGGCGGGCGACGGCGATGGGATCAGAGTCCTGAGTGCACCGTCTGCGGGACCGATCAAGTCGCTCGGTCCGCGCCGCTTGCTGATGCGCCGCTACCGCCACCACTTCCGCTCAGGCGAAATGGCCTCCCTTGCTGCAGGATCATTTGGGCCACTGCGCCGAATCTCCCACGCTTCTTGCACCGGGAGTTTGCGGATGCCGCAATGCCGAAGACTGCATGACCTTGGGTACGTGCCGTCGATCAACGAGATCCCAGTAATGTCGTCTTCTTCATAGCTTACTGCCACACAAAGAACTGGGTGCCAGGCACAGTCTTCGTAGACGTCCCCAACCGCTAGACCAAGACGCTCACGAGCCTCGCGCATATCGGCATCGAACTTCTCCTGGAACGGGAACTCTTCCATCGCTTAGTCCTCGATTCAATCCGCCAACACCTGCCTCACGGCCTTGTCCCACTCTGCCAGCCGCGCCTCCGCCTCGTCGCGCGACATCCGCGGCTCGAAGGCACGGTCCAGCTGCCAGATCGCTCCAATCTGTTCCGTTGACTCGTACACGCCGGCACCAAGCCCGGCCAGCAGCGCCGCGCCCAGAGCCGTTGTCTCGATGACCTTGGGCCGCAGCACCGGGATGCCGAGCAGGTCGGCCTGGAACTGCATCAACAGGTCATTAGCGCTCGCCCCGCCGTCCACTCGCAATTCGGTCAGGCGCTCAGCCGCGCCGACGTCGGCATTCATGGCCGTCAGCACAGCCGCGCTCTGGAAGGCGATGCTCTCCAGCGCCGCGCGGGCGATGTGGGCCTGCGTCGTGCCGCGCGTGAGACCGAGCAGCGCACCGCGCGCATCGGGACGCCAGTAGGGCGCGCCCAGGCCCGCGAAAGCCGGCACGAACATGACGCCGCCGGCGTCGGGCACGCTGCTGGCCAGCGCCTGCACCTCGCCGCTGCCGCCAATGGCCTTCAGGCCGTCGCGCAGCCATTGCACGACGGCGCCGCCGACGAAGACGCTGCCCTCCAATGCGTATTGCGGCGTCGCGTCGACCTGGGCGGCGCGCGTCGTGATGAGGCCTTGCGTGGACGTGCGCGCCTGGTGGCCGGTGTGCATCAGCAAGAAGCAACCGGTGCCATAGGTGTTCTTGGCCTGGCCTGGTTGCAACGCCGCCTGGCCGAACAGCGCGGCCTGCTGATCACCCGCGATGCCGGCGATCGGGACGCCAAACTCGGCCGCCTGGCCGAACACGCCGGCCGAGGGCCGCACCTCGGGCAGCAGGCTGCGCGGAATGTCGAAGGCCGCCAACAGCTCGTCGCTCCAGTCGCCACGGTGGATGTCGTAGATCAACGTGCGCGAGGCATTGCTGGCATCGGTGGCATGCACCTTGCCGTCGGTCAACTTCCAAAGCAGCCAGCTGTCGATGGTGCCAAAGGCCAGCTCGCCGCGGGCCGCGCGCTCGCGGGCGCCGGGCACGTGGTCCAGCAGCCAGCGCAGCTTGGTGGCCGAGAAATACGGGTCGAGCACCAGGCCGGTCAGCTCGCGCACGCGCGGCTCCAGGCCCTGGGACTTCAACTGTTCGCAGAATGCCGCCGTGCGGCGGTCCTGCCAGACCAGGGCCTTGTGCAGGGGCTTGCCAGTCTTGCGGTCCCACAGCACAACCGTCTCGCGCTGGTTGGTGATGCCGATGGCCGCCACCTTCACGCCGGCCTTGGCCACGGCCTCGCGGGCGCATTCGACCTGATGGGTCCAGATCTCCTCCGCGTCATGCTCCACCCAGCCCGGCTGGGGGAAATGCTGGGGCAGCTCGCGCTGGGCCGAGGCGAGCAAGCGGCCGTCGCGGCCAAAAACTAGAGCGCGCGAACTAGAGGTTCCCTGGTCCAACGCAAGCAAGGCGTCCATCACCATCCCTTAGAGTGAGTGCATGGTGGACGATTTTGACGTGGTGGTGGTGGGAGGCGGCATCAACGGCACGGGACTGGCCCGCGACCTGGCCGGGCGCGGCTGGCGGGTGCTGCTGGCCGAGCGCGATGACCTGGCCTCGCACACGTCTTCGGCGTCCACCAAGCTCGTGCACGGCGGGCTGCGCTATCTGGAGACCTATGAGTTCTCGCTGGTGCGCAAGGCGTTGCAGGAGCGCGAGGTGCTGCTCAGGAGCGCGCCTCATCTGATCCAGCCGTTGCGCTTCGTGCTGCCGCATGCGCCGCATCTGCGCCCGGCCTGGATGATCCGCATCGGCCTCTTCCTCTACGACCACCTGGCCCGCCGCGAGCTGCTGCCGGGCTCGCACGGCCTGCGGCTGGCGGGCAGCGTCTATGGCGCGCCGCTCAAGCCGGAATTCACGCGCGGCTTTGTCTATTCCGACGGCTGGGTGGACGACGCCCGTCTCGTCGTGCTGAACGCCCAGGACGCGCAAGCCCGCGGCGCCGAAGTGCTGACGCGCTGCGCCGTGACCCGGGCCGTGCGCGGCGCAGACGGCTGGCAGGTCACGCTGCAAAACGGCCGCCAGTTCCGATCACGTGCCCTGGTCAATGCAGCCGGCCCCTGGGCCGAGCGCTTCCTGCGCGACCACACCCAGGGCGCCAGCGGCCAGCCGCTGCCGGCGCGCGGCCTGCGCCTCGTCAAGGGCAGCCACATCGTCGTCGACCAGCGCTTCACCCACGACCACGCCTACATCTTCCAGAACGCCGACGGCCGCATCATCTTCGCCATCCCCTACCAGGATCGCTTCACGCTGATCGGCACCACCGACGTCGAGCTGCCCGAGCATGAGGACCCGCCGTCGCGCGCCACCATCGCCGAAGACGAGATCGCCTATCTCTGCGAGCAGGCCAGCCGCTATCTGGCCCAGCCGGTGAAGCCCGCCGATGTGCTGTGGACCTATGCCGGGGTGCGCCCGCTACTGGACGAAGGCGGCTCGGCTTCGGCCGTCACGCGCGACTATCTGCTGGAGGCCAATGCGGACGGTGGCGCGCCGCTGCTCAATGTCTGGGGCGGCAAGCTGACGACCTATCGCAAGCTGGCCGAGGACGGCGCAACGCAGATCGGCGAACTGCTGGGCGATGCGCGCAAGGCCTGGACTGCCGGCACCACGCTGCCGGGCGGCGACCTCGGCGCACATGGCGTGAACATCGACGCCTTTGCCGCCGAGCTGCAGGCGGCCTACCCAGCTCGACCCGGCGTGCGCCGCATCGCCCGCGCCTACGGCAGCAAAGCTCGCGAGCTGCTCGCCGCGCCGACGGGCGCCGAGATCGCGCCGGGCTTGTTCGAGTCCGAACTGCGTCACCTGATGGCAAACGAATGGGCGACCGGCGCCGACGACGTGCTGTGGCGGCGCAGCAAGCTCGGCCTTCACTACACCGCCGAACAGCGCGAGGCCGTAGCGGCCTGGTTCAAAACGCGAACTTGAAGCCGACAGTCTTCAGCCGGGCGCGAGCGCCTGCGAACTGCCGGCCATAGGACGCGTCGACGAAGACGCGATCGGGCAGCAGGGCCACGCGCAACGCCGCATTGGCCCAAGGCCGACCGCGGTCATCGCCAAACACTTCGGCCATGGGCTGCCAGCGCCCGCCTTCGCCGAAGCCGCCATGCTCGACGGCCAGGGCCCAGGTGGTGCTGCGGCGGCCCACCATCTCGTCGCGCTGATGGCCCAGGTTGGCATGCAGGGACAGCTCGCGCGTCAGCGGCACGCTACCAACCAAAATCAGCCCCGCGCTGCTGCGCCGCCACACCGTCTCGACGTGGCGATGCGAGAGGCTCCACGCCAGCGTGAGCTGGGCGTCGCCATCGGCCCAGGCGGCGCTGGCGAGCAGGGTCTTGCCGTTCAGCGCCAGCTCGCGCGGCCGGATGATGTTGAGCGCGACCTCGGTACCCCAGCCGATGCCGCAGCCGAGCTGCAGGCTGGTCTGGCGCTGGCCGTCTTCGCCCAAACGCCAGTCACCATGGGCACCTTCGATCTCGCAGGCCTGCGGGTCCATGACGGCGGCGTCTTCGGCCTGCAGCGGCCGACCGGCCTGGGCCGTGCAGGCGACCAGGGCGAGGCTGAGGACGAAGGCGGGGCGCATGGGGGAAAGAGCCTAGCGCCCCGGTGTGACGAAGGCATGGGTGATGATGCCGGCCATGCTGTTTGGTCTGTTGTTCGCCCTCGCTGCCGGGCTGATGTGGGGGCTGGTGTTCGTCGCGCCCGTGATGTTGCCGGGCTATGCGCCCGCCTTGCTGACGGTGGGCCGTTACCTGGCCTTCGGCCTGATCGCCGTGCCGCTGGCCCTGGCCCTGGACCGGCGCGCGCTGCGCGAGTTGCGGCCGGGTGACTGGTGGGAGGCGGCCAAGCTCAGCCTGATCGGCAACTTCCTGTACTACCTCTGCCTGTCGGCCGCCATCCAGCGCGCCGGCGCGCCGCTGCCAACCATGATCATCGGCACGCTGCCGGTCGTCATCGCCATCTGCGCCAACCATCGCAACCGTGTGCGTGACGGCCATCTGCCGTGGGCGAAGCTGGCGCCGTCGCTGCTGCTGATCGCCGCGGGCCTGGCCTGCGTCAATCGCGACGAGCTGGCGGTGCTGCAAGCCGAGGCCGGCGACCCGCGCCGCTATGCCGAGGGCGCGCTGCTGGCCATCGCCGCGGTGGCCTGCTGGACCTGGTATCCGATCCGCAATGCCGACTGGCTGCGCGCGCACAGTGATCGCAGCCCCAGGGCTTGGGCGACGGCGCAAGGCCTCGTCACCTTGCCGATGGCGCTGGTGGGCCTGCTGCTGCTGGCGCTCGCGTACCTGATGGCGCCGGGCAAGCTGATTCCCGCGGACTACGCTTTTCCGCTCGGCGACAGGCCGCTCGCGTACGTGGGTCTGATGGCGGCCATCGGCCTGTGCTCATCCTGGTTGGGCACGCTGTGCTGGAACGAGGCCAGCCAGCGGCTGCCGACCTCGCTGTCGGGCCAGCTCATCGTCTTCGAGACCTTGGCCGCGCTGGCCTACGCGTTTGCGTGGAAGCAGCGCATGCCGCCGCCAGCGACCCTGGCCGGCGTGGCCTTGCTGATCGCCGGCGTCGTCTGGGCTCTGCGCATCAAGCCGGTGAAGCACGCGGCCTGATCGGGCCGCCACGGCGCAAGTCTCAGGCCGCGAAGACCTCGAACACGCGCTGGCCATCGAAGCCATCGGCCTCGCCGCGCTTCATGTGGCCGCGGGCGTTGCTGACGACGCGCGTGTCGCCGATGCGGTAATCGTGGCGGCAGTGAAGGTGACCATGCACCCAGAGCTGCGCGCCAGGCAGCAACTCCTCATCGTTGTTGCAGAAGCTGGCCGTGCCGGGCTGGCGGCCATAGCGCGGGTCGGCGCTCTTCAGGCTGGGTGCGAAGTGGGTGATGGCCACCGTGGCGTCCCAGTCACCCGTGCGCGCGAGTTCGCCGGCCAGCCAGGCGCGACTCTCCAGCGCCAGTTCGCGCACCGCCTCGACGCCGAAGACCTCGCCATGGCGCGTGGCCTGCATGACGTTCTGGAAGTAGCCACCGGCGCGCATCGCACGATCACGGCCGCCAGGGCCGAAGGCGTCGAAGTCGCACCAGCGCGTGCAGCCAATAAAGCGCACGCGCCGGCCCTGGGCGTCGGTCAAGACGATGGATTCGTCGTCCAGCATCTGCAGGCCGACGGCCTTGACGTGAGCGCGCAGGGCCTCACGCGCCTCGTCCACGTCACGGCGGTCGTACTCGTGGTTGCCGGGCACGAACAGCACCGGCACCGGCCAGCCGCGGAACAGCTCGAAGCTGCGCCAGGTTGTGTCGATGTCGCCGGCGAGGATCAGCAGTTCAGCGCCCGGCGCGGGGATGGGCTGGTAGGACTCCGTTTCGAGGTGGAGGTCCGAGAGGAGCTGCAGTTTCAAGTCAGTTGAGGACAGAGCTTGGCGCAAGCGCCTGCGGTCTGTCCCGCAAAGGCATCAGTTGCTGCCATGACAGACCTTGTATTTCCTACCGGAACCGCAAGGGCAAGGATCGTTTCTGCCAACCTTGGGCGTGTCGCGCTTGATGGTGTCGACACGGTAGCGTTCGGCCTCGGTCAGGTCGGCGAGGTCGGCCACCGTGACAACCAGTTCCTCGATCGCATCGTCCAGATCCTTCAGCGGATGCTCGCGGTTGAGTGTTGCGACGACCTCCTTCTCCTCGGCCGTCTCGGCCGGCAGATGGCGGTACAGACGCGCGAGCGCGGCGGACACCGCGTCGTCGGGCATGTCGGCCAACTCGGGGAAGCACAGCGCCGCATGCTGGAAGCCGGCGACCCAGGGCATCAGCGCGCGCGACAAAGGGCCGAGGGCGTCGTAGCTGGCGCGGGCGGAGCGCTCTTCCTCGCTGGCGTCTTCCGGCAGCGGGTCGGGTTCCTGTTCCTCATCGACCTCCAGGATGACGGGATCGAACCAGCCATCTTCAGCCAGGCCGCGGTTCAGGGCGGCATGGCGACGCTCGACGAGCTGGGTCAGCTTGTCCAGCCAGCCGGCATCCACCGTCTCGGGCAGCAGGCCGCCGTCGTAGTCAAAGATATTGGGCAGCCACTCGTCGGCCTCGATGAGGCGGGGCTGCACGATGACGCCACACAGATAGCCATCGAGCATGGAGGCGTCCAGCGGCTGCAGCGGCTCGGGCGTGGCGGCGAGGAGTTCGTCGAGTTCGGCGAACTCGGCGTCGGTGAGGTCTTGGGTGCTCATGGGCGCGGATTGTCGGGGTTTGCCCCCTTCGGGCAAGCCGCCGCGCCGAAAACGTTCAACTCCCTAGAACCGAAATCCATGTCATCGATGTCAACGATCAGCCACATTGGTAAAAACCCAAATGACATCGATAACATTTGCCATCAAAGTCCGGTCCATCGAAAGTGGCGACGGCCGCGCTGGCTTTCGGGATCGGAATCGCTGAATAAGTCACCGCGATGCGGCGCGCCCTGGTTTGGGATGGGCTGCAAGGCGCAAAGCGCAGTCATAGCTTGGCTATGGCGAGCATTTGCAACGCCGCAGACCGCCCAAAGCAGGGATGCGCCGCACGCGAGGGACTTGTTCAGCGATTCCACAACAACAACCATCGGAGACCACCCATGCTGAGCCCCCATGCCGCGCCGCGCGCCGGCGTCCGCCTCGTTCGCACCGCCTTTCGTCCCCAGCTGATCGCGCTGGCCGCCGCCGCCCTGTGTGGCGCCGCGTTCGCGCAAGACGCCGCCAAGCCTGCGGAAAAACCTGCCGCACAGCCCCCCGAATTGAAGGAACTCGACGCCGTCGTCGTCACCGGCACGGCGCGCCGCGAGGGCGTGCGCAAGCTCGAAGCCGGCTTCTCGATCACGACCGCCACCGAAGAGCAGATCAAGCAGGCCGCGCCCACCAGCACGGCCGACATCCTGAAGACCGTGCCAGGCGTCTTCGTCGAAACCTCGGGCGGCCAGGCCGGCGCCAACATCCGCGTGCGCGGCTTCCCGACACCCGGCGACGGCCCCTACTCGACCTTCCAGCTCAACGGCGCGCCGCTCTACCACCTGCCCACGCTGAGCTTCTTCGAGCACTCGCAGCTGTTCCGCCTGGACGACACCATCGACCGCATGGAAGTGCTGCGCGGCGGCCCCAGCCCCATCTTCGGCAGCGGCCAGCCCGGCGTGACGGTCAACTTCATCCAGAAGGACGGCCGCAACCCCGAGGCCAGCCTGCGCGTGACGACCGGCACCGGCAGCTTGAAGCGCGTCGACGGCGTCTATGCCGGCAAGCTGAGCGACCAATGGAATGTCATGGTCGGCGGCTTCTGGCGCCAGAGCCAGGGGGTGCGCGACACCCAGTTCCCGGCCGACGAAGGCGGACAGGCCAGCGTCGTGCTGAGCCGCAAGCTCGAAGGCGGCAGCCTGCAGCTCTATGCCCGCGCGCTGCGTGACCGCAATGCCTTCTTCACGGCCATTCCGGTCGTCGGCAGCACCGACGGCAAGAGCGCGTCCAGCTACCCCGGTTTCGATGCGCTGAAGGACTACTTCTACGGCAACGAGCTGCGCAACATCGTGCTGGAAACCGGCCGCGCGACGGGCCGCACCCTGCCCAACGGCAAGCCCGAGATCCAGCGCAGCACCGTCACCAAGGACCTGGCCGACGGCCGCGGCGCCGACGTGCAGACCTATGGTGCCAACCTCGACACCAAGCTGGGCGACTGGACGCTGACCAACAAGCTCAGCCACACCACCGGCGACACGCCGACCTATGCGTTGTTCTCCGGCGCGAATCCGCAGACGCTGTCGAGCTACATCACGTCCCAGGTCACCGCAGCCAATGGCGATGCAGCCGTCGTTGCTGCGGCCGGCCGCGCGGCGACGACCGGCACCGCCACCTTCACCAACGGCGGCGGCACGGTCGCCGGCAGCACGCCCGTCATCGTCAACGGCATGTGGGCCGTCGACAAGGCGCTGCGCTCGACCAGCAACGAGACCCGCCTGTCGCGCGAGATCGCGCCGGGCAACAACCTGACCGTCGGCCTGTATCTGGCCGGCTACAGCTCTCACGACGTGTGGACGCTGGGCCAAGCCCAGCTGATGACGGTGCAGTCGCACGCCCGCCTCATCGACGTGGCCCTGGACAACGGCGTCAAGGCCTCGCGCAATGGCTATGTCACGCCGCCGTTCTCCTTCAACCTCGACGCGAACTACAGCGGCAACACCCACGCCTTCTTCGTCGCCGACGAGTGGCAGCTGAGCAAGGAACTGCGCATCGACCTCGGCGCCCGCCGCGAGACCCAGCGCATCACCGGCACGATCGCCAACGTCAGCAGCGGCGACCTCGATGCCGACCCGACGACGATCTACAACAACAACCTCTCGTACTTCAACGGCACGAACACGCTGATCGACAGCAAGCTCAGCCGTTCGTCGTTCACCGGCGGTGCCAACTACGCCTTCAGCCGCGAGTTCAGCGCCTTCGTGCGCGTCAACAAGGGCCACCGCCTGCCCGACTTCGACGTGCTGCGCGGCCGCGGCGCCAACGAGACCAAGGATTCGGTCGAGGACATCACCCAGTACGAGATCGGCCTGAAGACCGCCACCAAGCTCTACAGCGCCTTCCTGACCGCCTACGCCAACAAGCTGACCAACTCGCAGACCCAGCAGTTCACCAACGCCGGCAACGTCGTGCTGCGCCCCAACAGCAAGGCCACGGGTGTCGAGTTCGAGCTGGCCCTGCGGCCTGGCTATGGTTTCGAGATCGCCGCGACCGGCAACTTCCAGGACGCCAAGTACAAGGACTTCCAGCAGTTCACCGGCAACCGCGTGGAGCGCGCGCCCAAGTTCCAGGCTCGCCTCACGCCGAGCTGGCAGACGCAGACCGGCTTCGGCCAGCTGCGCACGTTTGCCACCTTCAGCCACGTCGGCGAGCGCTTTGCGGACCAGACCAACACGCTCAAGCTGCCGGCCTACCGGACCATCGACGCGGGCGCCGTGTTCTCGATGGACAACGGCCTGGAGGTGCGCCTGACCGGCACCAACCTGACCAACAAGGTCGGCCTGACGGAAGGCAACTTCCGCGTGCCGGGCCAGGGCGCGGGCCAGGACGGTGTGTTCCTGGCGCGRCCGCTGTTCGGCCGGGCCTACGAGCTGAGCGTCGGCTTCCAGTTCTGACGACGCGCCAAGATGGCGACGCCTGAACTCAAAGCAGCCCTCGACATGACACAACCCACGACTCTCCCGGCGGTGCCCCTGTCGAGCGGCGGCCTGCGCATTCGGCTCGCCATCATCCTGACCTACATGCTGTTCGGCGCCCTGCTGAACAGCGTCGGTGCGGTCAACCTGCTGGTCGTGCAGACCCTCGGCGTGCCCCGCGCCGAGGCCGCGCTGCTGGACGCGTGGAAGGATCTGCCCATCGCGCTGACGTCCTTCCTGGTCGCCTCGCTGCTGCCGCGCCTGGGCCTGAAGCGCGCCATGCTGCTAGCCCTCGCGGCCGTCGGCGCGGCCTGCCTGGCCATGCCGGTGCTGTCGGCCTTCTGGGCCATCAAGCTGCTGTTCTGCACGCTCGGCGCAGGGTTCGCGCTGGTCAAGGTCTCGGCCTATTCCATGATCGGCCTGGTCACGCAAGACCGCGCCGGCCATGCGCGCTTCACCAACCTGCTCGAAGGCCTGTTCATGGTCGGCGTGCTGGGCGGCTATCTGCTGTTCAGCCAGGCCGCGCATGCCGAGGGGCGAGGTTGGCTGCAGGTCTATCCGCTGCTGGCCGCGTTGGCTGCCGGTGCCTTCGTGCTGCTGCTCACCAGTCCGCTCGACGAAGGTCCGATCCAGTCCCCGAACACCAGCGTGCGCGAAGACCTGCTGGCGATGGCGCCGCTGCTGAAGATGGCCCTCGTCGTCGTGTTCCTGCTGTCAGCCTTTCTCTATGTGCTGATCGAGCAGGGCATCTCGACCTGGCTGCCCAGCTTCAACAACGAGGTGCTGCACCTGCCCACGGCGATGAGCGTGGGCCTCGCGGTCATCATGCCGGCGACGACGGCGCTGGGCCGCCTGACCAGCGCAGCCGTCATCGGGCGGCTGGGCTGGTTTGCCGTCGTCATCGCCTGCCTGGTCGGCATCGCAGCGCTGATCCTCATCACGCTGCCGCTGTCCCTGAACGTCGCACCGCTGGGCGCCGACGCTGGCTGGCTGAACGCCCCGCCCGCGGCCTATCTGCTGCCGCTGACCGGCCTGCTGCTGGCACCCATCTACCCCGCCATCAACTCGGCCATGCTGAGCGCTCTGCCGCAGCGCCAGCATGCGGCCATGACCGGCCTCATCGTCGTCTTCTCGGCCTTGGGCGGCACGCTGGGCAGCTTCGTCACCGGCCGCCTCTTCGTCGCCTTCGACGGCACCACCGCCTTCGGTCTGCTGCTCGTGCCCGTCACGGCCCTGGCCATCTCGCTCGCCCGGCTGCGCCGGCATCTCGCATCGTCATGACTTTCCGCTCCCAGCGCCCCGGCGACCTCTTGGCCGCCGCGCCCGTTCACGCCGCCGCGCACAGCAGCGCAGCCACCCCGCACGAGCTCTACGGCGAGCTCTTCGTCGCCGTGCAGATGACGCGCGTCTTCGGCGACGGCAAGAGCTTTGTCGACGCCCGGCCCAAGACCGCGCCTGCCATGATCCGTGCGCGCTTCGAGGTCGAACGTCGCCTGCCGGGCTTCTCGCTCACCGACTTCGTCCACGGCCATTTCGTGCTGCCCGGCCATGACACCGCCGTTGGCCCGCGCCTGGGTGTGCGCGAACACATCCGCGCGCTGTGGCCGCTGCTGGTGCGCGAGCACCGCCAGGCCGAAGACGGCGAAAGCCTGCTCGCGCTGCCCAAGCCCTATGTCGTGCCAGGCGGGCGCTTTCGCGAGCTCTATTACTGGGACAGCTACTTCACGATGCTGGGCCTGGTGGCCGACGGCCGGCGCGACCTGGCCGAGGCCATGCTGGCCAACTTCGCCCACCTGATAGCAACCTACGGCTTCATTCCCAATAGCAGCCGCAGCTACATGCTGAGCCGCTCGCAGCCACCGTTCTTCTTCAGGATGGTCGAGCTGCTGCACGCCGACGACCCGGCCGCCGGCTTCGCGGCCCATCTGGACGCGTTGAAAACAGAACACGGCTTCTGGATGGCCGGCGAGGCCACGGTGGCACCCGGCCAGGCCCATCGCCGCGTAGCCCGCACCGCCGACGGCGCCCTGCTCAACCGCTATTGGGACGACCGCTGCACGCCGCGCGAGGAGAGCTGGCGCGAGGACGTGCTGACGGCCGAGGCCGCGACCGGCCGCACGCCGACAGACGTCTGGCGCGACCTGCGCGCCGGCGCCGAGAGCGGCTGGGACTTCTCCGGCCGCTGGTGCGCCGATCCCGCCGACATTGCGACGATCGAGACGACAGCGCTGGCACCCGTCGATCTGAACGCGCTGCTGGCCGGCCTGGAGAGCGCGATCGCCCTGGGTGCTGCGCGCAGCGGCGACACCGCCACGGCCCAGGCCTTCGAGGCCCGCATGGCCGCCCGCCGCCAGCTGCTGCAGACGCGCTTCTGGCGCGCCGATGCTGGCCCAACGGGTCACTATGCCGACCTGAACTGGCGGCAGGCCACCGACCCGCGCCCGCTGACGGCCGCCGCCCTCGTGCCCCTGTACCTCGGCATGGCCACCCAGCCGCAGGCCGACGCGATGGCCGCCCAGGTGCAGCGCCACCTGCTCGGCGCCAATGGCCTGCTGACGACGGCCCTCACGACCGGCCAGCAGTGGGATGCCCCCAACGGCTGGGCGCCGCTGCAATGGATGGCAGCCCAGGGCCTGCTGCGCTACGGCCATGCGGCGTTGGCCCGCGACATCGCCGAGCGCTGGTGCGCCAGCGTGCACCGCGTCTACCTCGCCACCGGCCGGCTACTGGAGAAATACGACGTCGCCCAGGACAAGCCCGGCGGCGGCGGCGAGTACGAGACCCAGGACGGCTTCGGCTGGACCAATGGTGTCTTCGTCGCCTTCAAGGATGGCCTTCTGAGCCCCTAGTTCCGGTGCCCACCCCTGAGGCTTGGGGGGGCCCAGCGCCCTGAGTCGTCACGGCCTCGGGCTAAGCTGATGGCCGACATGCCTGCCGACACGCCCACGCTCAGCCCCGCCGCCCTCGCCCGTTGCATTCCCTTCTTCGTCTTCATGGCGCTGCTGGCGCTGCGTGGCTACCTGCCCGCCGAAATCGGCCTGGATGGACGTTGGATCTATGGCGCCCAGACACTCATCGTCGGCGGCCTGCTGGCCTGGTACTGGCGCGGCTATGGCGAGCTGGTGCGGCAAAACCTGCCCGACGCGCGCGAGACCGGCTGGGCCGTGGTTGTCGGCATCGCCGTCTTCGCCATTTGGGTGCAGCTGGATGCGCCGTGGATGCAGCTCGGCTCAGCCACGGCCAGCTTTGTGCCGCTGGATGCCAACGGCCAGCTGATCTGGCCACTGATCGTGCTGCGCCTGGCCGGCGCAGCCCTGGTTGTGCCCGTCATGGAGGAGCTGTTCTGGCGCAGCTTCCTGATGCGCTGGGTGCAGCATCCTGGCTTCGAGCGGGTCAACCCGCAGACAGTCGGTGCGCGTGCCGTCGTGCTGTCCACCTTCGTCTTCACGCTGGCCCACACGCTGTGGCTGGCCGCCGTCGTCGCGGGCCTCGCCTACGCCTTGCTCTACCGCAGGAACGGCAAGCTGTGGAGCGCCGTCATCGCGCACGCGGTGACGAATGGGCTGCTGGGCCTCTGGGTCATTTGGACCGGGCGTTGGGAGTTCTGGTGAGGCTTGAGCCCCATCAAACGCTCCAGAGTCGCCGCACGGTAAATGCAGCAGAGCCGTGCGTCAGACGCTGAAGGGGCGTTGCGCTTCGAAGCCTGCGTTGGCCGCACCGACCACGTAGTAGTTAGGCGTCTGGCTGGGCGGCATGAGCCTGATGATGTCCCTGCAGAAAGACTCGTAGTCCCGCCCGTACTGGCCATCTGCCCAAACGCGCTTGAGCGTGCCGGTGAACAGGCCGTTGTCCATGCCGTCCATTGACAACTGGTTGTCCTGGCAGCCCGAGATCAGAATCACGCTGGCGCCGATGTTGGCCTTGTCAGCGGGGCCGCAGAGATACTGCAGCGAGTCATAGAAGTTTTTTCGCTCCTGGTAGACAGGCCATGCCCTTTCGAACGGGATCGCCTTGATTGCACCAGCAGGCGGGCTCAGCCCGGCCTGGCGAGGATTCGTCACCGCCATCATGCCCACTGCCTGCGCGACGAATTCATAGCGCGCCATCCTCGCGACCGTGCCGCTATGGCAGCTGTCGGACAGCACCACGATGCGCACGCCAGGCGCGAAGCGGGCCCACATCGCATACAGCTCGTCATCGATCAGCATGCGATCAAAGAGGCACCATGTTTCATCCAGGGCATCGGCCTCCTCGTCGTTCGCGTCCCCGAGCTGCCCGCCGTGGCCCGAGTAGCTCAGAATGAACAGGTCGCCCGGGCGCAATTGCTGCGCCGCGTCCGCAAGTTCCGCGAGTACACGCGCAGACGTCGCCTCCTGCGTCAGCAGCAAGGTGCCCGTGCAGCCGACGCCGGTCGCGATGGCCGCCATGTCCCGTGCATCAGCCTCGCAGGCAATCAGCGGGCCGGCCCAGCCACCGTACTGCGCCGGATCGACGGCATTGAGCCCGATCGCCAGGTACCACCCGCGCGACGCAGGTCTGCCGCCGGGGCCTGCGGGCCTGTGCGATTGCGCCGGTCGTCGTGTGGCGTCCGACGGAGTCTGGGCGCCTTGCCATTGGTCAATGCCTGTCATGAGCTTCTCCCGCAAAGGTGGGCGCAGACCGTCCTTGCCCTGACGACGTTGTACGGTTCGGAGCGTCTGTTGAACTCGTCAAACTTGCGGAGGCCATTGCCGATGGACGCACCGCCGGGGGTCAATGCTTGCGAACATGCGGCGGAAACCCTAGCCAAAACAGGCCAGGCCGCGCGCAAGGCCGGCCTCGCCGAGCCTTATCCGGGAGCCTGATTCGGTCGTTTGCCTATCCAGCACGACCGGCGCGGCGCTGGCCCAGGCCCGGCCGCTCCAAGTCGCGGAACGCCTCGAAGATCCATGACCTCAGGCCAATGACCACGCTGTAGGGCCGCTTCTCAGAGGACGGCAGCTTCTGGTCCAGCAGATGCTGTCGGGCGAAGTCATCGGCCGTGCGCTGCAGCCGTTCGGCCAGCTCGCGCGCATGGCCGGCGCCGAACTCGCCGTGCACCAGCGTCAGCAGCTCGCCCTCGCCGTCGAAGCCGCCGGCGAAGAAATCGGCCATCACCCGCTCGCGGAAGAACTGCATGACCGGCCCCTGCGGCCGCCAGCGCAGCGTCTTGGCCACCTTGAGCTTGTAGCGGTTGTGCGGGCGCAGTTCGATGACGCCGAGACGGTCGAGCTGGGTCAGGGCCGCAACGGCGTCGGATTCGGCAATGCGATAGCGCGACAGCACGTCCTCGATGGCCCAGTGGCTCAGGCAGCAGATGGCAACAAGCAGCAGCACGGGCGAGGCCACGACGGCACCCTCCTGCTCCAGTGTCAGCTCGCGCAAAGCCGGCGCCTGTTGCCCCAGGCGCGCGGCCAGCTCGGCGAACTCCAGCTTCAGCACGCGGCAGATCTCGTCCACGCGCGACAACGGCATCTCGCCACCGGGTGCCAGCATGCGCTTCACGCTGGACTCCGACAGATCCAGGGCCAAGGCCAGCTCCGCATAGCTCAGGCCCTGCGTCTTCAGCTCGGCCTTGATGAGGGCCACCAGCGATTGCGTGCTCGACATGAGGCGAGACGGTAGCGCATGACGACACCGGCGGCTCGGCGCCTGCGCGACACGGGTCCCCCCGACCGCCGGGCAGTGTCATGAAGCGCTACTTTGCGGCGCTTGCCACGCGCCTTGGAACTATTCCCGAGGCCAGCCACCCCGGCTTCACGCAAGATCGCGGCCATCGCAACATTCGTTCACAAGAAGACACCCGCATGGCTCAAACCCCTTTCATCCGCCGCGACACCAACGCCTGGCGCCTCCAGGTCTGGGTCTCCTTCGGTCTCAGCGTCATGCTGTGCGGCTCGGGGCTGGCCTGGCTGCCGGGGCAGGATCTGGACCGCGCCTTCATGGTCATGGGCTATGTGTTCTGCCTTTCCACCGCCTTTGCGCTGGCCAAGTTCATCCGCGACAACCAGGACCGCCAGGTCGACACGCCCATGTGGCGCCTCGTTGTCTGGTGCGGCTTCGCGCTCGCCATGGGTCTCACCGGCTGGGGCCTGTGGCGCATGGAGATCCAGCCCGTCTGGAAGGCCTATCTCGGCGTCTGCTGGCTCTACCTGATCTCCAACGTCTTCACGCTCGCCAAGATGCTGCGCGACGCCCACGATGCCGACATGCTCGAAGCCCGCATGCAGGGCCGCCGTGAAGCGGCTGCGCAGGCTGACGCCGCAGCCCAATAACCCAAGGAGCCTTTGATGAAGCGCCTGCTCGCCCTCTCCAGCCTGTCACTCGCCCTGGCCCTGCCCGCCCAGGCCCACAACAGCCCGTCCGAGGCCAGCGCGGTGCTGTCCCTGGCGCCCGTCGTGCTGTCGGTCGGCGCGGTCAGCGCCGGCGGCGTCGCACTCAGCGCCATCCCCGCCGGCATCCTGTCGGCCGGCGTGACGTTGGTGGTGGTGTCCGTCGAGGTCGTCGGCAGCGCGACGGTCTGGGTCCTGGAGCGCGCCTCCGACGGCGCCCGCATCAGCATCAAGGCCGCCGGCAAGCTGGCCGAGGGCGTCGTCGTGTCCACCGGTGCGGCCGTCGTCGTCTCCGTCATCGGCGCGGGCACCCTTCTGTCCGCCGCCGGCGAGGTCATCGCCTTCATCCCCAATGAGATCGGCAAGGCCCTGCTCTACAACGAGCAGGTGAGCCGTTGAGGCAGGCCCTCGCCCTGGCCGGCGCACTGGCTGTCGCAACCGCCGCCCACGCCGGCCGGCCTTGCGAGGAGAAGCAGCCAACGGCGCGCCAGATCGAGCAGGGGCTCAACCTCGCCCAGGCCACGGCCCGCCAGCTCGATGCCAGCGGCGCCCAGGTCGTCGTCCTGGCTCGCGCGGGGCAGGACCTCTCCAAATACGGCCTGCAATGGTCCCACCTGGGCTTTGTGTACAAGGACACGACGCAGCAGCCGGCCGTCTGGCGCGTCATGCACAAGCTCAACAATTGCGGCACCGACCATGCGGCGCTGTATCGCCAGGGCCTCGGTGAGTTCTTCCTCGACAACCCGCACCGCTACCAGGCCGCCTTTGCCGTGCTCAAGCCCGAGCTGCAGCAGGCCCTGCTGCCCGTGCTGACGGACAACAGCCGTGTGGCACGTTTCAACGAGCGCCGCTACAGCATGGTGGCCTATGCCTTCGGCACCACCTACCAGCAGAGCAACCAGTGGGTGCTGGAGACCCTGGCAGGCAGCGCCGGCTCCGGCATCTCCAATCGACGCGACGCCCAGGCCTGGCTGAAGGCCCAGGGCTACCAGCCTACCGACCTGCACCTGTCCACGCTGACCCGCCTGGGCGGCCGCATGACCCAGGCCAACATCGCTTTCGACGATCATCCGAGCGCGCGTCGTTTCAGCAGCCATATCGACACCGTCACCGTGGATTCGATGTTCACGTGGATGCAGCGCGCCGGCCTGTCCCAATCACCCCAACTCGTCCAGCAATGACGGAATAGCCCACCCCCTACCGGCTTCGCCGGCCCCCTCAAGGGGGCACCGCCAGTGGACCGGCAAAGCCGGATCCACGGCAGTCACTGGGTGGTGCACCATGACTCGGCCCATCCCCCTCTCCGGAACAACGCATGTCTGATCCTCATTCGCATCCGAATCAATTTGCGCTGCTGGGCCAGCGCCGCTTCGCGCCCTTCTTCTGGACGCAGTTCCTCGGCGCCGCGAACGACAACGTCTTCAAGTTCGCGTTCACGCTGATGATCACCTACCAGCTGCAGCTGGACTGGCTGCCGTCCAAGATGGCCGGCCTGGTCATCGGGGCGCTGTTCATCCTGCCCTACGTGCTGTTCTCGGCCACCAGCGGCCAGCTGGCCGACAAGCACGACAAGGCCAGGCTGATGCAGCTCGTCAAGAGCCTGGAGATCGCCATCATGGTGATCGCGGCCTGGGGCTTCTACGCCGCCAATGTGCCGGCGCTGCTGGGCTGCGTCTTCCTGATGGGCCTGCACTCGACGCTGTTCGGCCCGGTCAAGTACGCCTACATGCCGCAGCAGCTCAACGAGCGCGAGCTGACCGGCGGCAATGGCATGGTGGAGATGGGCACCTTCGTCGCCATCCTGCTGGGTCAGCTGCTCGGCGGCATCCTGGTCGACACGCCGATCGTCGGCCCGCAGCACGTCGCCTGGGCATGCCTGGCGCTGGCCGTTGCCGGCCGCGTGACGGCGCAAGCCATTCCCACCAGCCCGTCGACCGACCCTAATCTGGTCATCAACTGGAACCCCTTCACCGAGACCTGGCGCAACCTCAAGCTCGCGCATGAAGGCCTGGCGGTGTTCCGCTCGCTGCTCGGCATCTCGTGGATGTGGTTCTTCGGCGCCGTGTTCCTGAGCAACTTTCCGGCCTTCGCCAAGGAGGTGCTGCACGGCAGCCCGCAGGTCGCCTCGCTGCTGCTGGCGGTGTTCTCCATCGGCATCGGCATCGGCTCGCTGATGTGCGAGATGCTGTCCAAGCGCCATGTCGAGATCGGCCTCGTACCACTGGGCGCCATCGGCATGAGCGTGTTCGCCATCGACCTCTATTTCGCCGCCTCGGGCCTGCCGGCGGCGGAGCCCTACAGCGTCAGCGCCTTCCTGGCCGTGACCGCGCACTGGCGCGTGCTGGCCGACCTGACGCTGCTGGCCCTGTTCGCCGGCCTGTACAGCGTGCCCATGTATGCGCTGATCCAGCTGCGCGCCCAGCCCAGCCACCGCGCCCGCATCATTGCGGCCAACAACATCCTGAACGCGGTCTTCATGATCGCCAGCTCCGTCATCGCCGGCGCCATGCTGGGCGCGGGGCTGACCATCCCGCAGATCTTCCTGGCCGTCGGCATCGCCAACGCGGTCGTCGCGTTCTACATCTTCCTCATCGTGCCGGAGTACCTGCTGCGCTTCGCCGCCTTCGTGCTGACGCGCATCGTCTATCGCTTTCGCGTCGTCAACGACGAGCGCATTCCCACCACCGGCCCGGCCGTGCTGGTGTGCAACCACGTCAGCTTCGTCGACGCCGTGCTGCTGATGGCTGCCAGCCCGCGCCCCATCCGCTTCCTGATGGACGCGCAGATCTTCCGCATCCCCGTGCTCGGCTGGATGTTCAAGCTCGCCAAGGCCATTCCGATCGCGCCGCAGAAGACCGACCCGGCCACCTATGAAGCCGCCTTCGCCGCCGCCCGGGCCGTGCTGGCCGACGGCGAGATGGTCTGCATCTTCCCCGAAGGCGGCATCACGCGCGACGGCGAGCTGCAGCCCTTCAAGGGCGGCGTCATGAAGCTCATCGAAGGCATGCCCGAAGTGCCCGTCATCCCGATGGCGCTGGGCAATCTGTGGGGCAGCTATTTCTCGCGCGTCGAGGGCGGCAAGGCGATGGTCAAGCCGATGCGGCGCGGGGTGTGGAGCCCGGTCAGCCTGACAGTGGACCGGCCGATGCCGATGGCCACCGTGTCGCCTGATGGCCTGCGCACGCGGGTGCAGACCTTGCTCGCAGGAGCTGCATCATGAGCGACGCCCAGACCTCCTTCGGCCGCTTCGTCCTCGTCTGCATCCTGGTCGTCGCGACGCTGGGCTTCGGCCTCGCCGGCCTGTGCGGCGGCGTGTTCACCGTGGGCGCTTTGCCCGATCTGTTCTCGAAAGGCCCGGAGAACTACTCCACCGCCATGCTGGTCATCTCCGTGCCCAGCCTGCTGATCGGCGGTGGCCTGGCCTGGCTGTGCGGGCGCAAGCTGGCCCGGATGTTCAGCAGCAGAGATTGATCGCCGACGCCACCACCGCCGCCTGGGTGCACAGCGCCTTCGCCTATGCCGGCATGGCCCTTGGCGCGGCAATGTGGCGCGGGACGCTGAAACGTCGGGACCGCGGCGGCGCATTGGCGCCTGGGAATTTCGGTGTCCTCGTCGGCCTGCTGATCGGCGCAGCCCTGGGCAACAAACTCGTCTTCCTCATCGAGCGGCCCGATGTGGCAGCAGCTCTCTGGCAGGGCGGCCAACTCATGCTGCCTGGCCAAAGCATCGTCGGCGGCCTGCTAGGCGGGCTCATCGGCGTCGAGCTCGCTAAGAAGCTGACCGGCCAAACCCGCAGCACCGGCGACGCCATGGTGCTGCCCATCGCCGTCGGCCTCGCCATTGGTCGCATCGGCTGCTTCCTCGCCGGCCTGCATGACGACACCTACGGGCTGCCGGCGGCCCTGCCCTGGGGCTTGGACTTCGGCGACGGCATACCGCGCCAACCCACCCAGCTCTACGAGATCGCCGTCGTGCTGGTCCTCGGCATCACGCTGAGCCGCGCGCGCTTCACCACACCCGGCCTGGCCTTCAAGCTCTTCCTGAGCGCCTACCTGCTGTGGCGCTTCGCAGTCGAATTCCTCAAGCCCGTGCCGGTCCCTTATCCGCTCGGCCTGTCCGGCATCCAATGGACCTGCCTCATCGCGCTCGCCGTCTACACCCCCATCGTGCTGCGCGCCTGGCGCCGGCCGCCCTTGCTCGCCACGCCATGACCCGCAAAGTCCGTCCCTACCTGTTCTACGACACGACGCAGTCCGTCTGCACGACCTGCCTGCGCCCTGTCGAAGCCAAGATCGTCATCAAGGACGATCACGTCTACATGGACAAGTGGTGCCCCGCGCACGGCACCGAGCGCGTGCTGGTCAGCGACGACGCGGCCTACTACCGGCAGTGCCGCGAGGTGTTCGTCAAGCCACCGGAGATGCCGCAGAGATTCGCGACGCCGATGAAGTACGGCTGCCCCTATGACTGCGGCCTGTGCCCCGACCACATGCAGCACAGCTGCCTGTCCCTCATCGAGATCAGCGACCACTGCAACCTGCGCTGCCCGACCTGCTATGCGGGCTCAGGCCCCGAGCGGCTCAGCCACCGCACGATGGAGGAAGTCATCGCGATGCTGGACGCCGTCGTGGCCAGCGAGGGCGAGGCCGACGTCGTGCAGATCTCGGGTGGCGAGCCGACGCTGCACCCGCAATTCTTCGACATCCTCGACGCTGCCAAGGCCCGGCCCATCAAGCACCTGATGGTCAACACCAATGGTCTGCGCATCGCCCAGGACGAAGCCTTTGCCGAGCGGCTGGCCGGCTATGCACCGGGGCTGGAGGTGTACCTGCAGTTCGACTCGCTGCGGCGCGAGGCGCTGATGGACCTGCGTGGCGCCGACCTGCGCGGGCCGCACGAAGCGGCGCTGGCAAGGCTGGACGCGCTGGGCATCTCGACCACGCTGGTCATGACCGTCAAGCGCGGTGTGAACGACGACGAGATCGGCGACGTCATCCGCCACGGCCATAGCTACGCCTGCGTGCGCGGCGTGACGCTGCAGCCCATCCAGAACGCCGGCCGCGTCGAGGCCTACGACGCCGCGAAGCACCGCCTCACCGTCAGCGAGCTGCGCCGCCGCATCGCCGAGCAGAGCGGTGTGTTCACACTGGCCGACGTGCTGCCGGTGCCCTGCAACCCCGACACGCTGGCGATGGCCTACGCGCTGCGCAGCCAGGACAAAGAGAAGGGCCTGGTGCCCCTGACCCGCTTCCTCGACGCCGCCACGCTGCTGTCCGGCGACCGCAGCACCATCGTCTTCGAGGGCGACCCGGCGCTGAAGGCCTCGGTCTTCAAGCTGTTCTCCACCAACCACTCGCCGGAGAGCCAGTCCAACTGCCTGTCCGAGCTGCTGTGCTGCCTGCCCAAGATCGACGCGCCCCAGCTCAGCTATCGCGACGTGTTCCGCGTGCTCATCGTTCAGTTCATGGACGCCCAGTCGCTGGACATCCGCGCGCTGAAGAAGAGCTGCATCCACATCGCCAGGCCGGACGGCCGCATGGTGCCCTTCGAGGCCTACAACCTGTTCTATCGCGACGAGCGCCAGGCCGAGCTGGCTCACATCCGCGCCGAGATCGATGCGCAGCGCGAGCAGCGCCTGCACTTCAAGCCGAAGGCGGTTCCACTCGTGCGCGCCTGAACAACCGCTTCACCCTCAGCTTGATCGCCCGCGCGGTACGCCAGGCCGAGCTGGCCCGCACCCAGGCCAGCAGCTCGGTCTTCCAGGCCGTCCAGCGAGCATAGAAGCGGGCGAACCAGGGCAGCTGCATCAGCGCCGGCTGGATGAGCTGGAACAACCATGCCAGCAGCGCCGTGCCCAGCAGTTTGGCCGCAACGACGATGCCCACGCCCAGCATGACGTGGCCCTCGGCCACCAGCCAGACGGCAGCCAGCTTGATCGGCAGGATCAGCAGGCTGGGCAGCACCAGCACGACGAAAGCCCAGCGCGGCGGCAGGCGCTGGAGCAGGGCCTCGAACTGGCGGATGAGCGGCAGCTTGGCCAGCAGCGCGAAGACGCGCCGCAACGGCTCCCAACCCCATTCCTCGAACAGGATGAGCAGGGCCAGGACGACGCGGACGAGCCAGCGCAGCGGAGCGAGCATCGACTTCAACATGGTCGGGGATCATGCCAGGGCGACGACGCAGTGCCAGAATCCCGGCGGCCCGATTCCAGGCCATGGACGACCCGGTTTTTCCAGCTGCGTGGCACCCCCACCGGGGATCTGTCCGCCGGGCAAGGGTGATGCAGGCGATCGCTAGCCGCTGATGACGCCGGCCGCGCGCAGATGCTCGAATGCCACGGCGGCGGCCTCGTCCGGCGACAGCGTGGCGGTCTGCAGGTGCAGCTCGGGCGACACCGGCGGCTCATAGGGCGAATCGATGCCGGTGAAATCCTTCAGCAGGCCGGCGCGGGCCTTTCGGTACAGCCCCTTGGGATCGCGCGACTCGGCAACGGCCAGCGACACGTCCACGTAGACCTCGAAGAACTCACCCGGTGCGAAGCGTTCGCGCACCGCCTGGCGGTCGCGCCGGAAGGGCGAGATCAAGGCCACGATGACGATCAGGCCCGCATCGGCCATCAGCCTTGCGACCTCGCCCACACGGCGCACGTTCTCGGCCCGGTCTTCGGCGCTGAAACCGAGGTCGCGGTTCAGGCCGGTGCGCAGAACGTCACCGTCGAGCAAGCAGGTGAGCAGACCATGGGCACGCAGGCGTTGATCAAGCCGACCGGCCAGCGTGGACTTGCCGGCGCCCGACAACCCTGTCAGCCAGACCACCGCGCCGCCAGGACGTTCCACTGCGGCGCTCATGTTCAGATGCCGCGCGCCCGATCGGCGTGGAACTGCACCCGCCAGGCCTCAAAGCGGCCCGCATCCAGCGCGTCGCGCATCTCCTGCATCAGGTTCAGGTAGTAGTGCAGGTTGTGCACGCTGGTCAGCATGGGGCCTAGCATCTCGCCGCAGCGGTCCAGGTGGTGCAGATAGGCGCGGCTGAAGCCCTTGCAGCATTCGCAGCTGCAGGTCTCGTCGACCGGCTTCTCGTCGGCCTTGTAGCGGGCATTGCGCAGGCGCAGGTCGCCAAAGCGCGTGAACAGATGGCCGTTGCGCGCATTGCGGGTGGGCATCACGCAGTCGAACATGTCGATGCCCTGGGACACGCCTTCGACCAGGTCCTCCGGCGTGCCCACGCCCATCAGGTAGCGCGGYTTGTTCGCCGGCAGCTTGTGGCCGGTGTGTTCCAGGATGCGCTGCATCTCGGCCTTGGGCTCGCCGACCGACAGGCCGCCGATGGCGTAGCCCGGCAGGTCCAGTTCGGCAAGGCCCGCCAGCGACGCGTCGCGCAGGTTGGTGAACATGCCGCCCTGCACGATGCCGAACAAGGCGTTCGGGTTCTCAAGGCGGTCGAACTCGGTGATGCAGCGCCTGGCCCAGCGCAGGCTCAGCTCCATGGACTGCTTGGCCTCGCGCTCGGTCGTCAACACGCCCTTGCTCTCATACGGCGTGCACTCGTCGAACTGCATGACGATGTCGGAATTGAGGATGGTCTGGATCTGCATGCTGACCTCGGGGGTCAGGAAGAGCTTGTCGCCATTGACGGGCGACGCGAACTTGACGCCTTCCTCGCTGATCTTGCGCATGGCGCCGAGCGACCACACCTGGAAGCCGCCGGAATCGGTCAGGATGGGCTTGTTCCAGCTCTCGAAGCGGTGCAGGCCGCCGAATTGCGTGACGACGTCCAGGCCCGGCCGCATCCAAAGGTGGAAGGTGTTGCCCAGGATGATCTGCGCACCCATCTCCTGCAGCGAGCGCGGCGTGACGCCCTTGACCGTGCCGTAGGTGCCCACGGGCATGAAGATGGGCGTCTGCACGACGCCATGGTTGAGCGTGAGCGTGCCGCGGCGGGCGCGGCCTTCGGTCTTGAGGAGGTCGAACTTCAGCATGGGGGCGCGATTGTCGCAGCCGGCCGGGGCTGGACGCGAAGCTGCCGAACCGCCACCATCGGCCCATGATGCGCGCATCGCTCCAGCCGCTGATTGCAGGCCTGCTACTCGCCCTGATAGGGGAGCAGGCGGCCGCCCAGGCCTGCGGCCCGTACACAGCGGCGCTCTACCCCTATGCCCGCTTCTATTACGAAGACCCGCATACCGGGCCCGCCGGCATCGACGAGGACATGTTCGACGAGCTGGCGCGCCGTTCGGGCTGCCAGTTGCGGCTGGTGGTCGAGTCGCGCGTGCGCATCTGGGACCAGATGCGGCGCGGTGGCGTGCAGCTGACGCTGTCGGCGCTGGTGAGCCCGGAGCGCCGCGAGATCGCCGAACTGGTGCCCTATGCCCAGGGCCGCTACCAGGTGCTGATGCGCCGCGAGCTGGCGGCGCGCACCCCGACCATCGCCGCCTTCGAGGCCAATACCGAGCTGCGGCTGCTGGACGTGCGCGGCTACGCCCACGGCCCGACCATCGACGCCTGGGTGCAGCGCATGCGCAGCCAGGGCCGCCTCGTTGAGGCCGGCGACTTCAAGACCGCCACTCGCATGTTCAAGGCCGGCCGCGCCGACGCCCTGCTGGCCCTGCCCAGCGGCTGGGGCATCGCCATGGCCGCCTTCGACGACCCAGACGAACTCGTCCCCGTGGACGTCACACCCACCGAGCGCAATGCCGTCGCGCTGGCCATGGTGCGCAGCATGCCGGAGGACGACCGCCAGCGGCTGCGCCGCGCGCTGCAGGCCATGCTGGCCGAGGGCAAGGTCCACGAGATCCTGCGTCGCCATCTCGGCGACAAGGGCGCCCGAGCTGCGGCCTATACGGGTGACTGAGCACGGGACAATCCCCGCCACATGTCCCTGACCCTCGCGGCACCTGCCGAACACGAACTCGTCATCAAGAAGAGCCGCTTCCTCGGCCGCGTCGAGCCGTGCGCCGATCGCGCGGCCGCCCTGGTCCGGGTCGCCGAGCTGCGCGCCGCCCACCCCGGCGCGGCCCATGTCTGCTGGGCCCTGCTCGCCGGCGGGCATTCGGCCGCCAACGACGACGGCGAACCCGGCGGCACCGCGGGCCGGCCCATGCTGGACGTGCTGCGCCATCAGGGCCTGGACGGCGTGCTGGCGACCGCCGTGCGCTACTGGGGCGGCGTCAAGCTCGGCGCCGGCGGGCTGGTGCGGGCTTACACCGACTGCATCGCCCAGGCCTTGCTGACTGCCGACAAGATCGAGCGCGTGGCCCAGGTGGAGCTGGGCTGCGAGCTGCCTTACGAACTGGAAGGCCGGCTGCGCCGGCTGGCCGAACAGCATGGTGCCCAGCTCGTCGACGTGAAGCACGAGACGCGCGTCAGCATGCGCTTCAGCTTGCCCGTGACGGCGCGGGCCGCCTTCACAGCCGCCGTCGACGAAGCGGCTCAGGGCCGTGTGGCCTGGATGCGAGAGAGCAGCATCGCATCGCCATAGCTGAAGAAGCGGTAGCGCTGCGCGATGGCGTGGCTGTACAGCGAACGGATGCGCTCGTAGCCCGCAAAGGCGCTGACCAGCATCATCAGCGTGCTCCTGGGCAGGTGGAAATTGGTGACGAGGCGGTCGACGACGCGGAACTGGAAGCCCGGCGTGATGAAGATGTCGGTCTCGCGGGCACCCGCTTCCAGCTGACCGCCGCGCGCGGCCGATTCCAGCGCGCGCAGCGTCGTCGTGCCGACGGCCACGACGCGGCCGCCGCGCGCATGGCAGGCGGCGACGGCGTCCACCGTCGCCTGCGGCACCTCGAACCATTCGCTGTGCATCTTGTGGTCGGCCAGCTGCTCGACGCGCACCGGCTGGAAGGTGCCGGCGCCCACATGCAGGGTCACATGGGCGCTCGCAACGCCACGCTCGGCCAGGCGGGCGAGCAGGGCTTCGTCGAAATGCAGGGCCGCCGTCGGCGCGGCGACGGCACCGGGCTCCTTGGCAAACACCGTCTGGTAACGGCGCACATCGTCTTCGCCGTCGGCATGGGCGATGTAGGGCGGCAGCGGCACATGGCCGTGCGCCTCCAGCAACGCGAAGGGGTCGCCGGCGAAGCGCAGATGGAAGAGGCCGTTGTCCGGCCCGCAGCGGCCCAGCACTTCGGCATCGAAGGCATCGGCAAACCGCACGCGGCTGCCCGGCTTGGGGCTCTTGCTGGCGCGCAGATGCATCCAGACTTCCTGGGTACCTGGCAAGACTCGTTCGATCAGGGCCTCCACCGAACCGCCCGTCGCCTTCACGCCGAAGAGACGCGCCTTGATGACCTGGGTGTTGTTGAAGACCAGCAGGTCGCCAGGATTCAGCAGGTCGGGCAGCTCACGGAAGACGCGATCCACGAGGTCGGCGCCACTCGCGTCCAGCAAACGCGAGCCACTGCGCTCGGAGGCCGGGTGCTGAGCGATCAGCTCGGGGGGGAGGTCGAAATCGAAGTCGGCGACCGTGTAGGCGGCGGCTGGGGAGGA
This sequence comes from Roseateles sp. P5_D6, assembly GCF_054049415.1. Lineage (NCBI taxonomy): Bacteria > Pseudomonadati > Pseudomonadota > Betaproteobacteria > Burkholderiales > Sphaerotilaceae > Roseateles > Roseateles sp. P5_D6. Next base: position 211,351 of record NZ_JBFUMK010000006.1, on the reverse strand, counting down.
GCTCATGAGGCGCGTTGGAGGGCCGGACAGACCCGTGCCAAAGGGAGGACGCATTGTCCCATCGGGCCGACCGCGTCTTATTCCACACCGTCGGCCGCTTGGTCATACGGACGTCAGCGTTGTCACCCTAGACTCGCGGCCCCGTGAAGCGCCGTACCTGTCTCGCCCTGCCCGCTGTCTTCGGCCTGCCCGCCGTGGCGGTCGCGGCGCCGGCCGAGCGCGCGCTGGTGGGCTTCACCGAAAACCTGGCGCCGCTGAATTACCAGGACGGCGCCGACGTTCGAGGCTTCAGCGTCGAGTTGCTGCGCAAGATGGCGGCCGCCGTCGGCCTGCCACTGGAACTGCAGGTGCTGCCTTGGCAGCGCGCCGTGCAGATGGCCGAGACCCAGCCCGCCAGCGTGCTGTTCTCGCTGACGCGCACGCCCGAGCGCGAGTCACAGTTCCAGTGGGTCGGGCCGATCGCGCCGCGGCGCGTGCTGATCTACCGGCTCACCAAGCGCGGCGACCTCAGCCTGCCCCAGCTCAGTGAACTGGGCGAGCGCCGCATCGGTGTCGTGCGCGACTCGGCGGCCGATCGCCTGCTACAGGCGGCCGGCCTCAGGCCGGGCATTGAGCTCGAGCACGGGCTGGACGACGCCACCAATGTGCGCAAGCTGTTGGCCAGCCGCATGGAGTTCGTCGTGCTGCTGGACTGGGCCGCCGCCTGGGCCATGCGCCAGCACAAGCTGGCCTACGCCACGCTGCAGCCGGTCATGGAGTTGGATGTCGCCCGCGCCTACTGGTACGGCCTGCGACCGGAGGCCGACCCGGCCTTGGTGAAACGCCTGCAAGCAGCGCTGGACGCGATGAAGCGCGACGGCCGCTATGAGCGGTTGAGGCAGCGCTACTTCCGCTGAAGCAGCGCTGCCGGCGGCGTCAGTTGCCGCCGTTGCCGGTGGCCAGCACGAGGCCATTGGCACCCGTGATCCAGGCCGTATTGGCATCAACCACCTGAATGGAGCTCAGCGCCAGGTTGGTGCCGCTGGGCTGTTGCCGCCAGGTCTTGCCGCCGTCCTGCGTGGCCAGGATCAGTCCGCCGTCTCCGACGATCCAGCCCACCTTGGCATTGGCAAACTTGATGTCGCGCAGCAGGCCATTGCTGCTGGGCAGCTTGACCAGGGTCCATTTGGCTCCCGCATCTTCGGACTTGAGCAGCGTGCCTTCGGAACCCACGGCCCATACCGTCTTAGCGTCAGTGAACGCCAGCGAATAGAGGGTGGAGGTGGTGCCGGTGTACGCAGCATTCCAGGTCGCGCCAGAGTCCGTGGAGACATAGACGCCCCCCATGTTGCCCACGGCCACCCAGGACTGCTCGCCAAGGCGCACAGACATCACGCCATTGGGCAGTGTCATTTCGGTCCAGGTCTTGCCGCCATCACGCGTGTAGGCGAACTGGGCCCCCGAATTGCGCTGCGACCAGCCCAGCGTCTCGGTCTGGAAGTAGGCACCGGTCAAGCTCACACCCGACGCCGTCGGCACATTCGTCCAGCTCTGGCCAAGGTCGGTCGACTTGTAGAGTCGACCATCGTTGCCAACCAACCAGCCCGTCTGCTTGTTGACGAACTGAACGGAGCGTGCCCCGTTGAAGCCGACGCTCTTGACTTCCCAGGTGATGCCGCCGTCCTTGGTGGCGTAGGACTTGTTGGTGGCGTCGGTCATGAAGCCGTTCTTGGCATCGCCGAACCCCACCACAGCCATCTGGCCGTAGTAGCCGCCGCTGTCGACAGCCGTGAAGACCTTGGTCCAGTTCTGGCCGTTGTCCTTGCTCAGGTACATCGCGCCCTGGCCGTCCGAGGCGAGCAGGCTGCTGGTGTCGACGCGCCGGAAGCTGTCACTCGAATAGGAAAAGGAGTTCACGCCACCCGGCATGCTGATCTTGGCCCAGGTCTGGCCCGCATCACGGCTCAACCACAGGGTCGAGTAGTTGCTGGCGATGATGTCGCTGCCGCCGATCGGAATGTAGGAGAAGGAGTAGTAATAGGGCTCGGCCGGAGGTCCGGCCAGCGTGGTCCAGGTCATGCCGCCGTCGGTGCTGCGGATCAGGCCGTTGTTGCCGCTCGCCACCAGCGTCTTGGCGTCGACCGAGACCTGATACAGGCGCTGGATGCCCACCGTCGTCCCGCCCGGCAGGTCCACCTTGGACCAGTTGGCGCCACCATCCACCGTCGTGTACACGGTCTCGGCATAGACGTACCGGTACGTCGTGTAGTCGTAGCTGGACGTCCGCGTGTAGGCCGCGAGATGTTGGTCATCCTGCGCCAGCATGGTGGCAGCCTCGAAGTAGTAAGACGTCGGCGGGAGCTTGAGATCGAGTGAGCTGGTGTAGGCCTGGCCACCGTCCGTGGACACGCGGACGCTGTTGTTCTGGATGAGCCAGAACTTGCCGCTTGACGTGATCTGGTAAGGCGTCGAAGTGATGGTCTTCCAGGTGAGACCTCCGTCCGTGCTGGTGAAGAACAGCCCCGTGCCGCCGTTGCTGATACCAGGCCGACCGATATAGACCGTCTTGGCGTCGACGGCGGTGATGACACCCAGGTCAGCGCTGCTCAGGTAGTACGAAGGGTCTCCAAACTTGGACACCGTCCAGGTGTTGCCGCCGTCGGTCGTGCGCAGCAGTGCGCCGAAGGCACCCGTGGCCCAACCCGTCTGGGCATCGAAGAACTTGATGCCGTAGATGGCCGCGTTGACGCCCGAATTCTGGCGAACCCAGGTGCCACCGCCATCGGTCGTCTTGAAGATTTCACCGCTCTCGCCACCACGCCAGCCGGTGGTGGCGTTCAGGAAATAGACGGTGTTGACGTGATTGCCCGTCGGTCGGGGGTTTTGCCAGCACCAGCCGGTGTTCGATGCGCCGGTGCACTCGAGTCCGCGCACGTTGGCGATGTTGGTGATCGCGACCTTGGTGCGCGTCTCGCGGCTGCTGCCGGCCTCGTTGGTGACCTTGAGCACCACATCGAACTCGCCACCGCTGGCAAAGCTGTGGCTGGGTGCGGCATCCGTGCTGGTGCTGCCGTCGCCGAAGTCCCACTGGAACTTGAGGCCGGTGAGCGTACCGGCCGAATTGCCGAACGCCACGGCAGTGGCCGAATCGGACGTGGCCGGGGCGGTGATGGCCAGGTTTTCCGGAATGACGGTGGGTGCCGGCGGCGGGGGAGGCGTGCTGTCGCCACCGCCACCACCGCAGGCCGTGAGCACGGCGGCAGCCAGCATTCCCATTCCCAAAGCGCGCACGCGCAGCGTCAACTTCTGCATTGCAGACCCTCCCTGGCCCCGATCCGGGCTGTTTTTGTCGGGCCGGATTGTGATGCAAAAGGAGGGCATGGCGTTGGCTTCGTCCGCTCGAATGAGGGGTTCGAGGCTCCCGACGCCGGGCGGTCGGCGCGCTGCTTTACGAACGCAAAATGCCGGCATGCCCGAGCCAGCCAAGTCCGCACCGCAGAAAGCGATGGAAAAGCTCGGCCTGCTGCGCGACATCGACCTGGCTCTTCACCTGCCGATGCGCTATGAGGACGAGACCCAGCTGATCCCCATTGCCGCGCTGCGCGAGAACGAGCCGGCGCAGGTGGAGGGCGTCGTCGTCGACTGCCAGGTGGAGCTGCGCAGCCGCCGCCAGCTGCTGGTGCGCGTGAAGGACGACTCCGGCACGCTGCTGCTGCGCTTCCTGCACTTCTACCCCTCGCAGCAAAAGCAGATGTCGGCGGCCACCCGGCTGCGCGTGCGCGGCGAGGCACGCGTCGGCTTCTTCGGCCGCGAAATGGTGCACCCCGTCGTCAAGGTCGTCGACGAGGACACGCCGCTGGCCCAATCATTGACCCCTGTCTATCCGGCTTCGGCGCAACTGCCGCAGGCCTATTTGCGCAAGGCCGTGGCCTCGGGCCTGGCGCGTGCGGACCTGCGCGAGCTGCTGCCGGCCGGCGTGGTGCCGCAGGGGCTGCCGGGCTTGAAGGACGCACTGCACTACCTGCACCACCCGCCACCCAGCGCCTCACTGGCTGCGCTGGAAGACCACAGCCACCCGGCCTGGCAGCGGCTCAAGTTCGAGGAGCTGCTGGCCCAGCAGTTGTCTCAGCTGCAGGCGCAGCGCGAGCGCGCGCTGCTCGCTGCGCCGGCCCTGCGCGCCCACCCTGGTGGCCTGCACGAGAAGCTGCTCGCGGCCCTGCCCTTCCAACTGACCGGCGCTCAGCAGCGCGTGTCCGAGGAGATTGCGCAGGACCTGGCCCGGCCACAGCCGACGCACCGGCTGCTACAAGGCGACGTCGGTTCAGGCAAGACCGTCGTCGCCGCCTTGGCCGCGGCCGTGGCCATCGACGCGGGCTGGCAGTGCGCGCTGATGGCACCCACCGAGATCCTGGCCGAGCAGCATTTCCGCAAGCTGGTGCAGTGGCTGGAGCCGCTGGGCCTGAAGGTCGCGTGGATCACCGGCAGCGTGAAGGGCAAGGCGCGGCAGAAGATGCTCGATGCCGCCGGCTCGGGCGAGGCCCAGCTCGTCATCGGCACGCATGCCGTCATCGAGGACAAGGTGAAGTTCGCCCGGCTGGGCCTGGCCATCATTGACGAGCAGCATCGCTTTGGCGTGGCGCAGCGGCTGGCCTTGCGCAACAAGCTCAAGGCGATGGACCTGGAGCCCCACCTGCTCATGATGAGCGCGACACCGATCCCCCGCACTCTGGCGATGACCTATTTCGCCGACCTCGATGTTTCCACCATCGACGAGCTGCCGCCCGGCCGCAGCCCCATCGTGACCAAGTTGTTCACCGAGTCCAAGCGCCACGACGTGGTCGACAAGATCCGCATGGCGGTGGCGGACGGGGCCCAGGTCTATTGGGTCTGTCCGCTGGTGGAGGAGAGCGAGGCGGTGGACCTGCGCAATGCCACCGAGACCCACGCCGAGCTGAGCGGGGAGCTGCCGGGCTGCAGCGTGGGCCTGCTGCACGGCCGCATGGCCGCGGGCGAGAAGGCGGCCGTCATGGCGCAGTTCTCCGAAGGTGCGATGCGCGTGCTGGTGGCCACCACCGTCATCGAGGTCGGTGTGGACGTGCCCAATGCCAGCCTGATGGTCATCGAGCACGCCGAGCGCTTCGGCCTGGCGCAGCTGCACCAGCTGCGCGGCCGCGTGGGGCGCGGCGCCAAGGCGAGCGTGTGCGTGCTGATCTACAGCCCGCCGCTGTCCGACACGGGCAAGTCACGGCTCAAGGCCATGGCGGAGACGACCGACGGCTTCGAGATCGCGCGGCGCGACCTGGACATCCGCGGCCCGGGCGAGTTCATGGGCTCGCGCCAGAGCGGCGCTGAGCTGTTGCGCTTTGCCGATCTGCAGGAGGACGCACCCCTGCTGGTTGCGGCGCGCGCGTTGGCGCCCAGGCTGCTGGATGAGCATCCCGAGGCGGCGCGACGTCAGGTCGCGCGCTGGCTCGGAACAAAGGCGGAGTTTCTGAAGGCCTGAGAAGGTGGGAGGCCTTACTTACAGACGAAGCTCTTCGCGTTGACTTCCTTCACGTTGCCGGCGCCACAGGCAGCCACGGCGCGTTCGGTGTTCTTGGCCATGGCGTCGGCATCAAACGCATTGGATGAGCCGGCCGGCGGTGCGAAGACGCAGGCACTGAGCAGGGCGGCGCAAGCCAGGGCGAGGAGAGAGCTTGTGAGACGGTTCATTCGAGTTGTGGGGTCAGGTGTTGAGGAAGGCGGATCGTCGCCAATGTCCGCCGCAGGTGACCGCGGCATGCGACGAACTGCGCAACGCCTGGGACAGGCCGTGCGCTGACAGCCGCTACAGCTCCAGCCTCTCGCGCAGCAGCCTGGCCTGCCGCCTCGACACCTCAACCTGATGCCCATCGCGCAGCGTGACGCGATAGCCGTCGTTGCTCCAGGGCTGGATGCCCTGGATCCAGCGCAGGTTGATCAGATGGCTGCGGCTGGCGCGGAAGAAGAGCTGGGGGTCAAGCTTCTCTTCCAGGCTGGTGAGAGTGCGGTTGATCAGAGGGCGCTGACCGTCGAACCAGGCCTGGGCATAGTCGCCGCAGGCCTCGAAGCCGGCCACTTCGCCCAAGCGCACGAACCAGCAGCGCTCGCCATCGCGCAGGAAGACCATGTCGTCGACGCCCTTGAGCGTTGTCGCCGGTGCTGCGACGGGCGCGGGACGCAGGCGATCGCGGGCCTTGGCAAGCGCCGCTTCCAGACGGTCAGCGGCGATGGGCTTGAGCAAATAGTCCAGTGCATTGCGCTCGAAGGCGGCCAGCGCATGCTGGTCATAGGCCGTCGTGAAGACGACGAGCGGCATGTGTTCGAGTTGGTCGAGCAGGTCGAAGCCGGTGGCGCCGGGCAGTTCCACGTCGAGCAGCAGCAGCTCCGGTTGCAGCGTGTCGATGGCCTCGCGCGCCGGCGCCAGCTCGGCGGCCTCGCCGACGATGTCGGCATCGGGGATGGCCGCCAGCAGCGTGCGCAGCTCCTGGCGGGCCAGGCGCGAGTCCTCGACGATGTAGATCCTCATGCGTTCAGTTCCACGGTGACATTGACGCGGCCGTCGGCCGCCGCGATGCGGCAGCCCGCGCCGTCGCCGCCAGCGCGCGCGAGGCGCTCGCGCAGGTTGGCCAGGCCCAGGCCGGTGCTGTCCGTCGACCCCGGCTTCCATTGGCCTGGGTTGTCGACGGCAATGCTCAGCTTGCCGCCGTCGCGCCCGATACGGATGTCCACGACACCACCACCGGCCGTGCGCGCGATGCCATGCTTGATCGCGTTCTCCACCAGCAGCTGCAGCAGCATGGGCGGCACGCTGGCGCCCGCCGTGGCCGGGTCGACCTGCCAGTCCACGCGCAGCCTCTCCTCATGGTGCAGCTGCTCCAGCGCGATGTAGTCACGCACGACGGCCAGCTCGTCGGCCAGCGGCACGCGTTCCTTGGCGCTGTGCTGCAGCGTGTGGCGCAGCGTGTTGGACAGGCGGCTCAGCATCTCGCGGGCGCGGGCCGGGTCCTCGTTGATGAGGGCACGCAGGTTGTTCAGCGCGTTGAACAGAAAGTGGGGGTTGATCTGGGCGCGCAGCACCTGCAGCTCCAACTCGCGCGCGGCGGCCTCGGCCTGCCATTTGGCGACCTCGCCGACACGCCAGCGGTGCAGCATCTGCAGGCCCATCCAGACGGCCATCCACAGCCACAGCATGATGGTGGTGTTGACCGTGTAGCTCAGCAGCACCAGCCAGCCTTGCGGCACATTGGGTGGGAAGTGCAGCAGGCCGAGCGAGATCCCGGCCCAGTTGATGGCGAAGAGCACGACCTGCACTGCCAGGGCGAACAGCGGCGGCAACAGGGCCAGGCGCAGCAGCAGGGCGGGTGGCGAACGGTCCAGCCAGGCGCGGCGCAGGGCCAGGGCGCGCAAGCCCTCGCTGGCCGCCCACAAGCCGCCACCGACGCAGCCCATCACAAAGACGAAGGAGGCGTTGAGCGGCTGGAAGCTCGACACCATCGCGAGCGAGATGGCCACATAGCCGCCCCACAGCAGCGCCTGCACCGCCATCCGCTTGCGCGTGTCCATGCCCCTCAGCCCTCTCGATTTACTTGCCGGCGGCCAGGAAGCTCTTGACCTCGCCAACCAGCCAGTCGGCATCGTCCCACATGAGGAAGTGATAGCCGCGCTGGCTCATGGACACCTTGGCGCCGTTCAGGCCGGCGTACTGCGCCTCGAAGATCTTCTTCGTGCTCTCCAGCGTCGAGCCCATGGGCTCGTAGGCCGCCCAGGCGCCGAGCACCAGCGTCGGTGCAGTGATCCTGGGCAGCAGCGGACGCAAGTCCTCGCCCCACAGTTCGGACATGGCCTGAGCCGTTGTCGCACGGTCGCTGGCCAGGCCCCAACCGACGATGCGCTCGGCGTTGGCCGGGTTGCGGCTCATGCCACCCGCGCCCTGGCGGGTGCCGGCCTCCCATTGCTCCTTGGTGCCGGCCAGCATCTGCTGGCGCATGCCAGCCGCCACGCCGCGCGCAGCTTCGGGCGTCATGCCGCGCAGGCCAGCCAGGAAGGGCAGGGAGTCGACGATGACGAGGCGCTCGATGCGGCCGGGCTTCTCCGCCGCCATCTGCAGGGCCAGCACGCCGCCCAGGCTGTGGCCCATCACGACAGGTCGGTCGAGCTTGCGGTCGTCCAGGTAGGCCAACAGGCGGTCGCGCATGCCGGCCAGGAAGTTGTCCGTCACCACCGCAGGCGCGCCGGCAAAGCCGGGCAGCTGCACGATGTGGCATTGCACGCCGGGCTGCAGGGCAGCGCAGGTCTCCGTCCAGGTGCTGGCCGCGCTGTTCAGGCCAGGGATCATGACGACCGGCCGGCCCTGGCCGACCAGGTCCACGCGCAAGTCACGGAACTCGGTCGTCGCGGCCTGGGTGTTGCTCACCCAAAGGGCGGTGGCGATGCCCACGGCGGCGCCGAACAGGCCGATCCACGAGGTCTTGCGGGTCATGGCGTCTTCTCCATCAAAGTTGTGATGGAGGCATGTTGGCCATGTCCAGGCCGGGCTGCCCGGGCCCGATGACGAACGGCAAGCCGCGCTGACGAATGGCGAGCCGCCAGGACGGACGGGCCTACTTCAGACCTTACTTCAACCTTTGGGCCCAGTAGACCAGCACCTCGGTGCGCGGCTCGATGTCGGTCGAGCTGTAGGTGTAGGTCGGCACGACGTTGATCGCGTCCAGCGTGTTGAGGCCGGAGATGATGCGACCGAAGACGGCATAGCCCGGGTTGGCAGCGCTCTGGTAATCCAGGCTGGTGTTGTCCTTCACGTTGAAGAAGAACTGGCTGGTCGCCGAGTCCGCATCGCTGCGGCGGGCCATGGCAATGGTGCCGCGCAGGTTGGACAGGTCGTTGTTGCTTTCCAGCTTGATCGGCGCATACAGCGGCGTCTTGGTGACCATGCCGCTTGTGTAGCCACCGCCTTGGACGACGAAGTCGCGGTCGACGCGGTGGATCAGCGTGCTCGTGTAGAAGCCCGCCGAGACGTATTTGTAGAAGTTGGCCACCGTCAGCGGCGCGTAGGTGTCGTAGAGCTCAACGACGATCTCGCCGCTGCTCGTCAGCATGCAGACCGTGCCCCATTGGCTCGCGGCGGACGCGGCCAGGCCTGCGGGGCTGCATGACTGCGTGGGCGGATTCGGGTTGGGATTGGGGCGCGGGTATTGGGTGCCGCCCCCTCCGCCTCCGCCTCCGCCGCCCACTTCGATCTCGACACCGCCGCCGCAGGCGCTGAACAGGGTGGCCGAGCCGGTGACCAGCAACAAGGTGGCGAGACGTTTGAACATGGCAGGACACCCGCGAGGTGAAGGGGCCTGCCTAACGAAGCGGCCCGCCGTCTGGACGACAGCGGACGCAGCTTGTTACGGAATCACCTTGGCATCGGTGATGGTGATGTCGACGAGCGGCACGTCCGAGGCATTGGTGTTGACCGCACGGATCTTGTCCACGATGTCCATGCCCGCCGTCACCTGGCCGAACACGGCATAGCCAGGGTTGGCGGCACTGGCGTAGTTCAGGCTCGTGTTGTCCACGGTGTTGATGTAGAACTGGCTGGTGGCGCTGTCGGGCACCGAGGTGCGGGCCATGGCGAGCGTGCCGCGCAGGTTGGACAGGCCGTTCTGGCTTTCCAGCTTGATGGCCGCGTAGGTCGGCGTCTTGTCCCGCAGGCCGTCCGGCCCGCGCGTGACACCGCCGCCCTGGATGACGAAATCCCTGATGACGCGGTGGAAGACCGTGCCCTTGTAGAAGCCGTCGTTCACATACTTCAGGAAGTTGTCCACGCTGATTGGCGCGTGGTTGTGGTCCAGGCCCAGCTCGATGTCGCCCATGGAGGTCGTGATCTTGACCTTGTGCGTGACGGTCAGGGTGACCGGCGTCGAGGGCGGCGGCGGGGTGACAGGGTCACCGCTGCTGCCGCCACCGCCACCGCAGGCGGCCATGGTCAGCACAAGGGAAGCGGCGGCCAGGGCCAGCAGCGGGCGGCGGCGCAGTCGAATCTTTGTCATTTCAAGTTTCAAGGTTATCGATCAAACGGGTGCTGCCTAGTTTCGCAGCTCCTAACGCGACCAGCGGCTGACCTTCCACCGCTGCCCCAAGATCGTGCTGCCGGCGCAGCGTCAGATAGTCTGGCGCCCAGCCCGCATCGCGCAGCGACTGCAGCGCCTGGGCTTCCATCCCGTCCAAGTCGCGCTCTCCGGCGTGCCAGCGGGCGATCAGCTCTTTCAGCGTTCGGGACAGCCGCAGCGCCTCGGTCTTCTCGGCCTCGCTCAGGTAGCCGTTGCGCGAAGACAGCGCCAGGCCTTGCTCGCTGCGGCGCGTCTCGCCACCGTGGATCTCGATGGGCAGGGCCATCTGCGCCGTCATGCGGCGCAGCACCATCAGCTGCTGGTAGTCCTTCTTGCCGAACACCGCCAGCGTCGGCTGCACGATGTTGAAGAGCTTGTGCACGACGGTGCAAACCCCCGTGAAGAAGCCGGGGCGGAAATGGCCTTCGAGGATGTCGGCCAGCTCGGTCGGCGGGCTCACCTTGTAGCCCTGCGGCTCGGGGTAGAGCTCCTTCTCCGACGGCGCGAAAACGATGTCGCAGCCCGCGCCTTCGAGCAGCGCGCAGTCGCGCTCCAGCGTGCGCGGGTAAGTGTCGAAATCCTCGTGTGGCGCGAACTGCAGCCGGTTGACGAAGATGCTGGCGACGACGGCGCCCGCCGGGCCGACCAGCTCGCGCGCCTGTCTGACGAGCTGCAAGTGGCCGTCGTGCAGGTTGCCCATCGTCGGCACGAAGCCCCGCTGGCGGTGGATGGCGAGGGCATCGCGAAGCTCAGCGATGGTGCGGATGACTTGCATCGTCAGAACCCGTGAATCTCGTTCACCGGGAAGGTCCTGGCCTTCACCTCGTCCACATAGCCTTTCACGGCGGCCAGCACCGAGTCCTTGCCGGCCATGAAGTCCTTGACGAAGCGCGGCTTCCTGCCCGCCGTGATGTTGAGCATGTCGTGCAGCACCAGCACCTGGCCCGAAGTGCCCACACCCGCGCCAATGCCGATGACGGGCACGGGGGATTCAGCGGTGATCTCGGCGGCCAGGGTGGCCGGCACCATCTCGTAGAGCAGCATGGCCGCGCCCGCCTCCACCAATTCCCGCGACTCGCGCTTCATGCGCGCCGCGCCGGCCTCGTCGCGGCCCTGGACCTTGAAGCCGCCTAAAGCGTTCACCGTCTGCGGCGTGAAGCCCAGGTGAGCGCAGACCGGGATGCCGCGCTCACTGATGAAGCGCACCGTCTCGGCCGTCCAGCCGCCACCCTCGAGCTTGACCATATGGGCACCGGCTTTCACCAAGGCCGCAGCGCTTTTCCAGGCCTCTTCCTTGCTGACGTGATAGCTGTCGAAAGGCAGGTCGGCAATGATCCAGGCCCACTTGTGGCCGCGTGACACGCAGAAGGTGTGATAGACCATGTCCTCCAGGCTGACCGGCGCCGTGGAGCCGCGGCCCTGCAGCACATTGCCCAGGGAATCGCCGATCAGCAGGATGTCGACACCGGCTTCATCGAGCAGGCTGGCGAAGGCCGCGTCGTAGCAGGTCAGCATGGCGATCTTCTCGCCGCTGGCATGCATCTGCGCCAGGCGCGGCAGGGTCATGGGCTTGCGATCAATCATGGCCACCTCTCAGTGAAAACCCTGGGACCACCCCCGAGGCGGCCGCAGTGTAGCGTTCGGGCCTTGCTCCGGTGGCTGAGCATGGCCGAGGGGCTGGCGAGGCGGGCCGCTGGGTAGGCGCGACGACGAATGTGGGCTTGTGCCCACGAGGCGGAGCAACACCCCCAGCGGCTCGAAGCGCCAGACCAGCGGCCATGCAGCGCTTCGGATCGGAGTGGTGAGCGCCGACAAAGACATGAGGTTTTGATGTGACAAGCATTTCGAACAATGGCGAGCGGTCAGCTGCCGGGGCAAGGCCTGTATGACCCTCACAGAGTTGCGCTACATCGTCGCCGTCGCCCGCGAGCGGCATTTCGGCCGCGCGGCCGAGGCCTGCCACGTGTCGCAGCCGACGCTGTCGGTGGCCATCAAGAAACTGGAAGAAGAGCTGGACCTGAAGATCTTCGAGCGCGGCGGCAACGAGGTGTCGGTCACGCTGCTCGGTGACGAGATCGTGCGGCAGGCGCAGTCGGTGCTGGACCAGGCCGGCGCCATCAAGGAGATCGCCAAGCGCGGCAAGGACCCGCTGGCCGGTGCACTGCGCCTCGGGATCATCTACACCATCGGCCCCTATCTGCTGCCCGAGCTGGTCAAGCACACCATCGAGCTCTACCCACAGATGCCRCTGATGCTGCAGGAGAACTTCACKGTSAAGCTGCTSGAGATGCTGCGCACCGGCGAGCTSGACTGCGCCATCATGGCCGAGCCCTTCCCCGAGGCGGGCCTCGCCACTGCCCAGCTCTACGACGAGCCCTTTGTCGTCGCGCTGCCGGCCGTGCACCCGCTGGCCACGCGCGAGACCATCAGCGCCGAGGAACTCAAGCGCGAGACCATGCTGCTGCTGGGCACCGGCCACTGCTTTCGCGACCATGTGTTGGAGGTCTGCCCCGAGTTCGCGCGCTTCTCCAGCGATGCCGAGGGCATACGGCGCAGCTTCGAGGGCTCGTCGCTGGAGACGATCAAGCACATGGTGGCCTCAGGCATGGGCGTGACGGTCGTGCCCAGTCTCAGCATGCCGCGTGAGCCGAGCCGGCACCTGCGCTTCGTGCCGTTCAGTGAGCCCATTCCGACGCGACGCGTCGTGCTCGCCTGGCGGCGCAGCTTCACGCGCTACGAGGCCATTGCGGCGCTGCGCAATGCCATCTACGCCTGCCAGCTGGACGGGGTCACCCGGCTGTCGCAGTGACGGCCTGATACAGCCATGCTGCGCCGCACAATGTTCTACTGCGCATCATCTTCACATCCGCCTTCACCATGAGCACCCTTCCCGCTGACACCACGGCCGGCGCCATCCATTTCGTTGGCGGTGAAAAGGGCGGCGTCGGCAAGTCGCTGCTGTCGCGCCTGCTGGCGCAATACATGATCGACCGCGGCATCCCCTTCACCGGCTTCGACACCGACCGCTCCCACGGCGCGCTGCTGCGCTTTTATGCCGACTACGCCTCACCGGCGCTGGTGGACAACTTCGAGGCGCTGGACGCCATCGTCGAAAGCGCGCTGGCCGAGCCGGGCCGGCGCGTGCTGGTGGACCTGGCCGCGCAGACGCACGAGCCGCTGGCGCGCTGGATGGATGAGTCCGGTGTGCTGGAGCTGGCGGCCGAGGCCGGCGTGGCTGTGCACTATTGGCATGTGATGGACGCCGGGCGCGACTCGGTGGACCTGCTGGCCCGTCTGCTCGACCGCTTCGGCGACCGGCTGCGCTATGTGCTGGTGCTCAACCAGCTGCGCGGCGACGACTTCTCGCAGCTGGAGCGCTCTGGCCAGCTCGCCCGCGCTGAAGGGCTGGGCGCCCGCACCATGCCGCTCAAGCATCTGCAGGACGCCGTGCTGCGCAAGATCGACGCGGCGGACGCGAGCTTCTGGTCGGCCCGAACCGCGTCCAGCGGCGAGGGCGCCAAGCTCGGCCTGCTGGAGCGCCAGCGCCTGCGCGTGTGGCTGGCGCTGGTGGAGAGCGAGCTGGCGCGGCTGGGCGTTTAGGGCGAGACGGTGCAACATCGGGCGCCGCCCGCGCGGCGCTTGATGATGATTTTGGCTATTGGTAGATTAGTTCTATTCAAATCCAAAACTCAATAGTCATCATTAAGCTTCGGTCTCCCCCCAGACACCAGGAGCTGACATGAGCGACCCGACCTCCAAGAGCGAAGGCAAGTGCCCCTTCCACCACGCCGCCGGCAGCGGCACGACGAACCGGGACTGGTGGCCCAACCAGCTGCGCGTCGACCTGCTGAACCAGCATTCGAGCAAGTCCGACCCGCTCGGCGACGGGTTCAACTACGCCGAGGCCTTCGCCAAGCTCGACTACCCGGCGCTCAAGGCCGACCTCGTCAAGCTGATGACCGCCAGCCAGGACTGGTGGCCGGCCGACTTCGGCCACTACGGCCCGCAGATGATCCGCATGGCCTGGCACGCGGCCGGCACCTACCGCACCACCGACGGCCGCGGCGGCGGCGGGCGTGGCCAGCAGCGCTTCGCGCCGCTGAACTCCTGGCCCGACAACGTCAACATCGACAAGAGCCGCCGCCTGCTCTGGCCCATCAAGCAGAAGTACGGCCAGGCCATCTCCTGGGCCGACCTCTTCATCCTGGCCGGCAATGTGGCGCTGGAGTCCATGGGCTTTCGCACGCTGGGCTTCGCCGGCGGCCGCGAGGACGTCTGGGAACCCGACATGGACGTGGCCTGGGGCGCCGAGACCAAGTGGCTGGCCGATGACAAGCGCTTCGAGGGCGACCGCAACCTCGTCGCCAGCGTCGGCGCGACCCACATGGGCCTGATCTATGTGAACCCCGAGGGCCCCAACGCCAGCGGCGACTACCTGGCCGCGGCCAAGGACATCCGCGCCACCTTCGGCCGCATGGCCATGGACGACGAGGAGACCGTCGCGCTGATCGCCGGCGGCCACACCTTCGGCAAGGCCCATGGCGCGGCACCCGAGCACCACAAGGGCCTTGAGCCCGAGGGTGCCGGCATCGAGTCCCAGGGCCTGGGCTGGACCAGCGGCTTCGGCGGCGGCCATGGCAAGGACACCATCTCCAGCGGCCTGGAAGTCACCTGGACCCAGACCCCCGCGCAGTGGAGCAACCACTTCTTCGACAACCTGTTCAAGTTCGAATGGGAGGCCACCACCTCGCCGGCCGGCGCCAAGCAATGGGTGGCCAAGAACGCGCCCGAGGACATCCCCGACGCTCACGTCCCGGGCAAGTTCCACAAGCCCACCATGCTGACGACCGACCTGACGCTGCGCTTCGACCCCGAGTTCGGCAAGATCTCCCAGCGCTTCCGCGACGACCCGCAGGCCTTCGCCAACGCCTTCGCCCGCGCCTGGTTCAAGCTGACCCACCGCGACATGGGCCCCAAGGCGCGCTACCTCGGCCCCGAGGTGCCCAAGGAAGACCTGATCTGGCAGGACCCGCTGCCCGCGCCCAGCCATCACCCCACCCCCGGCGACATCGCCGACCTGAAAGCCAGGATCGCCGCCTCGGGCCTGTCCGTCGCTGACCTCGTCGCCGTCGCCTGGGCCTCGGCCTCGACCTTCCGCGGTGGCGACAAGCGCGGCGGCGCCAACGGCGCCCGCCTGGCGCTGGCACCGCAGACGGATTGGGCCGTCAACAAGCCGGCCATCCAGGCCCTGCCCAAGCTGATGGAGATCCAGCGGGCCTCCGGCAAGGCGTCCCTCGCCGACGTCATCGTGCTGGCCGGCGTCGTCGGCATCGAGCAGGCCGCCCAGGCCGCCGGTGCGACGGTGGAGGTGCCCTTCACGCCCGGCCGCGTTGATGCCACCCAGGCCCAGACCGATGTCGAATCCTTCGCCGTGCTCGAACCCCTGGCCGACGGCTTCCGCAACTACAGCAAGGGCAATCTGGGCGCATCCACCGAAGCCCTGCTGATCGACCGCGCCCAGTTGCTGACGCTGACCGCGCCCGAGCTGACCGCGCTGGTGGGCGGCCTGCGCGTGCTGGGCACGAATACCGATGGCAGCAAGCACGGCCAGTTCACCGACAAGCCCGGCACGCTGAGCAACGACTTCTTCGTCAAGCTGCTCGACATGGGCACGGTCTGGAAGCCGACGGACGCCAGCGCCGAGATTTTCGAAGGCCGCGACCGCAAGAGCGGTGCCGTCAAGTACAGCGGCACGCGCGCCGACCTCATCTTCGGCAGCAACTCCGTGCTGCGCGCCTATGCCGAGGTCTATGCCAGCGCCGACGGCAGGGCCAGGTTCGTCAAGGACTTTGTCGCCGCCTGGACCAAGGTCATGGAACTGGACCGCTTTGACATCCAGTGAGCCCCTCGTCCAGCCCCGCATCGCTGAACGCGAGCGTGGCTGACCGGTCCCCCGCGGGGACGGCGATGTTCGCGGCATCGAGCCGCAAGCACATCGCCCAAGGCGGGCCGGCTTGGGAGCGGCCCTGCGCTCGGCCCGCAAGCTGACGTCACGACCCCGTTGACCCCGGGGTGGGCCGAATCCGTTAGGCTCACCCCGTACCGTTTTGGAGCCCCCCCGCATGGCCAAGAAGTCCGCCGCCCCGTCCATCAGCATCGGCATCAGCGAGAAGGACCGCGCCGCAGTCGCCGCCGGCCTGTCCAAGCTGCTGGCCGAGACCTACACGCTCTACCTGACGACGCACAACTTCCACTGGAACGTCACGGGCCCGATGTTCAACAGCCTGCATGCGATGTTCATGGCCCAGTACACCGAGCTGTGGAACGCGGTCGACCCCATCGCCGAGCGCATCCGCTCCCTGGGCTTCCCGGCGCCCGGCAGCTATGCCCAGTTCGCCAAGCTCAGCGGCCTGCCCGACGCGCCCGCCACGCCGCCCAAGGCCATGAAGATGGTCGAGGTGCTGATGCAGGGCCACGAGGCCGTCGCCCGCACGGCGCGCGCGCTGTTCCCGCTGGTCGACAAGGCCAGTGATGAGCCGAGCGCCGACCTGCTGACGCAGCGACTGACAGTGCACGAGCAAACCGCATGGATGCTCCGGAGCCTGCTGGAGGAGTGATGAAAGTCGCCGTCCTCACATTCGACGGCTTCAACGAGCTCGACAGCTTCATCGCGCTGGGCCTGATCAACCGGCTCTATGCCCAGGGCTGGTCGGCCGCCATCACCAGCCCGAACGCGCAGGTGACGTCGATGAACGGCGTGGTCGTCACGGCCCAGCAGCCGCTGGAGTTCGCCAACGAGGCCGACGTCGTGCTGTTTGGCAGCGGCATCCACACCCGCACCATCGCCAACGACAGCGCGCTGCTGGACCGGCTGCAGCTCGACCCGGTGCGCCAGCTCATCGGCGGCCAGTGCTCGGGCACGCTGCTGATGGCCCGCCTCGGGCTGCTGGCGGACATGCCCGCCTGCACCGACTCGACCACCAAGCCCTGGGTCGTCGAGGCCGGCGTGCGCGTCGTCGAGGAGCCCTTTCATGCCCGCGGCCCCATCGCCACGGCCGGCGGCTGCCTGGCCTCGCAATACCTGGCCGCGTGGGTCATGGCCTCGCGCGCCGGGCTGGACGCCGCGCGCAGCGCGTTGCATTACGCAGCGCCGGTCGGCGAGAAGGAAGCCTACGTGGAGCGCCTGCTCGGCGTCGTCAAACCTTTCCTGCCGCAGGCCTGACCGCCCGCGTCGCCTGCCGCAGTCGGCCGATGCCCTCGGCGACGGAGCCCACCCTCACCTGGTGGTATTCAGAGTCGGCCGGCAGCTGCTCCATCAGCCGGCGGTTGGCCGTCGGCAGCGCGTGATAGGGCAGGTAGGGCGCCACGTGGTGCAGCGCGTGGAAGCGCAGGCCCACGGGGCAGAGCAGCACCGAGATCGGGCCGTTGGAGTCGACGTTCAGCGAGTCCAGCAACTGGCCGCGCGCATCGCGGCCTTCAAGCTCCTCGACGTAGAGATGCGTGCCGCCCATCGCGCGGATGGTGTTCAGCGTCGCAATCAGCACGACGAGCAGCGCCCAGGCCGCCACCCACACCCAGCCCGCAAAGACGCCGATGGCCACCAGCGCCCAGCCCCAGGCGCAGCACCACCACTCGACCGCCATCGCCTCGGCGCGGGCGCTTTCCTTGATGGCCGGCGCACGAAACGGCATACGCAGGGCCATGTGGACGAACTCCGGGATCATCTTTTCGCGGATGGGCGGCAGCACGGCGGCCAACGGCGTCAGGACGGCGAAGCGCACCCACAGCGCCAGCGGCAGCGCGAAGTTCAGCGCAAACAGCTTGGCGCTGGCCAGGCCGGCGCGACCCTGGAACTGGTCGTACTCGCCGTCCTCACGGGTGCCATAGGTCGCCTTGTTGTGGTGGCCCTGGTGGATGGGCAGATAGAGCATGAAGGGGATGAGCAGCGGCACGCCGGAGACCGCATGCCAGGTCAGGCGAAAAGCCTTCATGCCCTGCTGGTGGAAGATCTCGTGGATGAAGGCCAGCGTGCGGTAGAGCAGCAGCACCGCCGCGACGAAGGCGAGCGTGCGCAGCAGCGGCGCCCCCGGCAGCACGGCGACGACCAAGGCCACCCACCCCACGGCGGCGCAAAGCAGCAGGTCGGCGAAGTAATGCGCCTGGTTGGGCTCGCGCAGGTCGGCCACCAGCTCCTGCACCCGCTTCATGTCAACCTGTTTATCCATCGTGCTCTCGTCTTGCAAAACCCGCCCACGATAATTCAGCGGCAATCCGTGCTCCATGTTTTCCGGACGAGCGGTATCCGTTGATGTCGACTTTTGACGCCTTGCCGCGCGCCCGGCGACCGTTCGCCCCCTTTGCCCGGCGAGTCGGGCCTCACCCACCTAGTCTGCGTGCGGACCGATTCGTGTCCGTCACGGGAGATTGATTGATGAAAGCCTCAGCCATCGTTGCCGCCATCGGGGTGGGCGTGCTCGCCACGGCCCTTGCCAAGCCCACAGGCCTGCCTTCGGGTTGGCTGCAGACCGGCAGCGCCAAGACCTGCGAAGGCTCGGTGGTGCCGGCCAACGGCGCGCCTAGCGCCAAGGTCTTCAACATCGAGTGCAAGCCAGACACCGAGGGCTTCTCGACACTGATGCAGCAGATCGGCAGCGCCGACTATGCCGGCAAGCGTGTGCGCCTGACCGCCCAGGTCCACGGCGACCAGATCGCTGCGTGGGCCGGCCTGTGGATGCGCGCCGACAGCGGCCAGCGGCCCGGCACCGCGTTCGACAACATGAACGACCGGCCGCTGCGCGGCAGCTTCGGCTGGCAGACCGCGCAGGTCGTACTGGACATTCCCGCCGACGCAACGACGCTGAGCTTCGGCTTCCTGCTGGAAGGCACCGGCCAGTTGCAGGCCACGCAGTTCCAGCTGGACGTCGTGCCCGCCAGCACGCCGACGACCGGCCAGGGCCCCATCCAGGTGTTGCCGCGCCAGGCCGGCAACCTGACCCCGCCTTGAACCGCACCGCGCGCACGCTGGGCGGCGAGCTGGCCCAGGCCCTGAGAGAGGAAAGGCTGGGCTGGCAACGGCCCGGCCCGCTGCTGGCCGGCGTCGCGCTGTTTGCACTGGCGGCGCCCTGGTTGCGCGATCACGGCGCCTGGGCGCTGTCCCTGGGCTTGTGGCTGGGCCACGCCATCACCGATGGCCTGTGCGGCCTGGTTGCCCGGCGGATGCGGCCCGAGCACCACGGCGCCTTGCCTGGCCTGCTGTTCCTGGCCCTGCTGCTGGGCGCGATGTCCGGTTGGTCCGCCGAGCAGGGCCTGACGCGCGAGCTGCTGAGCGGCAATGACCGCATCACCCGTGCCTGGCTGCACTTCAGCTTCTGCGCCCTGCTGCTGGGCCTGCCGCTGCTGCAAGGCCTGCGCCGCCAACGCGCCGTGCAGCGCGTGGAACAGGAGCGCGCCCGGTTGCGCGCCGAGCTGCAGATGCTGCAGGCGCAGATCGAGCCGCATTTCCTGTTCAATACGCTGGCCACGCTGCGCAGCTTCGTGCGCCAGGGCTCGGAGCGCGCGCTGCCGCTGCTGGACGCCGTCAGCGGCCTGCTGGAGACCACGCTGGAGCGGGTTCGCCAGGCCGAGGACTCGACGCTGGGCCAGGAGTGCCAGATCGTCGAGCACTACCTGGCCATCATGGCACTGCGGCTGGGCGAGCGGCTGAGCTACCGCGTCGAGGTCGACCCCGAGCTGCACGACCTGCCCCTGCCACCGCTGATGCTGCAGCCGCTGGTGGAGAACGCCATCCAGCACGGTATCGAGCCCAGCGAGAGCGGCGGGCAGGTGCTGTTGCAAGCCGAACGGGCCGACGGGCAGTTGCGGCTCAAGGTCATCAACAACGGTTGCGCGCTGACGGCAGACGCGACCGCAGGCCACGGCCTGGCCCTGGTCAACCTGCGCCAGCGCCTGCAAGCCCTGCACGGCGACCGCGCCGGCCTGAGCCTCGCCACCAACGCTGACGGCCTGACCGAGGCCACGCTCATCCTGCCGATGCCATGACGACTGCGCTGATCGCCGACGACGAACCCCAGCTGCTCGAAGAGCTGCAGCAATTGCTGGGAGAGGCCTGGCCCGAGCTGGAGATCGTCGCCCAGGCCCGCAACGGCACCGAGGCGCGCCGACTGCTGGACGAGCTGCGCCCCGACATCGCCTTCCTCGACATCCGCATGCCCGGCATCGACGGCCTCGGCCTGGCCCAGCTCGCGCCGCCGGCCACCCGCCTGGTCTTCGTCACGGCGCATGCCGAGCACGCGCTGGCTGCCTTCGAGCGCGCGGCGGTGGACTACCTGCACAAGCCCGTCACGCCCGCCCGGCTGGCGGCCACGGTACAGCGGCTGCAGGCGGCTCAACCCCAGCGGTCGGATCTGCGCTTCCTGCAGGCCTGGACCGGCAACACGATGAAGCTGCTGGACGTGGACCACCTCGCCGCGCTGCGCTCGGAGCTGCGCCACACGCGGGCGCTGAGCCAGGGCGGTGAACAGCTGCTGCTGCGCACCTCGCTGGGCGAGCTGCAAAAGGAGCTGGACCCGCAACTTTTCTGGCAGATCCACCGCGGTTCGGTGGTCAACGCGCGGGCCATCGAGCGCATCGAGCGGCGCGACGACGGCGAGCTGTGGGTGCACCTGCGCGGGCTGGCCCAGGCGCTGCCTGTGAGCCGTGCGCACCGGGGGCGGTTCAAGGGCATGTAGCTGGGGAGGGTCTCAAGCAAGAGGCCCACGGATAATCCCGGGCTAGCCTGCTTCCAGAACTCCATGTCCGAAACCACCGCCAGCCGCATCGAGACGGAAGTCCGCCGCCGCCGCACCTTCGCCATCATCAGCCACCCCGACGCCGGCAAGACCACGCTGACGGAGAAGCTGCTGCTGTTCTCCGGCGCCATCCAGATCGCCGGCTCGGTGAAGGCGCGCAAGGCCACGCGGCATGCGACGTCGGACTGGATGGAGATCGAAAAGCAGCGCGGCATCTCGGTAGCGTCCTCCGTCATGCAGATGGAATACCGCGACTGCGTCATCAACCTGCTGGACACCCCGGGCCACCAGGACTTCTCGGAAGACACCTACCGCGTACTGACGGCCGTGGACGCGGCGCTGATGGTCATCGACGCGGCCAACGGTGTCGAGCCGCAGACGCGCCGCCTGCTGCAGGTCTGCCGCGCCCGCAACACACCCATCCTGACCTTCGTCAACAAGATGGACCGCGAGGTGAAAGACCCGCTGGCGCTGATGGACGAGATCGAGGCCGAACTGGGCATGACGGTCGTGCCGTTCACGTGGCCGGTCGGCATGGGCAAGCAATTCCACGGCGTGATGGACCTGCGCCAGCAACGCATGCGCGTGTTCGCTCCCGGCGAGGACCGCGCCGCCGGCACCGAGGAAGTGCTGGAAGGCCTGGACAACCCCGCCTATGCCGAGCGCTTCGGCATGCAGTACGACCAGGCCAAAGGCGAGATCGAACTGGTGCGCGAGGCGGCCCCCGCGTTCAACCGCGAGGAGTTCCTGACCGGCAAGCAGACGCCGATGTTCTTCGGCTCGGCCGTCAACAACTTCGGCGTGCAGGAGGTGCTGGACGCCCTCGTCGAGCTGGCCCCGGCACCCGATTCGCGCGTGGCCATGCAGCGTACCGTGCAGCCTGAGGAGCCCAAGTTCACGGGCGTCGTGTTCAAGATCCAGGCCAATATGGACCCGGCCCACCGCGACCGCATCGCCTTCCTGCGCGTGGCCTCGGGTCACTTCGAGCGCGGCATGCGGCTCAAGGTCGTGCGCTCGGGCAAGGAGCTGCGGCCCAACACCGTCGTGTCGTTCCTGAGCCAGCGCCGCGAGTTGCTCGACGAGGCCTTTGCGGGCGACATCATCGGCATCCCCAACCACGGCGTGCTGCAGCTGGGCGACACCATCACCGAAGGCGAGGCGCTGCAATACACCGGCCTGCCCTTCTTCGCGCCGGAAATGTTCCGCGCCGTCGAAGTGGCTGACCCATTGAAGACCAAGCAGTTGCGTGCCGGCCTGACGCAGCTTGGCGAAGAAGGCGCCATCCAGGTGTTTCGCCCCATTGCCGGCAGCGTGCTGTTGCTCGGCGCCGTCGGCCAGCTGCAGTTCGAAGTCGTCGCGCACCGGCTGGAGCATGAATACGGCTGCAAGGCCCGCATCATGCCGAGCCGCTTCCAGGTGGCACGCTGGGTGACCTGCGACGACCCGGCGGAGCTGAAGCGCTTCATCGACGCCAACGATCACCGCATGGCCTATGACGCGGTCGACGCGCCCACGGTGCTGGTGGAGTACGCGCCCGAGCTGCGCGCCATCGAGAGCAACTGGCCCAAGATCAAGTTCCACGCGCTGCGCGAGCACGCGGGGCTGGTKTTCCAGCAAAGGCTGGACGGCTGAGGCTCGTCAGCAGGACGAGCCCAGCCAGCGCCCGGTGGACAGCATGCGCTGGTCCACCTCCTCGGTGCCCACCGCATTGCCGTTGCGGCCATCGACCGCATTACCCCGACCCTT
This sequence comes from Roseateles sp. P5_D6, assembly GCF_054049415.1. Lineage (NCBI taxonomy): Bacteria > Pseudomonadati > Pseudomonadota > Betaproteobacteria > Burkholderiales > Sphaerotilaceae > Roseateles > Roseateles sp. P5_D6. The sequence continues at coordinate 188,724 of NZ_JBFUMK010000006.1, read as the reverse complement.
GAGTTCGATGCTGTAGCTGCTCGGGCCATAGGTGGCCGCGAAGCTGCCCTGCGTCAGCCCGCCGCCGCCGGTGCGGCAGACGTATTTGCCCGTCGCCTCGCTGGTGTTCATCTTGGTGGCGTTCAGCTCGCATTTCCAGGGGCCGCTGCCGCTGAGGGCCGACTCCAGATAGGCGGCCAGATCGATCTTCGCTTGCTGCGGGCTCAGGCAGGCCTGCTTCTCGGCGGCCTGCTGGCGGTCCATCTCCGCCTTCTGCGCATCGGTCAGGCGGCTGCGCAGCTTGGCCCGCAGCGTCTGGACCCCGGGCTTGATGGATTGGCCGTTGATCCAGATCTCGCTTTCGGACGTCCACAGGCCGGGATTGACCTCGAGGATGGGCGCAGCGCCGCAGGCGCCCGCGAACAGGGTGAGGGACAACGCGGCCGGCAGGACGCTGAGACGGATCGGACGAAGCTGGGACATGGATGTCGGCCGGGAGGCTAGCAAAAGGCGCGCATTGCAGCAGTTCGAGCGAGACGGCGACATCCCTCGGTTGCAAGTCACGCTGCGGCCGCGTCAGTGACGCCAGCTCAGGCACCAAAATGCGCCAGCGGCAATCCCACTCACTTCAACGATGCCTACGCCCTCGTCCCGCCCCTGCCCCTCCTGCAACGACGCCATGCAGGTGCATGAGCTGCCCGGCCAGTACGACAGCCGGGTGGAGATCGACTTCTGCTTCGGCTGCCAGGGCATCTGGTTCGACAGCATGGAGAACCTCAAGCTGGCGCCCGCCGCGGTGGCCACGATGTTCAAGGAGATGCACCGGCACCGCGACGCGCCGCATGCGCCGCTCGCCGGCCGGCTGCGCTGCCCGCAATGCCGCGGCGGCCTCGCACAAGGCTTCGACGTCGTCCGCAGCGGCCGCTACATCACCCACCGCTGCGACAACCGCCACGGCCGCTTCAGCAGCTTCTCGTCCTTCATGATCGAGAAGGGCTTCGTGCGCCAGCTCACCAAGCCCGAGATCGCCGACATCGCCAAAAAGGTTGGCGTCATCAATTGCAGCAACTGCGGCGCGCCGGTGGACCTGCGCAAGGAAGACAGTTGTTCGCACTGCCGCTCGGCGCTGTCGCTGCTGGACCCGGAGGCCGTGGAGAAGGCGTTGCAGAACTACGCCAAGGCGCCATCCGCTCATGCTGCGCCCGCAACCGCTGTGGCAGACGCCCTGGTCGCGATGACGCGCGAGCGCTCGCGCACGGGGCGCCTCGACGTCTGGCCGGCCGACGCCAGGCTCACCGGCGCAGGTCTGGCGGTGGATCTGTTCGCTGTGGGCCTCACCCTCGTCAGCAGCTTGTGGGATGACTGAAGGACGACGGATGCCCAGCGACTTCGATAAGGGCCTGGCCCTGCACCAGCAAGGGCGACTCACCGAGGCCGAGCTGCTGTACCGCCGCGTGCTGCGCACGGCACCGAGGCATTTCGACGCGCTGCACTTGCTGGGCGTCATTTGCGGCCAGACCGACCGCTTCGACGAGGCGCTGGACCTGCTGCACCGTGCCCTGGCCCAGCGCCCCGGCAGCGCGCCGGCGCTGAACAACCTGGGCAACACCCTGGGCAGCCTGGGCCGCCACCAGGAGGCCGTGCAGGCCTTCGAGCGCGCACTGGCGGTGCGTCCTGAAGACGCCAAGGCGCTGCGCAACCGCGGCACCAGCCTGCGCGCGCTGGAGCGGCCCGTCGACGCGCTGGCCAGCTTCGACGCCGCCCTGGCCCTGCAGCCCAGCTACCCTGAGGCGCTGATCGGCCGCGCCGAATGCCTGTTGACCCTGCACCGCCGCTCGCAAGCCATCGAAGCCTTCCAGCAGGCCCTGCCCTTGGGCAAGGACGTCGACCAGATCCGCTATGCCCTGGCCGCTCTCGGCATCGAACCCGCGCCGCCCACGGCGCCCGCCGGCTATGTCGAGGCCTTGTTCGACATGTATGCCCACAACTTCGACGACCACCTCGTCAAGACCCTCGGCTACCGCACACCCGAGTTGCTGGTCGCGGAACTGCAGCGCGCCGATCCACCCAGCGGTGGCGAGGTCATCGACCTCGGCTGCGGCACCGGCCTGTGCGGGCCGCTGCTGCGCCCGGTGAGCCGAAGGCTGACCGGCGTGGACCTGTCCGGCCTGATGCTGGCCAAGGCGCGCGAGCTGGGCCTGTATGACGAACTGGTGCAGGGCGACATCGTCGCGGCGCTGCAGGGGCCGCCGCAGCGCTTCGACATCGCCATTGCCGCCGACGTGTTCGTCTACATCGGCGACCTGGAAGCCGTGTTCGCCGCCACCGCGGCCGCGCTGCGCGCGGGCGGGTTGTTCGCCTTCTCGGTCGAGGCCTGCGAAAGCGGTGACTTCGCCCTCGGCACCAAGCGGCGCTACGCCCATTCGCTGCCCTATCTGCAGCGCCTGGCTGCCGCCCATGGCTTCACCGTCGAATCATCGACACGTTGCGCCATCCGCAAGGAAAGCGACGAAGCCGTCGACGGACTGCTCGTCGTGATGCGCCGCCGGTGAGCCCGGCTCAGCGCAGCTTCTTCGCGTAGTTGTCGCGGACGTTCTGGCTGATGTAGGTCGACAAGCCCCGGCCCGCGCGAGCCAGCCGTTTCATGTCCGATACGGCCTTTCGCCCCGGGTGCTCCACGTCGTAGACATAGATCGAGCCGTTGATGAACTGCACGGCAATGCCCGCCGGGCCAGTGGCAAAGGCCACCACGCCCGAGTCACCCTCGCGGTTGGCATAGCGCTGCATCTTCACAGTGGAGGACTGGCAAGCAGCGTGCCGGCGGGGCATGCCATTCATGGGCAGCGAGGCGAGCGGGGCGCTGCGATGATGTGCTTTTCCTTCCAGCCCCACAGAGCCGATGAGCAAGCGCCTTGTCCCCCTTGTTGCGGCCCTGAGCTGCACCCTCGCCCAGGCCGCCCCAGAACTCGAAACCGTCGTCGAAGGCCTCAAGACCCCCTGGGCGGTCGCCTTCCTGCCTGGCGGCCAGCTCCTCATCACCGAACGCGATGGCGCCATGCGCACGGCCCAACCCGGCGGCAAGCCCAGCGCCCCCATCGCGGGCGTGCCGGCTGTGGACGCCGTCGGCCAGGGCGGCCTGCTGGACGTGCAGCTGGACAGCGACTTCGCGCGCAACCGCACGATCTACTTCTGCTACGCCGAGCCGGGTGCCAACAAGACCAACAGCACGGCCCTGGCGCGCGCGCGCCTCAGCGAAGACGCCAAGCGCCTCACCGACGTCAAGGTCATCTTCAGCCAGAAGCCCAAGGTCGAGAGCAAACATCACTTCGGCTGCCGCATCGCCGAGGCGCCGGACGGCAAGCTCTTCCTGAGCCTGGGCGAGCGCTTCAGCGGCATGCAGAGCGCGCAAACGCTGGACAACCACCTCGGCAAGATCGTGCGCCTGGGCAAGGACGGCAGCGTGCCGGCCGACAACCCCTTCGTGAACACGCCCGGCGCCCTGCCGAAGATCTGGAGCTATGGCCACCGCAACTCGCAGGGCCTGACGCTGGACGCGCAAGGCCGGCTGTGGGAACACGAGCATGGCCCGCAAGGAGGCGACGAGCTCAACCTCATCACGCCCAAGCTCAACTACGGCTGGCCCGTCATCACCTACGGCGAGAACTACGGCGGCGGCAAGATCGGCGACGGCATCGCCGCCAAGGCCGGCATGGAGCAGCCCATCGTGAAGTGGGTGCCGTCCATCGCGCCCGCCGGCCTCGTGCGGCTCAAGAGCGCCAAGTACGGCCCGGCCTGGCAGAACAGCTTCTTCATCGGCTCGCTGAAGTTCGGCCACCTGGAACGCGTCAAGCTCGATGCCGACAACCGCCCCGCCGAGCAGGAACGCCTCTTCCCCGACGCCGGCCGCATGCGCGACGTGCGCGAGGGGCCGGACGGGCTGCTCTATCTGGTGCTGGAAGCACACGGCCGCATCGTGCGGGTGAAGCCCTGAGCCGCGCCCGCAACCAGGCCATGATGCTGCGGCCAAGGCCTCGCACACCCTAGGTCGAACACACCGGTACTTCTGCGAGCATGCGGCCCTGAACCCAGGGAGGGCTCATGCCGCCGAATGCTCCGTTCGCACGTTCGATCCGCGCCGCGCTGCTGGCGCTCGCCGCCATCTCGGCCCAGGCCGCCCCGCTCACCACCGCCGAGCTGCCCGCCACCACGCGCGACTGGCTGCCCTGGGCTCAGCAAGGCCAGCCGCCACTGGGCTGCCCGACACCCATGGATGCCGCCGAGCCGGCCGTCTGCGTCTGGCCGGGCCGGCTGCAGCTCGGTGCCGGGCCGCGTGACGCGACGTTCAGGCTGGAGGTGCGGGTCTTCGGCGCTCCGGCACGCGTGGCCCTGCCCGGCGAGGCCGGCGCGTGGCCGCAAGACGTGAAGGCTGGCGGCACGGCGCTGGCCGTCGTCGAGGCCGACGAGCACCCCGCCGTCTGGCTGGCGCCGGGCGTGCATGTCGTCGAAGGCCGCATCGTCTGGACGGAGATGCCGCAGAACCTCGCCGTGCCGGCCGGCCTGGCGGCCATCGTCGTGACCAGCGATGGCGCCACGCAGGCCCGCGCGCCGGACGGCGAAGGCCGGCTGTGGCTGCGCGCCGTCGCCAGCCCGGCCGAGGCCAGCGACAGCGTCAGCGTGCAGACCACGCGTCTCGTCGACGACGACCTGCCGCTGACGGTGACGACCGTCTTCGAGCTGCGCGTGGCCGGCCGTGCCCGCGCCGTGGAGCTGCCGCTGGCCCTGCTGCCGGGACTGCGCGCCATGCAGCTGGACAGCCCGTTGCCGGCCCGCCTGGCGGATGACGGCCGCCTCGTCGTGCAGGCGCGGCCCGGCAACTGGCATGTCGAGTTGCGCGCGCGGCTGAGCGCGCCGGTGCAGGCGCTGACGCTGCCCGGCACGGCAGCGGACGAAGAGGTCTGGGTCGTCAAGGCCCAACCCGCGCTGCGGCTGATCCGCCCCGAAGGCCCGGCCAGCGTGGACCCGCGCCAGGTCGAGATGCCCGAGGCCTGGCGCGCGCTGCCGGCCTTTCGCTTGAAGCCCGGCGAGACGCTGAAACTGACCGAGCTGCAGCGCGGCAACGCCAAGCCCGCGCCCGACACGCTGACGCTGGCGCGCCGGCTGTGGCTGGACTTCGACGGCCAAGGCCTGACGGCCAGTGACAGGTTCGAGGGCCAGCTGTCGGCCAGCTCGCGCCTGGCCATGCCCGCGCCCGGCCAGCTCGGCCGCGCGGCGCTGGGCGGGCAGGACCAGCCCATCACCCGCCTGGCCGCCGACGGCCCCGCCGGCTTCGAAGTGCGCCAGCGCAACGCCCGCATCGAGGCCGACAGCCGCTGGCCGCGCAACGGCGCCCTGCCCGCCAGCGGCTGGAGCGCCAGCGTGGACAGCCTGAGCGCCACGCTGCAGCTGCCGCCCGGCTGGCGCCTGCTGCACGCGCAAGGCCCCAGCCGCGCCGACGGTGCCTGGGTGTCGATGTGGACGCTGTGGGATTTCTTCTTCGTGCTGCTGGCGGCGCTGGCCGCCTACCGGCTGCTGGGCTGGCGCACGGGCCTGCTGCTGGGCGCCGCGCTTGCGCTGACCTGGCACACGCCCGGCAGCCCGCCGGCGGCGCTGTGGTTCGGCCTGCTGGCGCTGACGGCGCTGGCGCGCGTGCTGCCGGCGGGGCGGGCGCGGGCCGCGTTCGCGCGTGGCCAATTGGCGGTGGCCGCCATGCTGGCGCTGGTGTTGCTGGTGTTCGCGGTGGCCGAGCTGCGCCAGGCAATCTATCCGAGCCTGGAGCACAACGGCATGGCCTGGGGCATGGCCAAGGAGGTGGCAGCACCAAGCGAGGTGCAGATCATCGAGGAGAAGGTGGTGCCGCCGCCCGAATTCCAGGTGGCCGCCCCTGCGCCGCCTGATCGAAGAATGCCCGCTGCCGAACAGCGGCTGGAGTCTGTCGTCGTCTCGGGCAGCAAGGTCCGCAAGGACGCGTACGCCAGCAGCGACCTCAGCCGCGTCGACCCCGGCGCCCGCGTGCAGACCGGCCCTGGCCTGCCGACCTGGAGCTGGCGCGCCCATCGGCTCAGCTGGAGCGGCCCTGTCACGCCCGAGGAGACGCTGAACCTGTGGCTGCTGCCGCCCTGGGCGACGGCGCTGCTCAAGCTCGCCGGCGTGGCGCTGCTCGCGCTGGCGCTGGCCGCCGTGGCGGGCTGGAAGCTGCCGCGCCTGCCATCCTTGCAGCGGGCCGGCGGTGTGGCGGCCGCAGCCCTGTTGCTGGCGCTGGCGCTAGCGCCCCAACCGAGCGAAGCCCAGGCTTCTACCTCGGCACCGTGGCCCAGCGACGAGCAGCTGCAGGCGCTGCGCGGCAAGCTCGCCGCGCCGCCCGACTGCCTGCCGCGCTGCGCCGAGCTGGCGCGGTTGCTCATCAGTGCGTCGGGCTCGGCGGTGCAGCTGCGCGCCGATATCCACGCGCTGGCGCTGGTGGCCGTGCCGCTGCCCGGCCAGGGCACGGGCTGGCAGCCGGGCAGCGTGCTGCTGGACGGCCAGCCCGCCGCAACGCGACGCGACGACGAGGGCCGCCTGCTGATCGCCGTGCCGGCCGGCGTGCACCAGGTCTTGCTCGCCGCCGATGTCGGCAGCGCCAGCGGCCTGGACATCGCGCTGCCGCTGCCGCCGCGCACGCTGCAGACCGAACTCAAGGGCTGGACGCTGGCCGGCCTGGATCCGAACGGCCAGAGCACGGGCGCGATCACGCTGAGCCGCGAGGCCGTGGCCGGCAGCCGGCGTGCCGAGGACGCCGGCACCCAGCGCGACGCGCTGCCGCCGCTGGTACGCGTGGACCGTCGCCTGACGCTGGGCCTGCGCTGGCAGGTGCACACGCGCATCGAGCGCCTGGCCGCGAGCCGGGCACCGCTGCGCGTGCGCTGGGCGCTGCTGCCGGGCGAGGCGGTCAGTGACGCACGCGTGACGGTGGACGGCGGCGTGGCCAGCCTGCAGCTCGGCGGCGAGGACACCGTCGAGGTGGCCAGCAGCCTGCCACCGGGCGACGCGCTGACGCTGGTGGCAGGCAAGGAGCCCCATCAGGTCGAGCGCTGGACGCTGGCCGCATCGGCGCAATGGCACGTGGACGCCAGCGGCCTGCCGGCGACGGCGCTGCAGCAGGGCGGCGACTGGCTGCCCGAATGGCGACCCTGGCCCGGCGAGACACTGAAACTGGCTATCGCCAAGCCCGCCGGCGTGGGCGGCCAGACGTTGACGCTGGACGATGTGCGCACCACCATCAAACCCGGCGAGCGCAGCAGCGATGTGGAGCTGTCGATGCGCCTGCGCGCCAGCCTCGGCGGCACGCACGCGCTGAAGCTGCCGGCCGGCGCCGAACTGCTGGACGTGCAGATCAATGGCCAGAAGCTGGCCCTGCAGCCACGCGACAACGTGCTCAGCCTGCCGCTGACGCCGGGCCCGCAGATTGTCGACATCCACTGGCGCGAGCCCGCCGGCATGGGGGTGCTGTGGCGCCACGAGGGCCTCGCCCTGGGCCTGCCCGGCGTCAATGACGCGCTGACATTGCACGTACCCGAGGACCGCATCGTGCTCGCCGTGGGCGGCCCGCTGATCGGGCCGGCCGTGCTGATCTGGGGCGCCCTCGGCGTCGTCCTCGTGCTGGCCTGGCTGGCGCCGCGCGGCTTGCCAGGGCTGATGGGCCGGCCGGCCTGGATAGTGCTGGCGCTGGGCGTGGCGCCGGTGTCGCTGAGCGCGCTGGCCGTACTGGCCGGCTGGTTCGGCGCGCTGGAGGCCCGCCGCCGCTGGGGCCAGCTCGGCCGGCGCGGCATGCGCATCGCCGTGCAGATCCTGCTCGTACTGCTGACGCTGGCAGCCGTGGGCGCGCTGCTGGAGGTGCTGCGCACCGGCCTGCTGGGCTACCCGGAGCTACTCGTCGCCGGGCCGGGGTCGAGCAGCACGCTGCTGAACTGGACGAGCGACCGCTTCACCGAGCACACGGCCGGTGCGTGGGTACTGAGTGCGCCGGTGTGGCTGTACCGCGCGGCCATGCTGGCCTGGGCGCTGTGGCTGGCCGTGTCGCTGCTGCGCTGGGTGGGCTGGGCCTGGGCTGCGTTCAGCGTGGGTGGGGCGTGGCCGGCGAAGGCTGTGGCCAGCGAGGAGAATTCAGCGAAGGGGAGCAAGTGATTGGGGATGGCCGGCTCAAGGTTTGAGCGGCCATCCGCCGCTTGGGCGACGCCTGCGTGCCAGGAGCGGTCGGTCACGAACGACCGGTCGCAGGCATCCACCAACCGCGTGCTCGCGGGCTATGCTGTTCCGGGCGGCAAGGGACCACCGACAACACGATCGCCAGCCAGATGACTGTCCATGTGAACCTTCTGCCCGGGCTTCCGCCATACGGGCCCTTGCCAACGGCATTCCCAGCGGAGTGGGGTACTACTGGGCGCGAGGGCACCGTCGTGGAGTTCGTGACGGAGAGCGGGCCCTGGGTGGCCAATTTCAGGCCCGGATTGGCAGGCATTCACATGGCCGATGTGCACCCGAACGGGCGTGACGCATTGGTGATTGCATCGGGTGACCTCTGGGTAGTGAACCCCGTGCGCAAGACCGCCGAGTACGTGCTACCGGTGATTGATTCCGCATTCGAAGTGCAGAACCCCGGCGGTTGGGTCTTCACCAGACAGGGCATTGCATTGGTGCGCCTGGGGCCGGATGGCATTCGATGGCACACGAAACGCCTCTCGTGGGACGGCTTCGACAGGCTGCGCATCGATTCAGAGCGTGTCTCAGGCTTTGCTTGGTCCCTAGACAGCGAGTGGGTCCCATTCGAAGTCGAGTTGGCCACCGGTCGATCGACCGGTGGTAGCTTCTCCGATGACGATGCCGAAGGCTGGGAACAGCTTGCCAATTGAGCCCTCGCCGGTGCTGGCTAACAGGGCGCTCGATACGGACGCCCAGCCGCGGGCCTTTGCTTGGCTCCGTCCTCTCCTTCGTCAGGGGTCAAATCGAGTCGGCGGATCCCGGCCAACTCCGGTCGTCGGTGCGAGGCCGCTTACAGGCAGCCCAGAAAACCGCTGCGACCCTGCTCGCACCGAAAATGCGGCTCGCGCATGCCCCGCGCAGCATCAGACAGGGCCGAGCCATGAACTTCCCTCCCGCCAATTTCGATCCGTCCATCGACCCCACAGCCGATCAGGTGCTCGCGTGAGAACTGTGCTTCGCTACGCTGTCGCTCTGATACCAGCTATCGCTACCGTCGGTTGGTGGCAGCTCGCGCAGTGGGCATACGGTCACTATGACTGCTCAGGCAACTTGAAGGGCTTGCAACCCTGTTACGTCGGCGGAGTCAATATCCAGATGTTCCTCGGCATCGGATTGTTCTGGTGCCAGTTGCTTTCATGGCTGGCGGTTCCCCTGTCAATTTGGCTATGTTTTCGCGCGTATGCACGGCGCTTTGAACAGCAGCCATCGGGCGACGCCTAACCATTCCTGGAAGCGGACGCCTGGCGGCGCCGCTTGAGTGAAGCGTTGAACGTCTGCTCTAGGGCGGTCTAGTTCGGCTCGGTCGATTTCCGCTCTGGGTCGATAGCCGCCGCCCTCACGCCCGCCCCGCTAGAGGTGGCTTTTGGGAGGTGACTGCCGTTTCACTGCCCGATCCCGGCAGCACGTCAATACCGAAACCCGATACGGTTTTACTCGCCTGCGCCCCTTGACACTGGCTTGACCGGGCCGACCTCCACCGAACCGCGCACCGAGCGGTAGGCGGCCTGCTCCACGAGCTGGTTGAGTTGCGTCACGATCTCGGCCGGCGAGAACTGCTCGATCACGTCGATGGAGTTGGACTTCGGGTCGCTGTACTTGGTGTGCGTGAACTGCGGCTTGCGCGCGACGATGGCCAAGGTCTTGGCATCCAACGTCACCCGCTCGAAGGAGATGAAGGGGGCCACGTAGGCCTTGTCTTTCTGCTGCTCGCCGGTGCGCGGGTTGATGGTGGTCTGGTCCCGGTCCGCGTAGGCCTGCTTGCGATCGATGCCGTCCTCGTCGAGCAGCTCCCACTGGTTGCCGGTGGGCTTGACGTAGATGCCGATGCCGCCGAGCCGGCTGGGCATGCCCTCGCGCGACTCCCAGACGTAGCGCGGCAGGATGGCCTCGATGCGGTCCCACTCCACGCGCCGTGGTATCTGGGCCAGGCGCTCGCGCAGGGCATCGAGCACCAGCGCATCGCGGGCCTCGAACGAGGCGTTCTTCAGCTGCTCCGCGAGCCCGGGGTTGGCGCTCCAGCGCAGCATGATGCGGCGCGAGGCGGGCTCCTCGGCGGCCAGGGCGCTGTCCAGGCCGCGCAGCACGGCCATGTTCAGCAACTGCGGATCCACCTGCACCGTGCGGCGCGAGAAGTCGTCCATGCTGCTGGCGCGCTTGCCGCGCTGCTTGACGATGCTGAGTTGGTCGCCGAGCGTGGAGATGAGCGCGATGGTCTGCGCAGGTTTGGCGGCTTCCTGGGCTGGCACGGCCAAGGGCAGCGCGATGACCGCAGCAGCCAATAGTCCTTTGAGCATCGATTCACCTCCCGGGTGCTTCCGGGAGCGGATGCTAACGCCACGAATCAGGTGTTCTTGGCGAGCCTGAACGGGTTCCGGCTCACGCCCTGGCGTCTCCTCCGAGCGCGCGGCGGTACCGCGCGCTCGGGTTGCCTTACTTGCGGAACTTGCGAACCAGGTCGTCGACGCGAGGCCCGCCGGCCTGGGCCGCGCCGGAGACCTTGATGATGCTCAGCGTGCGCTCGGCGCCGGCTTCGAGGGTGGCCTCGTGGACGGCTTGCAGCAGCGGCCAGATCTTCTCGGGCGGGCCTTCGACGACGGTGCCCATGGCGTGTACCTCGTAGTGCAGGCCGGAGGCCTGAATGACGGCGATGGCGGCGTCGACATGCTTGTAGCGGTCGTCCGCCGTGCCGGCCGGCCGAGGGATGACCTGGATCTCGGCAATCATGTGCCGGCTGGTGGCTGGTGTGGTGGCCGGCGTGGAGGCGGCGGATGGCGCCTGCTGCGGAGCAGGTTGTGCCTGTTGCGCCCACGCCGCGCCGCTGGCCAGGAGCGACAGCGACAGGAACGAAAGCCGGAAACGACGCAAATGCGAGAACGATGGATGTGCCATGTGCAACTCATGCAGATGGCAGGTCGGCAAGCGTTCGGGGCCGCAATGCCGGCGCAAGAAAGTGAAAGCCGGCGGGCCCCTGAACGTGCTTCCCTGCGCGAGGATTACCTCAATCAGGTTCAAAGGGACTCTCTCAGTCAGCGCGCGCCTTGCGGTCGCGCCAACACCCCCAGCGGTTGGCCGCATCGAAAGCCTGGTGGCTGCCGGCGTGGCCGACCGCCAGTGTAGAGAAGCCTGCCGGCATGGCCGAAATCGACAGGCTGCCCAACAAGGGCATCCGCAGCAAGGTCACCCGACACACGCTAGGCTGACGCCTCTTCAGGATGTCGCCATGACCACAGCCGCCTCGCCACCCACCATCATCTCCATCTCGCCCCTGGGCATGCCCTGGGAGACGCTCGACCCCTTCCTGTTCTGCGTCCACCACGACGACGCCTACCCGCCCGGCAATGGCCGCTACGGGCCGGACGAAGCACTGCTGAAGGGCCGCCAGATCGGCTCGGACTTCTCGGGGCAGGCCGGCTGGAGCATGTATCACGGCCAGCAGGTGCCCGGCTTCCCGGCCCACCCGCATCGCGGCTTCGAGACGGTGACCATCGTGCGCCAGGGTCGCATCGATCATGCCGACTCGCTGGGCGCCGGCGCGCGCTTCGGGGGCGGCGACGTGCAGTGGCTCACCGCTGGCCAGGGCATCGTGCACGCGGAGATGTTCCCGCTGCTGCACACGGACAAGCCCAACCCGCTGGAGCTGTTCCAGATCTGGCTCAACCTGCCGGCCGCCAGCAAGATGGTGGCGCCGCACTTCACGATGTTCTGGTCGCAGGAGATCCCGCGGCACCGCTTCGTCGACGATGCCGGGCACGCGACCGACGTCGTCTGCATCGCCGGTGCCCTGCCAACGCCCGCCGGGGTGACCCAGCCGCTGGCGCCGCCGCCTGATTCCTGGGCCTCGCGCGAGCAGGCAGACGTGGCCATCTGGACCCTGCGCCTGGCGCCGGGTGCGCAGTGGGTGCTGCCGCCAGCGACGGGCGCGGACACGCACCGCAAGCTCTACTTCTTTGCCGGCGCACGGATCACCGTCGATGGCCATGCCGTGGCCACGCGGCACGCGATCGAGCTGCGAGCCGGCGCCGCGGTCACGCTCGTCAATGGCGGAGAAACAGCAGCCGAGTTGCTGATGCTGCAGGGCCGCCCCATCGGCGAGCCCGTCGCCCAATACGGCCCCTTCGTCATGAACACGCAGCAGGAGCTGCACCAGGCCTTCGAGGACTACCGCCGCACCCAGTTCGGCGGCTGGCCCTGGAGCGACCCGGCGCCGGTGCATGGTGACGAGGCCGGCCGCTTCGCACGGCATGCCGACGGCCGGACGGAACTGTTCCCGTCGCAGGAGGATTGATCGTTCTATCCGCCCGCCCTGAGCCGGTGGATCTCGTCGATCAGGTCCACCACCAGCGCCGCGAGTTCCTGGTTGGCGTCGAAGTCCTGTTCGACGGCCAGCAGCCGGCCGGCGCGGTGCAGATGCGGGCTGGCGAAGCGCCGGCTTTCGCCGTCGCCACTGTGGCAGCCCAGCAGGCCGGCATCCAGCCGCTGGCTCAGCCAGTCGACGCTGACGCCGCAGGCGCAGGCCAGCTCTTCGAGCGTCAGCGTCTGCTCGTCGATGACCACGCCGACCAGCACATCACCGTCGTTCATGGCTCGCCTTCTGCGCGGGGGTGGAAGTCACGACCGACGGCAGCGGCCATGACCTCGTAGGCGGCACGCGCGCCCGGCAGCGTGGAGGGCGGCAGCACGACCTCGACCTCCAACACCATGTCGCCTGCCGGCTCACCTGCCAGACCGCGGCCCTTCAAGCGCAGGCGCTTGCCATGCGGTGTGTCCGGTGGCACGGTCACGCTGACCGTGCCGGCAGGCGTGGCGGCGCTCACGTCGCCGCCCAGCGCGGCCTCCCAGGGCGTCAGCGGCAGCTGTTCATGTACGTCACGGCTCTTCTCACGGGCGACGTCCTTGAACTGGATCTCCAGGTACAGGTCGCCGCTCGCGCCGCCGCCACGGCCCGCCGAGCCCTGTGCCGGCAGGCGGATGTGCTGGCCCGCGCGTATGCCCTTGGGGATGCGGACCTGCACGTTGCGCACGACGACGGCACGGTGGCCCTGCTCGTCCGGCGCCAGGCCACGCACGTTGACCGAGCGCACGGCGCCGTCGATGGCGTCTGAGGCGTCGATGACCAGCTTGACGTGCTCATCGGTCCCGCGTTCGGGCTTGGCGTCCGGCGGCTCGGGCTTGGCATCGCGGCCGAACATGCTGGTGAAGAAGTCGCTGAAGCCCTGGCCAGCGCGCCCCGCGGTCGCTCCGCCTTCATAGGTGAAGCCCTGCTGCCAGTCGCTGGGGAGCTCGGGCTCGGCGGGTTTGCCGGCGCCAGTGGTCGCCTGCTGCAGCGCCTGATGGCGCCGGCGCACGCCGTCATAGGCGACGCGGCGCTGCGGGTCGGCCAGCACGTCGTAGGCCTCGTTGATGCGGGCCATGGACGCATGCGCATCGGCGGACTGGTTCACGTCGGGGTGAAGCAGCCGCGCCTGACGCCGGTAGGCCTGCTTGATGGCAGCCGCATCGGCATCGGCGGCGACACCCATGATCCGGTAATAGTCTTCAAAACGCATGGTCCGAGTATGGAATTGCGGCGCGCAGGGACTGTCGGACGGGGCCGCCTTCCGCGGCGGACGGGTTCCTACGTCGCGGCGTTGACAGGCCCCAGCTCCCTCAGCCAGGTCCAGGGGTAGATGCCGCGGTCGTGGCCGTCGCTGAAGATGAGGTTCAGGGCGTAGCGGCCCACCGGCACGGCATCGACCAGCTCGGCCGGTGCGGGTGCGGGCTCGCCGCGCTCGGCGCGAGCACGGCAGCCGCCGCAGCGGCAGACGGCGCGCAGCCGGGCGGCTGGCAGCTCGGCCGCGCCGTCGGGCCAGCGCAGGTTCAGCGCGGCGGGCGTCAGCTCGACGGCTTGCGGGAAATCACTCATCGGTCCACCCCGGCCGGTGCGCCCAGGCGTTGCAGCGACAGGCGCACCGCCTTGCGGACTTCCGGGTCGGGGTCGGCAGCGGCGGCTTGCAGGGCGGGAACGGCAGTCACGTCGCCGATGTCGCCCAGCGCGATGGCCGCTTCCTTGCGCAAGTTGCCGGCGGGGTGGATGAGGGCCTCGCTCAGCTCGGGTACGGCTCGCACGTCGCCGATGCGGCCGAGTGCACGGGCGGCGCGCAGGCGGACCTGCCAGTAGTCGTCGGCCATGGCCTCGCGCAGCGCGGTGGCGGCGGCCGTGGCGCGCAGCTTGCCGAGCGTGGAGGCGGGGCGAGGCGGCATGGGCTAGCAGACGTTCGCCGGAGCGCGGGTCCTTCAGCTCCGTGAGGGACTGGGCGGCGGCAGTGGCGACTTCGGGTGTGTCGCTCAGCGCAGCGGCCAGCGCGTCAACGACGACGGGTTCGCTCAGCCACCCGCATGCTGCAGCTGATAGTCGCGCAGCGAGCGCAGCAGCGCCTGCTGGCGGGTACCGGGCTGCAGCTGCCGCGCCACTTGCTCGAAGCGCCCCACGTTGCCGGCGTTCAGGAAGGGTCCGACGTTCTCGGCCACCGACTGCGCGGCCTGCCAGCCGCCGGTGTGGACGAGGCCGACGAACATGTCGTCGTAGCCGCTGGACAGGCCGAGCTGCTGCCACTGCTGCAGGACCGGATAGGCCTTGGCAAGCAGCACGGCGTCATAGGTGCGGCTCAGTGCCGAGACGGCCGCCGCCGCCGTCTCGGCCGACGGGGGCAGCCGGGCGGCCATCGCCAGGGCCGCGGCTTGCACATGGCCGTCGGGGAAGGCCAGCAGCTCGCGCGCCCACGCGGCCTGGTCGGCGGGGCTGCCATGGGCGGTGAGGCGGTCCAGCTGCTCCAGCAGCAGGCGCACTACCTCGAAGTGCTCGTCCAGGCCTTCGCCGCGGGTCAGGCGGCAGCTGTCGGCGGCGTGGCAGCGAATCAAGGTGCGCAGCGCCTGCGCCGGCGGCGCGCTGCCGAGCGATGCAACCGCGGCGGGCTCGACAGCGGCTGTGGCAGCCGGCAGCGGCCCGGCTGGCGACGAGGCGCTGGCGGAAGGGGCTTGCGCCAGCGCCCCAGGCGAAGCGGGCCGGGCGGTGGCGGCGACCGGCACGGCGTCGCCCCGCTGCGTCCACCACAGCCCGGCCACCACGGCCGCGGCGGCGGCCAGCGCAAGCAGTGCCTTCATCGCCACTCAGGGCTGCAGCGCGAGGAAGGCCGCGGCCGGCCAGCGGTTGGTCCGGCAATAGGCGGCGTTGCCGGAACGCACCAGGCAGGCGTTGACGAGGGCCGTGCCGAAGGGGCCGTAGACGTCGGTCTCGGCGGCGCCGTTGCGGGTCACGGTCTCGGTGCAATGGAAGCGGTGCGCCATGGAGCGCGCCGCGCCCCGCGGGCAGTCGCCATTGCCGGCGGCTGCGGCGGCCAGAGCCTTGCTCCAGATCGGCATCGCCAGCGCCACGCCGTCGACGACCGTCGCACGGTTGGCCGTGCAGACCGCGCCGCCTGCGCCATCCACGCAGGCCTGCACCGCTGCGGCCGTGAAGGGGCCGTAGGTGGAGCTGGTGCTCATGCACTGGCGCAGATGGTTGTCGTAGCGCGTGCCATTGGGGCAATGGGCGTGCTTCTGTGCCGACGGCGTAGCGGTCGGCAGCGCCCAACTGGCCAGCGTGGACGCCGGGTAGAGGTTGCCGGCAAAGATCCAGCCCTCGCGCAGCACGCCGTCGTTGTGCGTGTACTCGACGCGGTAGTAGAGGTTGTTGGCCGACGCGGTGCCGAACACCTCCTTGACCTGCACGGCGGTGTTGGCCGGGATGGCGACGAGCAGGGCGCCGCCCGGTGTGGCGCGCATGTTGAGGTTGGGCACGACCTTGACCCAGTCGCCCGCATAGGCGATGGCGCCGGGGCCGGCTGGCGCGGCACCTACCGCCAGCGTGGCATGCGTGCCGGCATCTCCTGCGTCGACCCAGCCATCGGTCAGCGCGCCATTGATGTCGGCACGGATGCGATACAGGCGCTTCTGCTGCTGCGCGCCGCTGACCATGAAGTCCAGCACCTGGTAGGTGCCCGCCGCCGCCTGGCCCAGCACCATGCCGCCCGGCGCCGAGCGCAGGTCCAGCGGCTGCAGCGTGGCGATCGCGCTGGCCAGCGACTGCAGGCCGGGCACCTGGGCGCGGCAGAGCTGGTGGCGGTTGTGGTCGATGCGGGCGTAGCTGGCCGTCTGCGCGACATACACCTGCGTGATGCTGCCTTCGTCGAAGCTGGCTCGGCCGGCCAGGCAGGCGGCGTCGCGCACGTCGTCCACGCACTCAAGCGTGTTGTTGCCGGCCAGCACGCAGGCGGCGGCGCCGACCTGCAGTAGCTTGCCGGGCTCGACGTTGCCGCCCACCGGCACGGGGCAGCTGGGGCCGTTGTCCATCAGGCAGGCCACGTCGATGCCGGCGGCCTTGCTGAGGTCGGTGATGTCGACCAGCCAGAGCTTCGCGTCGTAGTTATCGCGGTAGCCGTTGTCCTTGGCCACGTTGACATCCGACCCGTTCTGCCAGCGGCAGACCTTGGTGGGGCCGCCGTTGTAGGCCGACCAGGCCGAGCGCGCGCGGCCGCGCCAGTACTCGTCGACCTGTGCCGTCGTGCCCGTCGGCGTCGTCACGCCACCCATGCAGGAAGCCGGTGCGGCCTCCCACGCCGCGTAGTAGATGTCGATCGCGTAGGTGAAGTTCTGCATCATGTTCCAGCCCTTGCCTTCCTGGAGCTGGACGAAGTGATAGCGGTCGTCGACCTGCATCATTCCGTGGCCGTGGCCGCTGTCGCCGCGCATCATCTTCAGCGCATAGGGCTGGCCGGCGGCGGTCTGCGCGTCGCGGTAGTGCGACCAGAAGGTCTCCTGGCGCAGCGTTGCGTAGGTGCCGCGCTGGAAGGCTTCCAGCTCGCGCGCCGACACCGCCGGCTTGCGCGAGCGCAGGTAGCGGTCGCTGGCGTCGCGGATGACCGGGTACATGGCCTGCATGTAGCGCTTGCGCTCGTCGACGAGGTTGGCTGACGCGTCATTGAAGATGGTGCCGGTGTAGTTGCCGCGCACGAAGCTGTCGGGACCGAAGGCGTTGGCGTCGCAGCCCGAAGGGGCGCGGCCATGGGTCCAGGTGCCACCGACCTTGTTGGTGCAGGCCCAGTCGTTGGGCGTGGGCGTGTAGCCGGCATGGGCCGTGGTGGCCAGGCCAAGACACAGGGCGAAGAGAGCAAGTGCTTTCATGGCGGCCTCCTCAGCCCTGACGGCGGCGTGCCGCGATGGCCAGCAGGCCGGCGAGCATCAGCAGCACGCTGGCGGGCTCGGGCACCGCGGCCACGTCGCCGACGCGCACCGCCCAGGCCTGGGCCAGGGTGTCGGTGGCGAGCTGGTCCTGCAGACCCATGCCCATGAAGAAGCTCAAGGCCCAGCCGGGTTCGGAGGCCGTGCCCGTCCAGAACACCGGCCCGACCGGGCTGTTCGGATCGACGAGGCCGCTGAACGAGCCGGTCTGCGTGGGCCCGGCGGCCGTGTTGCCCAGGCTGGCGTAGAAGAGGTGGCCCAGCTCGCTGTTTGCACCGTTGTTGTTGATGCCGATGTCGGTGGAGCCGTCCTCTGAATAGTCCAGCTGCAGCGCGCTGCCATTGACCGGCGCCACCACCGGCAGGCGCCAGTCGTCGAAGCCGCCAAAGCTCAAGGAAGCCGCCCATTGCAGCGCGTCGGCCTGCGTGCGCAGCCCGCCGGTGGTGGCATCGGCCAGCCAGGTCAGGTTGGTCTGCGTGTCGTAGACCATGGCGCCGTTGGCACGCGGCTGCAATTCGGCGCGGGCCGTTGCACCGATCAGCAAACCAGTTATTGCCAGGCCGGCAAGCAGCGTCTTCTTGGTCATGGGCGGGGCGACGGCGTCGCGTGAACTGAGGGCGGGTCGCATGGTCTGCAAAACCACTGTGCAGCGACCAGCGGGTTAGTCCGGCAATGCCCTGCCAATTCAAGCGGGCGGCATAACCGCCTGGAATGCGCCCTGCCATGCACGAAGATGGGCTTTCCTGGCGTCAGCGGGACAATCTCCGGCCCACCGCCGCGCCTCCCTAGTTCTCGGGGGGTCGACGACCTCCGCGTCCCCGCCCGCATGCCCATCGCCGACTGGTTCTCGCCCGCTCAACTCTTCGGCTATGTCGCCTTTGTGCTCGGCGTCGGCTGCTTCTTGCAGACCGATGACCGCCGCTTCAAGTGGTTCATGACGGGCGAGTGCATTGCCTATGTCGCCCACTTCGCGCTGCTGGGCAACCCGACGGCGGTGGTGAGTTCATCTCTGTCCATGCTGCGTTCGCTGTTGTCGCTGCATACGCGTTCGGTGTGGGTGGCCGTCGTCATCGTGGCGGCCAACCTCGGTTTTGGCTTGGGCCTGGCCCACAGGCCCAGCGACTGGCTGCCGCTGACGGCGTCCTGCCTGGGCACGATTGCCCTCTTCACGCTGCAGGGCATTCCGATGCGGCTGCTGATGCTGTGTGGCACCGGGCTGTGGATCGCCAACAACCTGATCGCAGGCTCCATCGGCGGCACGGCGCTGGAGGTGGTTATTGCGGTCATCAACCTGACCACCATCGCAAGGATGATCAGGTCTCGCCCAGCCGCTCGAACTCCGCAATGACCTGGGCTCCATACAGCAGCAGCGTGGCCGCGACCTCCAGGCTCAACAGCACGGCGATGGCCGTGGTCAGGGAGCCGTAGACGGTGCCGATCTGCGACAGCGTGCCGAAGTACCAGACCAGCACATGGCGCGACAGCTCCCACAGCAGGGCGGCGGCCAGTGCACCGATCAGCGCCAACGGCAGCGACGGCCGCCCGCCCGGCATGACCATGTAGACCGAGGCCAGCACGAAAACCTCGCCGGCAAACCCCAGCAGATAAAGCATGACGCCGGACACCCCGTCCAGCGACCAGCTGAAGCCCAGGAGCTCCACCTCGCGCTGACCCAGGGCCTGGAAGCGGCCGGCCACTAGCGTCACCAGCAGCAGGCCCACGCTCAGGCAGAGGATATAGACATAGGGGATCAGCGCCGAGATCAGGAAATGCCGCTGGTTGAGCTTGCGCCGGTGATGAAAGATGGCCGACATTGCGCTCTCCAGCACGGAGAAGGCCAGCGAGCTGAAGAACAGCATGCTGACCAGCAGCACCCAGCCCATCACCTCGCGGTGGGCCAGGAAGCGCGCCAGCTCGGCCACCACGGCGGCCGACTGCCCCGGCACCAGCCATTCCAGGTAGCGGCCCACCGTCTGCAGCAGCCGCGCGGGGTCGACCCAGTGCGACAGCGCGATGACGCTGAGGATCATCAGCGGCACGATGGACAGCAGCGCGTAATAGGCCACCGCACCGGCCAGCAGCAGGCCCTGGTTGGCGCGGAAGGATTTGAGCGTCTGCCAGGCGAAGCCCCAGGGGTTGTGCAGCACGCGGGCGGTCTGGCGCGCAAACTGTTGGGTAAAAAGGCGCATGTCACAGGGTCGGCCACCAGCGCCGCAACGCCTTGTCGGCCGCCACAACGCCCCCGTGTCGGACGGCGCCGTGAAGCGTGCAAGAGCGAGCACGGGTGGGTGTAACAGCGCGTACGCTGCTCCGTCATGAGCGCCCTTCCCAACAGCACCGACCCTGCACCGCCCACCAGCGAACCGTTGCGCCTGCACATGCCGGTGGACGTGCGCAGCTTCTCGCTGGCGCTGCTGGCGCTGGTGGCCGTGCTGTTCACCCTGCATGTGGCCGCTGCGGTCTTCGTGCCGTTGCTGCTCGGCCTGATGTTGAGCTATGCACTGGCGCCGGTGGTCGAACAGCTCCAGCGGCTGCGGCTGCCGCGCGCGGTGGCCGCAGCCATGCTGCTGCTGAGCCTGGTGGGCGCTGTTGGTTGGACGGGGTATGCGCTCTCCGACGACGCCGGCAAGCTGCTCGAATCACTGCCCGCAGCCACCGAGAAAGTGCGCGCGGCCGTGGCGGCCCACCGGCCCGGATCGAGCAGTGCCCTGGTCCAGATGCAGAAGGCGGCCACCCAGCTGGAGCAGGCGGCCGAGGCCGGCGCGCCGGGACCGGCAACAGCAAGCTCGCGCGGCGTCACACGCGTCGTCGTCGAGCGGCCGCGTTTCAACCTGCATGACTATCTCTGGACCGGCACGCTGGGCCTGCTGGCCTCGGTGGGCGCGGTCATGGTGGTGGTGTTCATCGCCTTCTTCCTGCTGGCATCGGGCGACACCTTCCGGCGCAAGCTGGTGCACCTGGCCGGCCCGACATTCGCCAAACGGCGCCTGACGGTCCAGACCCTGGACGAGATCGGTGCGCAGATCCAGCGCTACCTGCTGGTGCAGGTATTCACCAGCGCCGTGGTGGGCCTGACCATCTGGCTGGCCTTCCTGCTCGTGGGCCTGGAGCACGCGGCCGTCTGGGGCGTGGTGGCCTTCGTGCTGGACTTCGTGCCCTACCTCGGCGCCGCCGTGCTGACCACCAGCGCGGGCCTGATGAGCTTCGTGCAGTTCGGCAACATGGACATGGCGCTGCTGGTGTCGGGCATCGCGCTGGGCGTGCACACGCTGTCGGGCAATCTGCTGATGCCGTATTTGAGCAGCCGCAGCAGCCGCATGAACGCGGTCGTCGTGTTCATCGGCGTGCTGGCCTTCGGCTGGCTGTGGGGCGTGTGGGGCCTGCTGCTCGCCGTGCCCATCCTGGCCAGCGTCAAGGCGGTGTGCGACCGGGTGGAGGGGCTGCAGCCCATCGGCGAGCTGCTGGGTACCTGAACGGGTGGCCGCCGGCCGCGCCGCATAACGCTCCGCTGACGCTGCCGCGGCTAGACTGGCTTTCTCCTCACCTGGCTGGAGCCTTTCATGAACCGTGTCCTGCCCTGGGTTGCCGCGCTCACGTTGAGCATCGGACTCGCACCGGCCTGCCTGGCCGCCTACACCGCCACCGCCGAGGTCAACGCCCAAGCGCTGGGCCAGGCCTCGGTCAACGAACTCGCCCCGGTCGTGTTGGGGTCGAGCGACCAGCAGCGCGACACGCGGGCCAGCGGAACGGCCACTGCCAGCGTCGGCGTCGGCAGACATGCCCAGGTGGGTACGGCCGATGCCGGCGGGGGCGCCAGCAGCTGGGCGCAGGTGGCGGCGGGGGGCATTCAACTGCAGGCCACCGGCACCGGCAACGGGCTGTTCCTGTCGCCCGGCGACGCCTGGTTTGCGCGCATCCTCGGCCGCGGCACCGCTTACGCCGGTGCCAGCTTCAGCGACGGCCTGACCTTCTCCGTGC
Organism: Roseateles sp. P5_D6; assembly: GCF_054049415.1. NCBI lineage: Bacteria > Pseudomonadati > Pseudomonadota > Betaproteobacteria > Burkholderiales > Sphaerotilaceae > Roseateles > Roseateles sp. P5_D6. The sequence continues at coordinate 167,238 of NZ_JBFUMK010000006.1, read as the reverse complement.
CCGGGCTGGCGGTCGGCGCACCGCTGACCTTGACCTTCGGGATCAATGTCACCGGCAGCATCTCCAGCATGGGCCAGTTCGCCCAGGGCCTGTCGGGCTACGGCACGGTCACCGACATGCGCTGGCATGTCTCGCTGGGCAACCTCTCCGACGGCCGCAGCGAAAGCGAATACAACAGCAACGGCCTGATCGACCGCAGCGCGGTGGCTACTGGCCTCAGGAGCTTCGTGGCGACGGTCGGCAACGGCGTGCCGACGGTGCTGACCATGGAGGCCTCGGTGGGCGCCTCGGCGCAGGGTGGCGTGAGTTGCCGCGGTTGTGGCTTCGCCGCGCTATATGCCGAGGGAAACTCCTACGCCGACTTCAGTCACACCTTCGCCTGGAACGGTATCCAAGGGGCCCTCGATGCCGCCGGCAACCCGCTCGCGCTGGCCGACCTGCAGGTCATGTCATCGTCGGGCTTCAATTACCTGAGCGCCTGGTCGGCCCCGGTGCCCGAGCTGCCGTCGCCTGCGCTGATGGCGGCCGGCCTGCTGGTGCTGGCGGGCTTCGTTGGGAAGCGCCGCCACCCTCGCTGAGGCCGCAAGCCGTTTCATTTGGGGCACCATGCGGCTCATGTCGCGCGCCTGCCCTGATCGAGTCCTGCGGCGTCTGGCCGACGCGGCGCAGCGCGTGGAGTTGGGCGGGTTGCAGCAGCCGCTGGCCGCCAGAGATGCGGCGCGGCTGGCCTGGCTCGCGATCGAGGGGCCGCCGGCTGGCGCGAGAACTACCTGACCCGCGCGCCGGTGCTGGTGCAGGCTCTAACGATTTGCCGAGTAGTTCACCGGCAGCCAGTCATAGCCCTTGCCGTCGGCGCGCAGCTTGCCGATGCCGGGGAATGACACGTGCGTGACCGCCACGTAGTAGCCGTCTTTGGCCGCAGCCGCATAGGCCTTCTCGCGGGCGGGCGCGGCGGCCTTGGGGTCGGAGTCGAAGCTCATGGTCACGGCCGGTTCGGGGAACTGCACCGCGGCGACGTGCATCAGGTCGCCCCAGAACATGATCTTCTGGCCCTTGCTCTCGGCGACATAGTTGCTGTGGCCGGGCGTGTGGCCGTAGGCCGGGTAGGCCTTCACGCCGGGGACGATCTCGACGCCACCGGCACTGCCGTCGAAGGGCTTGAAGCGGCCCGCGTCGGCATACGCCTTCACGTTGGCCGCGATGGCCTTGGCACCGTCGCCCTTGGCGACCTGTTCGGGTGCCAGCCAGAAGTCGGCGTCGCGCTTGTCCACGCGCAGCGTCGCGTTGGGAAAGTTGGCCTTGCCGTCGACAGCCGTGCCGCCGATGTGGTCGCCGTGCATATGCGTGATGACCACTTCGTCGACCTGCTCCGGCGCATAGCCCGCAGCCTTGAGGTTGGCCAATACCCGGCCCAACGTCGGGCCGTACAGGCCAGCGGCACCGGTATCGACGAGGACGATCTTGGCCCCGGTGTTGATCAGGTAGGCGTTGAAGGATGTCTCCAGCGGCACGCCGAGGTAGGCGTGCTGCAGGGCCTTGACCGTGTTGGGCACCGGCTGCTGCAGCAGCTTGTCGACGGGCAGGTCCAGCGTGCCGTCGGACAGGGCCGTGACCTCGAAATCGCCAAGCTGCATGCGGTACCAGCCCGGCGCCTGGCCCTTGAGCTGCGGGCCGGCGGCGAAGGCTGTGGTGGCACTGAAACCAATGGCGATGGCTGCGGGAAGCAGGCGTTTGAGCATGGATCGTCTCCGAGGGATTTGGGGCAAGCGGCGCAGGATAGCTGCGGGTTTGGTCCCTTGCAGCCCCAAGGGTCGTTGTCTGCAAAATGGACACCGTCCGCGCCGGCAAACGACTGGAATCCGGACGGCCTCAGCGCCACGGACGGCAAATTCGCGGGTTAGCTCGCAAGGGTTTGCCTGTAACTCGCCCCGACTTGGCGCGGGCATGGCTTTTGCGCTTTCTCTCCTGGTTCCGAACACAACAACCAGGAGACAAGCCATGACCCGACGCCTGCCGGCGCCCTCGCCGCTGCATTTCGCCATCCTCGCCACGCTGGGCGCCACGATCGCTCTGCCGGCAGCCGCACAAAGCGCAGTCGAGCCGGCGGTGACGACGCTGGAGGTCGTCAAGGTCACGGCGCGCAAGCGGGAGGAGTCGCTGCAGGACGTGCCGGTGGCGGTCACGGCGCTGACCGCCGACCAACTCGACAAGCTGGCCATCAAGGATCTAGGCGACCTGCAGGGCCAGGTGCCCAACCTGACCATCTACGCCGCACGCGGCAGCAACACGACCATCACGACCTTCATCCGCGGCGTCGGCCAGGCCGACCCGCTGTGGGGTGTGGACCCCGGCGTGGGCATCTATTTCGACGACGTCTACATCGCCCGACCGCAGGGCGCGCTGCTGGATGTGTACGACGTGCAGCGCGTGGAGGTGCTGCGCGGCCCGCAGGGCACGCTGTACGGCAAGAACACGATTGGCGGCGCGGTGAAGTACGTGTCCAAGCCGCTCCCCACGACGACCGAAGGCTCGGTGACGCTGGCGGTCGGCAACTACGGCCAGGTGACGGCCAAGGGCGGCGTGGGCACGGCCGTCAATGACGGCCAGATCCGTTTCCGTGTCGCCGGCGCCAGCCTGAACCGCGAGGGCTACGGCAAGAACCTGACCGACGGCAGCCCCGTCAGCGACCAGGCCACGACCAGCGGCCGCGTGTCCCTGGGTTGGTTCCCGACGGGCTCGAGCTTCAACGCCCAGGTTTCGGTGGACCGCACACGCGACGACTCGCACATGCGCGGCTTCCAGCGCCTGAACGTCAGCGCCTTCGACCCCGCCAAGACACCGCCCACCCCGGGCCGCTACGACATCGCGACAGGCATGCCCAATGCCAACGGCACCAGCAGCGAGGGCGAATCACTGACGTTGAACTGGGGCGCCAGCGAGGCCTGGAGCCTGAAGTACATCCTGGCGCATCGCGCTTCTGACACCAGCACCTCCATCGACTTCGACGGCCTGCCCAACAGAACAGCCGACGTGCGCGCCGAGTACCACGACAGCTCGCAGAGCCATGAGCTGCAGGCCATCTACGAAGGCCAGAACAGCTCGGGCGTTGTCGGTGTCTATTACTTCGACGGACGCGCCGGCGGCACGGTGCGCAACAATTTCTTCAACCTCTCATTCGGCACGACCAACGGCCTGGTCTACACCGAGGGCAAGGCCGTCTTCGGCGACTGGAGCTGGCGCCTGAGCCCGGCCTTCAGCGTCAGCACGGGACTGCGCTACACCAAGGAGGACAAGCGCGCCGTCGTGCTGAACCAGGCCTTCGCCAACGATCAGTTCAGCGGCACGCCCATCGCCGTGCCGGCCAATTTCGACAAGAGCCTCTCGGTCAGCAACACCTCACCGCGCCTGTCCCTTGAATACAGGGCCAGCAAGGAGATCAAGCTCTACACGACAGCCTCGCGCGGCTTCAAGAGCGGCGGCTACAACATCCGCGCCAACACCGTGGCCTTCCCGTCGTCGGGCAGGCCCTTCGCCGACGAGAAGCTCGACTCGCTGGAACTGGGCGCCAAGATGATCCTGGACGGCGGCCGCCTGGAGCTGAACACGGCCGTGTTCCACAACAAGTACAAGAACGTGCAGCTCTCGGTATTCACGAGCTACACCCAGGCCAACGGCCAGCCCGGCTTCTTCGGCGACTTCACCAATGCCGGCAAGGCGACCGTGCAGGGCGCCGAGGTCGAGTTCCTGTGGATGCCGACCCCCGCCTGGCGCATCAGCGGCAACCTGGCCACGCTGGACGCCAAGTACGACGAATACATCGACCGCGGCGTCAACGTGGCCGACCAGAAGAAGTTCACCAACACGCCCAAGGTCCAGGCCGGCCTGAACATCGAGCACAACGCAAAGCTGGCCATGGGCACGCTGCGCTCGCGGCTGGGCGTCACCCACCGCAGCAAGGTCTACCCGACGACCGACCTGTCCGAAGCGCTCGCACAGGATGCCTACACGCTGGTCAACGCCGGCCTGATCTGGGAGAAGGACACCAAGCTGAGCTTCTTCCTGCAAGGCAGCAACCTGACCAACAAGGCCTACAAGACCGACGGCTACAACATCGCCGCGCTGAGCGTGCTGAACGCCTACTACGGCCCGCCACGCACGTTCACGATTGGCGGGACGTTCAAGTTCTGATTCAGCCGGGCCCCCGCGGCCCATCTGATGCTGTCGCCCCTCCCCGCGCGTCACTGGGCGCCTGCATGAAAAAACCCGCCTCACGGCGGGTTGATCGTCAGCGCGGGATCGGCTCCTCAGGCGCGACGGCGGCGCGAGCTCGCCAGACCCAGCAGGCTCATCCCCACCAACGCCAGCGTTGCGGGCTCCGGCAGGACGCCGCTGCGGTTGTAGTTGACGCCCGTGGGATCGTCCATCGTGTTGCAGCCAGCGCCGAAGCTCTGGCAGTGCAGGCTCAAGCCACCACCGGTGCGGGTGTAGTTGGCCGCGAAGGAGATGGTCGACTGCAGGGGCGCGCCGGCCCAGAAGAACAGGTCGACCTCGACGGAGTCGGCGATATTGCCCAGGTAGTTTTCGGTCCAGCCCGACAAATTGACGGACGGGCCGCTTGCGATCACGTAGTTCGGGTTGACCAGATTCGCCACCCAGCCCGCCGGCAGAGTCGAAAGGCCAGGGCCGGCGAAGGGACCGGCACCCGTATCGCCGACGATGAAGAACTCGACCGTCGTCGTCGGTCCGCAACCTCCGCAACCTTGCGTGACCACCCAGCCCGCGAATGCCGCAGGGGCGGCGAACAGCGAAGAAGCCAGCAGCGAAGCTGCAGCAACGAATTTCATGAACTTGGTCATACCCCCACCCCATCTATTTGGAAAAGCCACATCGGCAATGGGTGCGCTTGCAAGCATCGAGCCAAGACAGAAAACCCTATAAGAATCATTAACTTGCTCAAGTACTTCGGTATGCATCTTCACAGTGTGTCAAATTGTTCGACAACCTCGGATGCGGGGGGCGCAGCATTGGCGACCTGCGGTTGACGGCCGCGTTACATTGCCCGTCGCCATGCCGTTGAGCCCACCCTCAGCCACTCCCCTCGACATCCCCCAGGACGTCGACGGGCTGTTGCGCCTGGCCGCCCAGTCGATGTTCGACGTGCTGGCCCGGTCGACCGAAGGGATGATGGTCGTCGACCGCAACCACCGGGTCGTCTGGATCAGCGACGGCTACAAGCGCTTCCTGCCGGCGCTGGGGTTCACCGACGAGCATGAGTTCGTCGGCAAGCGCGTGGAGGACGTGGTCCCCAACACGCAGATGCTGCAGGTGCTGGAGACCGGCAAACCGGTGCTGGTGGATCTGCTGACCAACAAGGCCGGCACCTTCCTCGTCAGCCGCCTGCCGCTGCGCAACGACGCCGGCGAGGTCATCGGCGCGCTGGGCCTGGTGCTGCTGGATCACCCCGAGACGACCATGCAGCCGCTGATCCAGAAGTTCGCGCGGATGCAGCAGGAACTGGAGGACACGCGCCGCCAGCTCGCCGCGCAGCGCCGGCCCAAGTACACGATTGCCAGCTTCATCGGCACCAGCCCCGCAGCGCTGGAGGTCAAGCGCCAGGCCCGCCGCGTGGCGCAGACCGACTCGACGGTGCTGCTGCTCGGCGAGACCGGCACCGGCAAGGAGCTGATGGCCCACGCCATCCACTCGGCGTCGCGCCGCGCGCACCGGCCGCTGGTGGGCGTCAACATCGCCGCCGTGCCCGAGACGCTGCTGGAGGCCGAGTTCTTCGGCGTCGCGCCCGGTGCCTACACCGGCGCCGACCGCAAGGGCCGCGACGGCAAGTTCAAGCTGGCGGATGGCGGCACGCTGTTCCTCGACGAGATCGGCGACATGCCGCTGGCGTTGCAAAGCAAGCTCCTGCGCGTGCTGCAGGAGCAGGAGGTCGAGCCGCTGGGGTCCAACACCGTGCTGCGTGTGGATGTGCGCGTGATTGCCGCCACCAGCCGCGACCTGGCAAGCATGGTCGCCACCGGCCAGTTCCGCGCCGACCTGTACTACCGCCTCAACGTGCTGCCCATCCGCGTGCCGGCGCTGCGCGAGCGCCTGGACGACATCGAGGCGCTGGCCGAGGCCCTGGGCGAAGACATCGCCCGCCGCAGCGGCATGCCGCAAAAGCTGCTGAGCCCCGATGCCATCGAGTGGCTGATGCAGCAAGCCTGGCCCGGCAACATCCGCGAGCTGCGCAACACGCTGGAGCAGGTCAGCCTCATGAGCGACGACATGCAGCTGACGGCGGCCACTTTCCAGGGCGGCTCGGCGTTGCCGACCTCCGCGCCCGCGCCGGTACCTCAGCCCGCCGCCCCGGTCATGACCACGGCCCAGGCCGTTGCGCCTCTGCCCGAGCTGATCGAAGCCCTGGAACGCGACGCCATCGCCCGCGCGCTGCAGGCCACTGGCGGCAACCGCATGGCGGCGGCCCGGCTGCTGCAGATCTCGCGGGCGTCGCTTTATGAGCGGCTCGCGCGTTGGCCGGAGCTGGAGCAGCATCGCGAGGCCGAATGAACGCGCCCGGCTTCATCAAGAGCGCCACGGCCGCGCTGCTTGCTCCGCTGGCACTCGTCCTGGGACGTGCGATCTGGAGCGACCATGCCGAATTGTGGCCGTTGCTGCCTATGAATTGGCTTTACATGGCCGCTCCGCAGCTTCTCGTAGTGGCAGTCGCAGCGTCGTACCCGCCGTACCGCCGCGCCGCATGGCTGCCTTTGTCGCTGTTGACGACACTGCTGTTCGCCGTCCAGGCGTGGGTACTGTGGTGGGTGCCCGCGCGTGAAAGCGGCCTGGCCTGGATCCTCTATTTCCCCACTGCGCTGGTCGTGGTCGTGCTTTCGACGCTTGCTCAAAGGGTCGCGAGACGGTGGCAACGCGCGCCACGCTAGGGTGGCGTTCGTCCATATTTCAGGCATCGCCTAACTCCCGGACACTCAGCACCACGTCCGAGGCGAAAAACCTCGGGACAACCCGCACGAAATCCGCCGCCGGCGACCCTTCCCCGCCGGGCACGGCCCTTGCAAAAAGGGAAGACACCGTCTGCCGACAGAGCAGGCCTGACGAACTTCAGGAGACAAGCCCATGCGCCTCACTACGCGCCGCTTCGCCATCGCCGCCGCCACCGTTGCGGTCGCCCTGCCCGGCCTCACCCTGGCTGCCGATAAAGAAATCCGCATCGCCCACGTCTACAGCAAGACCGGCCCCCTGGAGGCCTACGGCAAGCAGACGCAGACCGGCTTCATGATGGGCCTGGACTACGCCACCGGCGGCACCATGACCGTGGCGGGCAAGAAGCTCGTCGTCATCGAGAAGGACGATCAGGGCAAGCCCGACGTCGGCAAGAGCCTGCTGGCCGCGGCCTATGGCGACGACAAGGCCGACATCGCCGTCGGGCCGTCGTCCAGCGGCGTGGCCCTGGCCATGCTGCCCGTGGCCGAGGAGTACAAGAAGATCCTGCTGGTGGAGCCGGCCGTGGCCGATTCGATCACCGGCGACAAATGGAACAAATACATCTTCCGCACCGGCCGCAACTCGTCGCAAGACGCCATCGGCAACGCCGTCGCCTCGGACATCCAGGGTCTCAACATCGGCATCCTGGCCCAGGACTACGCCTTCGGCCGCGACGCCGTGAAGGCCTACAAGGAAGCGCTGAAGAAGGCCAAGATCGTCCACGAGGAATACCTGCCCACGGCGACGACCGACTTCACCGCCGGTATCCAGCGCCTGGTGGACGCACTGAAGGACAAGCAAGGCCCCAAGGTCATTGCCGTCGTGTGGGCCGGCGCCACGCCGCCCTTCGGCGCGCTGGCAGCGCTGGACCTGCAAAAGCGCTACGGCATTGGCGTGGGCTCGGGCGGCAACATCCTGCCGGCCATGACCGCCTACAAGCAGTTCCCGGGCATGGAGGGCGCGACGTACTACTACTTCGGCATCCCGAAGAACCCGGTCAACGAGTGGCTGGTGGCCAACCACTACAAGCAGTTCAAGAACCCGCCCGACTTCTTCACGGCCGGCGGCATGAGCGCGGCGATTGCGCTGGTGGAAGCGCTGAAGAAGACGGGCGGCGACACGGCGACCAACAAGCTCATCAAGACGATGGAAGGCATGAGCTTCGAGACGCCCAAGGGCAAGATGACCTTCCGCGCCGAAGACCACCAGGCGATGCAGTCGATGTACCACTTCAAGATCAAGGTGGACCCGGCGTTCCCGTGGGGCGTGCCGGAGCTGGTCAGGGAAATCAAACCCGAAGAAATGGCCGTGCCCATCCGCAACAAGCGTTGAACGCGGACGGCCTGTGCTCGAAACCAAGAACCTGACGATCCGCTTCGGTGGCCACGTGGCCGTCGACGGCGTGTCGTGCGCCTTCCAGCCCGGCACATTGACGGCCATCGTCGGACCGAACGGTGCGGGCAAGACGACCTACTTCAATCTGATCTCGGGTCAGCTGCCCGCGAGCAGTGGCGAGGTCTGGCTGGATGGCGAGAACCTGACCAAGCTGCCGGCGCCGGTGCGCACGCGGCGCGGCCTGGGCCGGGCGTTCCAGCTGACACAGCTGTTCGCGCACTTGACCGTGCTGGAGAACGTGCGCCTGGCTGTGCAGGCGCGACATGGCAAAGGCTTGCACATGCTGTCGGTGTGGCTGTCGCACAAGGAGCTGATAGCCGAGGCGCGCGCCATTCTCGACCGCGTGCGGCTCGCCTCACGCGCCGACGATCTGGCCGCCAGCCTGCCGCATGGCGACCAGCGCAAGCTCGAAGTGGCCATGCTGATTGCACTCGACCCCAAGGTCTATCTCTTCGACGAACCGACGGCCGGCATGAGCGTGGACGAGGTGCCTGTGGTGCTGGACCTGATCCGCGCACTGAAGGCGGAGAAGAAGCACACGCTGCTGCTGGTGGAGCACAAGATGGACGTCGTGCGCGAGCTGGCGGACCGCATCATCGTGCTGCACCAGGGCAAGCTGGTGGCCGATGGTGACCCGGCCACGGTGATTGCCTCGCCCATCGTGCAAGAGGCTTATCTGGGGGTGGCGGCATGAACCTTCTGGAGTTGCGCGGGGTTCATACCCACGTCGGGGCGTATCACATCCTGCATGGCGTGGATCTTGCCGTGCCGGCTGGTCAAGTCACGATGCTGTTAGGCCGCAATGGCGCCGGCAAGACGAGCACGCTGCGGACCTTGATGGGGCTGTGGACGGCGAGCGCGGGCTCGGTACACTTCAAGGGCGAGGACATCACCAAGCTGGCGACGCCGGACATTGCGTCGCGCGGCATCGCCTATGTGCCGGAGACGATGGGCATCTTTGGCGAGCTGAGCGTGGCGGAGAACCTGCTGCTGGCGGCCCGTTCGGCCAAGCGGTCGGCGGATTTGGATGCTCAACGGCTGGACTGGCTGTTTGGCTTGTTCCCGGCGCTGAAGACGTTCTGGCAGCACCCGGCGGGCAAGTTGTCGGGTGGGCAGAAGCAGATGCTGGCGATTGCCCGCGCCATGATCGAGCCGCGCGAGTTGCTCGTCATCGACGAGCCCAGCAAGGGGCTGGCACCGGCCATCGTGCAGAACCTGATCACGGCGTTGCGGGAGCTGAAGAAGAGCTCGCAGACGACGGTGTTGCTGGTGGAGCAGAACTTTCGAGTCGCCGCTGAGTTGGGCGATTCGGTTGCGGTGATGGATGACGGGCGGGTGGTGCATTGCGGTTTGATGCGCGAGTTGATTGAGGATTCGTCGCTGCAGCAGCGGTTGCTCGGGTTGTCGTTGGGGGCGCATCAATGAGTGCGGCTTCGGTTTTGGTTGCTTTGGCGGCGAGTGCGCGAGCCCGCTGCATTGCCGGGAGTCCGTCCCGGCGGCCGGGTAACTTTCTTCTGCGGGGCCAGAAGAAAGTCACCAAAGAAGAGGCCCTGAACCGCACACCAGCACCACATGCACGAGCTGCGCCGTGCAACAGCCACTCGGTGATTGGGCAGACGCGACCCGCTGCGCTCTCGCTGCTGTCCCTATCACCAGCACCATCCATCGCACCACCTGCCCGCTTAACGCGCGGCTGCACGCCGTGCTCACCAGAAATACCGAATACAGCGTCGCTCGGGCGACGCGATGGCGGGACGACTCGGTCGTCTTGCGTAGGTTGGGGTGAGCGCAGCGAACCCCAACGCCCCACCAACACGCTGTGGCGTCGCCCGAGCGACGCTGCATTCCCTGATGAGTTCGGCGTGCAGCCGACGTTAAGCGGCGTGAAGGGGCAAGCCACGCCGCTCGTCATAAGGACAGCAGCGAGAGCGAAGCGGGTCGCGTCCGCCCGAAATGGAAGTGGAAGTTTTCGCGCGCCGCTCATGGCGGCGCCGCGCGCGTGTGCGGTTCAGGGCCTCTTCTTTGGTGACTTTCTTCTGGCCCCGCAGAAGAAAGTTACCCGGCCGCCGGGACGGACTCCCGGCAATGCACCGAGCACACGCGCTCTTCGCAAGAGCAACCCACAAGCATGAAGCTCGACCCCCGACCCCTCGCGCTCCTCGCAGCCATCATGTTGCTCGCCCTGCCCCTCACCGGCAGCCCCAGCACCTGGCTCAACCTGACCCTGGCCGGCGTGGCCATGGGCCTCATCATCTTCGTCATCGCCTCCGGCCTGACCCTGGTCTTCGGCCTGATGGACGTCCTCAACTTCGGCCACGGCGTCTTCATCGCGCTGGGCGCCTTCACGGCCACCACCGTGCTCGCCGCAATGGCTCCTTGGGCCACCAGCCCCGACGTACTCGCCAACCTCGCTGCCCTCGCAGCTGCATGCGCAGCCGGCATGGCCATCGCGGCAGCGGTGGGTATCGTCTTCGAGCGCGTGCTGGTGCGGCCGGTCTACGGCCAGCACCTGAAGCAGATCCTCATCACCATGGGCGGCATGATCATTGGCGAGGAGCTGATCAAGGCGACCTGGGGCGCCCAGCTGATCCCGCTGCCCATGCCCGACGCACTGCGCGGCATCTTCCTGTTCGGTGATGTGGCGGTCGAGAAGTTCCGCGTGCTGTCCATGCTCATCGGCCTCGCCGTGCTCATCGCGCTGCTGCTCGTGCTGAACCGCACCAAGATCGGCCTGCTGATCCGCGCCGGCGTGCAGGACCGCGAGATGGTCGAGGCGCTGGGCTATCGCATCAAACGCCTCTTCGTCGGCGTGTTCGTCGCCGGCTCCGCGCTCGCGGGCCTGGGCGGCGTGCTGTGGGGCCTGGTGCAGCAGGGCGTCACGCCGCAGATCGGCGCGCAGGTCAACCTGCTGCTCTTCATCGTCATCATCATTGGCGGCCTCGGCTCGACGGTCGGCTGCCTGGTCGGCGCGCTGCTGGTCGGCCTCGTCGCCAACTACGCCGGCTTTATCGCGCCCAAGGCGGCGCTGTTCTCCAACATCGGGCTGATGGTGGCCATCCTGCTGTGGCGCCCGCAGGGCCTCTACCCCGTGGGAGCGAAATGAGCCCACCCCCGTTGCGCTTCGCGCTCCCCCTCAAGGGGGCACTGCCAGTGGCCTGGCGAAGCCAGTTCCACGGCAGTCGCTTGGTTTTTCATTCGGCGTTCGCATCGTTGATCACGCGCAACGAAGCGAGGGGTTTCCGATGACATCCGTTTTTCGTTCTCTGCTTTCACACGACCTGCCGCGCAGCCGCATCCTCGGCGCGCTGTTGATCGCCTGCTCCGTCGGCCTGGCCGGTGCGCCTTTCATCTTCCCGGGCACGCAGGCGCTCAACGTCGCGGCCAAGATCCTCGTGTTCATCCTGCTCGTGGCCAGCTACGACCTGCTGCTGGGCTACACAGGCATCGTCAGCTTTGCGCACACGATGTTCGTCGGCATCGGCGCCTATGGCATCGCCATCGCATCAGCGCGGCTGGGTGCGGACTGGACGTCGCTAGGCATCGGCTTCTTCGCCGCGCTCGTATTGAGCGCCGTACTGGCCCTGGCCATGGGCCTGGCCAGCCTGCGCGTGAAGGCCATCTTCTTCGCCATGATCACGCTGGCCGTCGCCTCGGCCTTCATGACGCTGGCCTCGCAGCTGAGCGACTTCACCGGCGGCGAAGACGGCCTGAACTTCCAGTTGCCCGACGTGCTGCGGCCCTCGACCGAGTTCATGGACGACCCTTTCCTCGGCGTCATGCTCGACGGCCGCCTGCTGACCTACTACCTGCTCTTCGTCGCCGTCGCCGCCCTCATCGCGCTGCTGCTGCGCATCGTCAACTCGCCCTTCGGCCGCGTGCTGCAGGCCATCCGCGAGAACGAGTTCCGCGCCGAGGCGATCGGCTACCGCACGGTCGTCTACCGCACGGGCGCCAACGTCATCGCCGCGCTGCTGGCCTGCTGCGGCGGCGCGTTGCTGGCGCTGTGGCTGCGCTACACCGGCCCCGAGACGGCCATGAGCATGGAGATCATGCTGGACCTGCTGCTCATCGTCGTCATCGGCGGCATGGGCACGGTCTACGGTGCGGTCATCGGCAGCGTGCTCTTCATCGTCGCGCAGAACTATCTGCAGGCGCTGCTGAAGGCAGCAGGCTCGCTGGTCGACGGCGTGCCGGTCTTGAGCACGCTGATTTCGCCCGACCGCTGGCTGCTGTGGCTGGGCCTGCTCTTCGTACTGGCCGTCTACCACTTCCCCGGCGGCATCGTCGGGCGGCTGCGGCTGGCGGCGTGGACGCATGGGAGAGCCAAAAAATGAGATCGCGCTACGTCAACTGCCTGGGTCGCGAGATGCACGTCACCGAGTGGGGTGACGCAAGCTCGCACACCGTCGTTGCCTGGCACGGCCTCGCGCGCAGCAGTCGCGACTTCGACGACCTCGCCGCCGCCCTGAGCGCCCGCTGGCACGTCGTTTGCCCCGACACCCCGGGTCGTGGTCTTTCGCAATGGGCGGTGGACCCGGCCCGCGAATACTGCCTGGAGTTCTATGTCGAACAAGCCGAAGCGCTGCTGGATCAGTTGGGCTTGCAGAAGGTGCATTGGGTGGGCACGTCCATGGGTGGCGCCATCGGCACGCTCGGCGCAGCCACCCAGCTGCGCGGCCGCATCAAGCGCCTTGTGCTGAACGACAACGGCCCCGAGCTGGCAGCCTCGGCGCTGACACGCATCAAAGCCTACGCCGGGCAGCCGCCCAGCTTTGCAACGGTGACTGAGCTGGAGGTCTATTTCAGAGAGATCTACGCGAGCTTTGGTGATCTGTCCGACACGCAATGGCGCCATCTCACCGAAACCTCGCTGCGCCGCCTGCCCGATGGCCGCGTGACAACGCACTACGACCCAGCCCTGGTGCAGCAGTTCGATCACCATCCCGACGACTACGAGCTGTGGGCTGCTTGGGACCAGCTCGACCTGCCCGTGCTCTGCCTGCGCGGCGAGGACTCGACGCTGTTGACCGCCGAAACGGCGCAGGCCATGCGCGAGCGCGGCCCGCGTGCTGCGGTGGCGCTCATCCCCGGCTGCGGCCATGCGCCGGCCTTGAACACGCCCGAACAGATCGGCCTGATCGAACGCTTCCTGTCGGCGGACCAGACCCCGTGAATGCCCGTAACCCTGCCCCCCGCCTCAAGGCCTAGAGTCGGGCCGCTAACCCGGAAGTCCATGAGCGAATTCATCCTCGAGACCCAGGATCTGACCAAGGAGTTCAAAGGCTTCACCGCCGTGGACTCCGTGAACCTGCAAGTGCAGCGTGGCCACATCCACGCGCTGCTTGGCCCCAACGGCGCCGGCAAGACCACCTGCTTCAACCTGCTGACCAAGTTCCTGACGCCGACGCGTGGGCGCATCGTCTTCGCCGGCACCGACATCACTGGCGAGACCTCGGCGCAGATCGCGCGGCGCGGTGTCATCCGGTCTTTCCAGATCTCCGCCGTGTTCCCGCATCTCACGGTGCTGGAGAACGTGCGCATCGGCTTGCAGCGGTTCACCGGCACGAGCTTCCATTTCTGGAAGGGGCTGACAGGGCTGAAGACGCTGGACGCCAAGGTGCTGTCGTTGCTCGAGCTGGTCGACCTGCGCGACATGGCCGCGGTGAAGGCCGCCGACCTGCCTTATGGCCGCAAGCGTGCGTTGGAGATCGCCACGACGATGGCGATGGAGCCGCAGCTGATGCTGCTGGACGAACCGACGCAGGGCATGGGGCACGAGGACGTGGACCGTGTGACGGCGTTGATCAAGCGCGTGGCGGAGGGCCGGACCGTGCTGATGGTGGAGCACAACATGAAGGTGGTGGCGAGCATTGCGGACCGGATTACGGTGCTGGCTCGTGGCGCTGTTCTGGCCGAAGGTGATTACGCGACGGTGTCGAAGCATCCGGCGGTGTTGGAGGCTTATATGGGCACGGATGCTGCTGAGTTGCAGGGGGCGCATTGATGGTGCTGCTGCGCGCTGTTGTTGGTTGCTTGGCTGAGAGCGTGGTTGCTCGCTGCATTCCACCGAGCACACGCGCTCTTCGCAAGAGCAACCTGCCGCACCGAGCGAGGTGACACCCATGGCAACGCCCGCACTCGAAATCCAAAACCTCCACGCCTGGTACGGCGAAAGCCACATCCTCCACGGCATCAACCTGTCAGTCCAACCCGGCCAGGTCATCACCCTGCTCGGCCGCAACGGCGCCGGCCGCACCACCACGCTGCGGGCCATCATGGGTTTGACGGGAGCAAGAAAAGGCTCCATCAAGATCCACGGCGAAGAGACCATCGGCCTGTCCACGCACCGCATCGCCAACCTCGGCATCGGCTACTGCCCCGAGGAGCGCGGCATCTTCGCCAGCCTGTCGACCGAAGAGAACCTGCGCCTGCCGCCGCCGCTGAAAACCAAGCGCGGCAAGGTCATGAGCGAGACCGAGATCTACGCGATGTTCCCCAACCTCGCCGAGCGCAAGAACAGCCCCGGCACGCGCCTGTCCGGCGGCGAGCAGCAGATGCTGGCCGTCGCCCGCATCCTGCGCACGGGCGCCGACATCCTCTTGTTGGACGAGATCTCGGAAGGCCTGGCTCCCGTCATCGTCCAGGCCCTGGCCCGCATGATCCGCACGCTGAAGAGCCAGGGCTTCACCATCGTCATGGTGGAGCAGAACTTCCGCTTCGCCGCGCCCCTGGCCGACCATTTTCTAGTCATCGAGCACGGCGAAGTCGTGCTGTCCTTCCCCGCAGCCGACCTGCCGGCCCACCAGGCCCAGATGGACGAGCTGCTCAGCGTTTGAATCCAAACAACCCACCGGAGACAACCATGAAAAAGACCCTCATTGCCGCCGCGCTCGCCACCTGCGGCCTTGCCGCCCAGGCCCAGATCTCGGGCGACGTCATCAAGATCGGTTTCCTGACCGACATGTCCAGCGTCTATGCCGACATCGACGGCGCCGGTGGCGTCGAGGCCATCAAGATGGCCATCGCCGACCTGAAGGGCATGGCTGCGGGCAAGAAGGTCGAGCTGATCTTTGCCGACCACCAGAACAAGGCCGATGTCGCCTCCGCCAAGGCGCGCGAGTGGATGGACACGCAAGGGCTCGACCTGCTGGTGGGCGGCACCAACTCGGGCGTCAACCTGGCCATTGCCACCGTAGCCGCCGAGAAGAAGAAGCCCTTCATCTCCATCGGCGCCGGCAGCTCGGCCCTGACGAATGCCAATTGCACGCCCTACACCATCCACTACGCCTACGACACCGTGGCCCTGGCCAACGGCACGGGCGCCGCGGTGACCAAGGCCGGCGGCAAAACCTGGTTCTTCCTGACCGCCGACTACGCCTTCGGCGCGGCCCTGCAGGCCGACACGGCCGCCGTCGTACAGAAGAGCGGCGGCACGGTCAAGGGCAGCGTCAAGCACCCGCTGAACGCCAACGACTTCTCCAGCTTCCTGCTGCAGGCACAGGGCTCCGGCGCGCAGATCCTCGGCCTGGCCAACGCGGGTGGCGACACCATCAACACGATCAAGGCCGCCAACGAGTTCGGCATCACCAAGGGCATGAAGCTCGCCGGCCTGCTGATGTTCATCAACGACGTGCACTCGCTGGGCCTGAAGACGACCGAGGGCATGTACCTGACCGACTCCTGGTACTGGAATCAGAGCCCCGAGGCCCGCGCCTGGAGCCGCCGCTTCTTCGACAAGATGAAGCGCATGCCCTCGTCGCTGCAGGCCGCGGACTACTCGGCCGTGACCCACTACCTGAAGGCCGTCGACGCCACCAAGACCGACGACGCCGACAAGGTCATGGCCAAGATGAAGGACACGCCGATCAACGACTTCTACACCAAGGGCACCATCCGCAAGGAAGACGGCCGCGGCATCCACGACATGTTCCTGATGCAGGTCAAGTCGGTGAAGGAATCGACCGAGCCCTGGGACTACTACAAGGTCGTGACGCGCATCCCGGGCGACGAGGCTTTCACCAAGCTCGCGGACAGCAAGTGCCCGCTGGTGAAGAAGTGAACGTGAACCCCTCGCCCAGCCCCGCGCTGCTGGACGCGCGCGTTTCTGGTCGGTCCCCCGAGGGGACGCCGATCGATGCCGGCGAGAGCCGGCATCGACATCGGCCCTGGCCGCCCTTGGGAGCGGCCCGGCGGGCGTCCAGGGTCTGAACACGATTGCCATGACAGAAATCTTCGGTATTCCGCTGCCGGCCCTCTTGGGCCAGCTGCTGCTCGGCCTGGTTAACGGCTCGTTCTACGCGATGCTGTCCCTGGGCCTGGCGGTCATCTTCGGCATGCTCAACATCATCAACTTCGCCCACGGGGCGCTGTACATGATGGGGGCTTTCTTCGCCTGGATGGGGCTGGAATACCTGGGGCTGAACTACTGGCTCATGCTCGGTCTCGCGCCGCTCGCGGTCGGCCTCATCGGCATCGTCATTGAACGCACGATGCTGCAGTGGCTCTACAAGCTGGACCACCTCTACGGCCTGCTGCTGACCTTCGGCATCACCCTCGTCATCGAGGGCGTGTTCCGCTCGGTCTACGGCGTGTCGGGCCAGCCCTACCAGGTGCCCGATGCGCTGCAGGGCGCTACCAACCTCGGTTTCATGATCCTGCCCAACTACCGTGCCTGGGTGGTGGTCGCGTCGCTGATCGTGTGCTTCGCAGTGTGGGCGCTGATCGAGAAGACGTCGCTGGGCGCCAAGCTGCGCGCCGGCACCGAGAACCCCAAGCTCGTGCAGGCGTTCGGCATCAATGTGCCGCTGATGGTCACGCTGACCTATGCCGGTGGCGTGGCCCTCGCGGCATTCGCGGGCGTGCTGGCTGCGCCCATCCTGCAGGTGTCGGCGCTGATGGGCACCAACCTCATCATCGTGGTGTTCGCGGTGGTGGTGATCGGCGGCATGGGCTCCATCCTCGGCTCCATCCTGACCGGGCTTGGGTTGGGCATCGTTGAAGGGCTGACCAAGGTCTTCTATCCCGAGGCGTCCAACACGGTGGTGTTCGTCGTCATGGCCATCGTGCTGCTCGTTCGCCCGGCCGGCCTGTTCGGCAAAGAAAAATGAACAAGAAAGTCCTCGGCTACGCCGCGCTCTTCGTCGCTATCGCACTGCTGCCAGCGTTCGGCGTCTACCCCGTCTTCGTGATGAAGGTGCTCTGCTACGCGCTGTTCGCCTGCGCCTTCAACCTGCTCGTCGGCTTCACGGGCCTGCTGTCCTTTGGCCATGCGGCCTTCCTGGGCACCGCGGCCTATGTGACCGGCCATGCGCTCAAGGTCTGGGGCCTGCCGACGCCGGTGGGCATCCTCGTCGGCATGGCGGGCGCGGCCGGTGTGGGCCTGCTGTTCGGTCTGCTGGCCATCCGCCGCTCGGGCATCTATTTCTCGATGATCACGCTGGCCCTGGCGCAGATGCTGTACTTCTTCTTCCTGCAGACCCCCTTCACCGGCGGGGAAGACGGCCTGCAGTCGGTGCCGCGCGGCAGCTTCCTGGGCCTGCACCTGGAAAACGACCTGGTGCTGTTCTACGTCGTTCTGGCCATCTTCATCGCCGCCTTCTGGCTGATCTACCGCATCGTCCACTCGCCGTTCGGCCAGGTGCTGACGTCCATCCGCGAGAACGAGGCCCGCGCCACGTCGCTGGGCTACGACACCGGCCACTTCAAACTGCTGGCCTTCGTGCTGTCGGCCGCGCTGGCTGGCCTCGCCGGTTCCACCAAGACGCTGGTGCTGGGCTTCGCCACGCTGACCGACGCGATCTGGACCACCTCAGGCCTCGTCATCCTGATGACGCTGGTGGGCGGCATGGGCACGCTGGTCGGCCCCATGGTGGGGGCGCTGGTCATCATCGCGCTGGAGAACAAGATCGGCGACTTCGGCAATTGGCTGGGCGAGCTGACCGGCGTGACCTGGTTCAACAGCCTGGGCGAATCCGTCAGCCTCGTCACCGGGCTGATCTTCATCGTCTGCGTGCTGGCCTTCAGGCGCGGGCTGGTGGGTGAGGCGATGGCGCTGCTGGAGCGCAAGCCGAAGCAACCCGCTTCCTGAACACCAGCACATTGCCCGCCATCACCAGCACCAGCCCGGCGAGCGCCGGCGCCGTCCACTCGTAGCCCTCCACCCAGGCCGACACGTTCAGCGCGACGACCGGGAACAGCACCGTGCTGTAGGCGGCCCGCTCGGGACCGAGGCGGCCCACCAGCGTCAGGTAGGCCGTGAAGCCGATGACCGAACCCGGGATGGCCAGGTACAGCAGCGCGCCGAGGTAGCGGGTGCTCGCGTCGAACGCGAAAGGCACGCCGGCCAACAGCGCATAGCCCGTCAGGATCGCCGTGCCCACTGCCATGCCCCAGGCGTTGGTCTGCACCGGTTTCAGGCCTTGCTGCTGCAGCGCGGCCGACAGCAGGTTGCCGGTCGAGAAGCACAGCGTGCCACCCAGCGCCCAGGCCAGGCCGGCCAGGCTGGCGTGGCCACCACGGATCTCGGGCCAGAACAGCAGCACCAGCCCCGTCAGGCCGAGCGAGCCACCCGCCAGGACCTGGGGCGCGATGGCACGGCCATGAACAAGACGCGCCAGCAGCGCGTTCCACAGCGCCGCGCTGGAGAACACGACCGCCACCAGGCCGCTGGCCAGCGTCTGGCTGGCGTTCAGGAAACAGACGAAGTTCAGGCAGAACAGGCACAATCCCTGGGCGAGCACCCAAGTGAGCGCCCGCCCACGCGGCACGACGAGCTGGCGCCGCCAGGCCAGCCAGGCGAACAGCACCAGGGCCGCGAGGCCGAAGCGGTAGGCGATGGACAGCGCAATCGGCACGGGGCCCAGTTGCCACTTCAGGGCGATCCAGGTCGTACCCCAGATCAGCACGACGAGCAGGTAGAGGAAGGCATTCATGCCCGCCATCGTGGCGCCGCGGGCGGCCGTGCGATTGCATATTCCTGCGCATCGTCGGCCTCAGGCCGGCATGGGGAAGGGCTTAGCACCTAGCATCGCTGCATGCTCGACCTGACCGCCGGCGCCACGGCCCACCAGCCCGTCTTCGACGTGCTGGGCCGCTCCAGCGCGCGCCGGGAACGTGAGCTGACGCTCGCCGACGACCTGCGCCTGGTGCAGTGGTGCAACGACGGCGGGCGCATGGACTACCAGCGGCCCGGCCACCACACCCTGTCGGTCTATCTGCAGGGCGGACACGACACCCACCTCATCGAGACACCCCGCGAGACCGGCTCGCCCGGCTGCCACTGCATCCTGCCGGCCGAGCACGAGTCGCGCTGGAACGTGGCCGGGCCGCTGCGCTTCGTCCACCTCTACCTGTCGGACGACGCCTGGGCCGACCGCATCGTCCGCCTGCTGGACGCCGAGCCCCGCGCCATCACGCTGGAGCAGCGCATCTTTGGCGAGGACGCCACACTTGCCGCCTGGGCCCAGGGCGTTGCCAGGTACGACTGGCAGGACCCCGCCGAGCGCCTGCGCATCGACGCGCTGAGCCAGGCCGCGCTGGACCACCTCGTGCTGCAGGCCGCCCGGCCGCGGCTGCGTGAGCGAGCCGAACGCTCGCCGGGCGGCTTGTCCGGGGCGGCGCGGCGTCGGGTGCTGGACTTCGTTGATGCCCACCTCGACAGCGCCGAGTTGAGCCTGCCCCGGCTGGCCGCCCAGGTCCACCTGTCCGAATTCCATTTCGCCCGCATGTTCCGCGTCTCCATGGGCTGCAGCGTGCACGACTGGGTCGCCGCCCGCCGCCTGGACCGCGCCCGCACCTTGCTGCGCGACACCGCCCTGCCCCTGGCCGACGTCGCCGCCGCCTGCGGCTATGCCGGCGCCAGCCATTTGACCCGCCACGTCAAGGGCGCCCTGGGCGCTACGCCGGGCCAGTACCGGCGCACCATGGGCTTGCGCTGACTGCTGCCAGTACGTCGTCAGCATTCACTGGCGAGTTAGGGGGAGCGTCCGGCGGCGACATGGCTCACTATCCAGGCCATGGCCACGTCAGCCCGCTTCAAGTTCACCGCCACGCTCGTGGTGTCGGTGCTGGCGTGCGTCCTGACGCTTTTCGTGCCCGGCGAGGACGACGCGCCCGGTAGCGCAACCCACACTGCCGGCCTGTTGCCGCCGCCCCAGCGCTGAATTCCAGCCGCCAAGGCGTGACAAACGGCGCCACCTGGGCCTTCCTCGAAAGGCCTGTTCGCGAAGCGGACACTCACTGGCCCGATGATGTGCGACTTTGAAGTAGCGCACGTCCCCCGAAGATGAACGAGCTGTTGACCTGGCCTCTGGCCGCCGTGGCGGTCGCCGTCGTGCTGTTCCTGCTGTGGCTCGGCCGACGCCGGCAACAAAAGTCCCGTGCCAACGCCCGGCGCCGCGAAGCCGAGCGCCTCACGCAGGCGCGGGCCGAATATGCGACTCGCGCCCCGCGCGTACCCGCCGAATCCGCCCGCCAGCAGGCCGACGATCAGGCCCTGCGCGAGGTCGAGGCCGCCGTGTCCCAGCGCCTGGGCCAGCAGCGTGCCGAGGAAGAACAGCTGGAGGCCGAGCGGGCACGCGTCGAGCACGAAGAAGCCCTCCGCTTCGAGGCCCAGGCCCGGCGCCTGGCAGAGCAACGTGCCGAGACACAACGGCGCGAAGCCGACGAGCAGGCCGCCCGCGAGGCCGCCGAAGCTGCAGAGGCCGAACGGCTGGCGCAGGAACGCGCCGAGGCTGAGCGCCTCGCCCAGGAAGCCGCCGCCCGCGAAGCCGAAGCACGCCGCCTGGCCGACCTGAAAGCCCAACAAGCGGCCGAGGCCGAACGCCAAGCCCGCGAACAGGCCGCCCGCGAGGCTGCCGAGCTGCAACGCCTGGAGGACGAACGCGCCGCCCGAGAAGCCGAGGCCCTCAGGCTGGCCGCCGAACAGGCCGAGGCCGAGCGCGCGGCTGCCGCCCGGCGCCGGGCGGAGGAACAGGCCGCGCGGGAAGCCGCTGAAGCTGCTGCTGCTGCCGCGGCGGCCCTGGCCACCCGTGAACTGCGGGCCGACGAAACCCTCGTCCTCGTTGCCGACGATTCCAAGATCGTGCGCGTCAAGATCAGCCGCCTGCTGACCGGCCAGACCTATCGCGTCGCGCTGGCCGAGAGCGGCGAGCAGGCGCTGGAGTTGATGGCCGCCGAGCTGCCGCACCTCTTGATCACCGACGTCGAGATGCCCGGCATCGACGGTTTCGAGCTGACCCGCCAGGTGCGCGCAGCTGCTGTGACGGCCGACCTGCCCGTCGTCATGATCACGTCCTCCGACGACAAGCAGGCCGAGGCCGCCGCCGCCGGTGTGACCCAGCTGCTGGGCAAGCCCTATTCGGAAGAGGCGCTGATCGCCGCCATCGAGCGAGCCCGCCTCGCCGTCCGGGTGCCGGCCTAAGAGGCCTTTTGCACCTCCCGCGCCCAGCGCGGCGCCCATTGCAGCAGCGGCTCGATCGCCAACAGCAGTGAGCGCCCGTGGGGCGCCAACCGATAGCCATTGCCTGCGTCATGCTCGACGAGCAGGGCCTCGCGCAACTCCGCCAGGCGCTGGTTCAGCACCGAGGCCGACAAGTCACCACAGGCGGCCTGCAGCGCTCTGAAGTTCAGGCTGGCGTCCTCGGCGCGCAGCTCCCACAGGATGCGCAGCGTCCAGCGGCGGTGGAAGAGCTCCAGCGCGGCGTTGATCGCATCCTTGCCCGAGGCGGGCGCGTCCGCCATGGCCAGCTTTGCGAGGCGTTTTGTCGTCATGCTTTGATTTTAGAAGCAAGCTCGGCTAGAGTCCGCCTACCGCAACGCTTCTAAATTCGAAGCATGAACACGTACACACCTCGCATTGCCCCGCAAACCCTGCCGCTGCCGCTCGATCTCGCCGAGCGCATGAACCGCCTGCTGCCGGCTGGCATGCCGCCGCCGCAGATCTTTTTGACCGTGGCGCGCCACGGCGAGCTGTTCAAGGAGATGGTGGACACCGGCTTCCTCGGCCCCACCGGCCTGGCGGACCGCAAGCGCCTGGCACCCATGCTGCGCGAGGCCGTCATTCTGCGCACCTGTGCCATGGCACGCTGCGACTACGAGTTCAACCTGCACGAGCAGACGATCTCGCGCCGCATGGGCCTGAGCGATGCGCAGATCGCCGACCTGCGCCAAGCCAAGCCCGATGCAGCGCTGTGGACGCCCGAGCTGGCGGCCGTGTTCCAACTGGTCGATGGTCTCGTCCAGTACCTGGACGTCGACGACGCGACCTGGGCCAGGCTGCGCCGCCATTTCGACGAGGCCGCGCTGATCGAGATCACGCAGCTGGTTGGCCACTACACCGGCGTGGCGATGCTGGCGGCCCTGGCAAGGCCGGCTCCGGACAGCTATCGATAGCTAT
Source organism: Roseateles sp. P5_D6 (assembly GCF_054049415.1). NCBI lineage: Bacteria > Pseudomonadati > Pseudomonadota > Betaproteobacteria > Burkholderiales > Sphaerotilaceae > Roseateles > Roseateles sp. P5_D6. The sequence goes on along the minus strand of NZ_JBFUMK010000006.1, from coordinate 144,452 downwards.
CGTTGGGGTCTCGCCCACGCCGCCGAACGCAGCTATCGTCAGGTGCCATGGACAAGCCTATGACACCTGACCCTCTGCTCCAAGGCGCCTGCCACTGCGGCGCCGTTCGCCTTACCTTGCCCTTTGCGCCCGAGAAGGCGACGAAGTGCAATTGCTCGATCTGCCGCCGCCTTGGCGGCCTGTGGGCCTACTACGAGCTCGGCACGGTGAAGGTCGAAGGGCATCCCGAACACACGGCCGAGTACGTCTGGGGTGACAAGACGCTGCGCAATATTCGCTGCGCCCATTGCGGTTGCTCGACGCATTGGGAGCCCCTTGTCGCCGAAGCCGGTGCCCGGCACGGCGTGAACCTGAACAACTTCGAGCCACGGCTGCTGCAGGACGTGCAGGTGCGGCGGTTTGATGGGGCGGACAGCTGGACGTTCGTGGATTGATGGCTGATGCGAAGGGGCGCCTCGCGGCCACTACCGGGCATCGGTGCGGGACTGCTTCCCGCAAGGCTGACGAAAGTGCTGGGTGTGAATGGCCCAGGTGAATGCCGTCCTTGACGCATTCTTGTCGCCCCAGCTTCGAACCCTTATGAGAACCTAATACCGGAAGCCCTAGATTGGCATCTCCGTCACAGATGGCACACCGGCACGTGGGCCAGCATCGACCATGCCGAATAGAGCAGATGACTACTGGTTCCCAGCCAAGCGCTATGGCTGGGGCTGGGGTGTCCCGAACACCTGGCAAGGCTGGGTGGTCTTGTCCGCCTTTGCGGCGCTGCTCTCTCTGGGCGCGATCTTCCGTGGGCAGCTAGGGCATCTGTTATTCATCGCGTATACCGTCGCGGTCTGCCTGGGGCTTGTCGCCGTGTGCTGGCTCAAAGGCGAGCCACCACGCTGGCGTTGGGGCGACAGATGAATGACCGATCCTCACCTGCCATGGACTCCATGAACGAAGAAGTTCAGCGGGAGCTCTCGCCCAGTGAAAAGCCCCTCTGGTGGGGGCAGCCCCGGCAAGGCGTGGTCGTCCGCGGGTCGGATGCCTTCACCATCCCCTTTAGCTTGCTGTGGTGCGGTTTCGCGGTCTTCTGGGAAGCCTCTGCACTCAGGGCGCCAAACACGCCAGCATTCTTTGTGCTGTGGGGTATTCCGTTCGTCCTCGTCGGCGTGTACTTCGTGGTCGGCAGGTTCTTTGTCGAGGCGCGCCAGCGCGCAAATACCTACTACGCCGTTACTTCAGAGAGGGTCATCATCGTCTCGGGCGTGTTCGCGCGGAAGGTGAAATCGCTCAGCCTCCGTACGCTCACTGATTTGTCCTTGTCTGAGGCCAGGTCAGGCGAGGGCACCATCACGTTTGGTGCTCAGCATCCCATGGCGGCCATGTTCGGCGGCATGCGTGGTTGGCCTGGGGCGGAACAGAACTTTGGTCCGAGTTTTGACCTCATCCTCAATGCGAAAAGCGTGTACGAAACCATCCGCAGTGCTCAGAGCGCTGTGAGATAGGACTCCTGGCGGACCCGTCGAGCGCAGCTGCTCATGTCAGCGCCGCAGCCCCGACCAGCTCACCTCGTTGAGAAAGCTGACGTCCAGCTTCGCGGGTGACTGCGTGCGGTCGAGCAGGAACACGCTATCGCCGCGCGCCTGCAGGATCTTGCCCATGGCCAGCGTCAGCAACACCTCGACCACCGGCAGCCGCGGATAGCTGGACGTGACCCGCACGAGGTTCTTGCCAATGCGCGTCACCGTCACGGTCACGCCACTCCTGGACGAGCCCTTGGAGTCCGAGATCACGTCGCCCTCGTACGTGCCTTCGGCGGCATCGCCCAGGTCGGGCTTGCGGCGCGGCTCATCAGCAGCAACAGCGCGCAGCGTCCAGGGCGCCAGCAGTGCGGCGGCGGCGAGACGGACGACATCGGATCGACGCAGGATCATGGACGTTCTCCTTCAGGAATCGAGGGCCCGATGCTAGCGACGCTGCTCCCTCTAGACTGTGGGCATGCAGCTCAACATCGTCGTCTATTCCAAGTCCGCCTGCCCTCAATGCGATACCGCCAAGAGCCTGTTGAAGGCCCGCAGCCTCGCCTTCGAGGAGATCAAGATCGACGACGAAGATCAGCGCAAGGCCTTCTACGAGAAGTGCGGCCCGTCCGTTCGCCAGATGCCGCAGATCTTCATCAACAACCAGCGTGTGGGCGGTGTGGATGGGCTTCGGGCGGCTTTCGCGCAGCTGAAGATCTGAGTACCTCTCAGCGCTTCACGGCCGCCAGCAGCTTCGCCGTGAATTCGTTCAGGGCCGGCCCGTTGTCGATCCAGCGCACGACGGCCACGACATCGTTCTCCCAGTCGACGTAGATGATGTTCTGGCCATTGCCGCGGAAGGTCACGCTGCTCTCGGGCGCCGCAGGCAGGGCGTTGCGGCCAGTGTTGAGGAACCAGTTGCAGTAGCCGTACTCGGCGTTGTCCGGCCCGGGCTGGCGGGCCTTGGCGATCCAGTCGCGCGAAATGAGCTGGCGACCGGCCCACTCACCCTGGCGCAAGTGGAGATAGCCGAAGCGCGCCATGTCCCAGGCGTCGATGAACATGCCGCCGCCCCAGTGGCCGCCGCCGGAAACCGACTGCATGCGTTGGCCGTCCAGTTCCACCCAGCTGTTCTCGTAGCCGTGCCAGCGCCAGCGGCTGGACGCGCCAATCGGGTCCATGACCTGCTCGCGCAGCACCTCGGGCAGCGGCCGGCGCCAGACCTGCAAGGCGGCCAGGGCCAGCACGTTCACGCGCACATCGTTGTACTTGTAGTGCGTGCCCGGCTCATACAGCGGGCGGTTCGGCCAGTCCTCGGGCGTCTTGCCCACGGGGCGATCGGCCCAGTCGGGCTTGCCCCACAGCGTGCCCTGCCAGTCGCTGGTCTGGCGCAGCAGGTGCTCCCAGGTGATGGGCGCGTTGTGCGGCGTGGCGAAAAGGTCGACACCGGGCGGCATGGCGTCGGCCACGCGCTCGTCGGTGCTCTTGATCAAACCCTGCTGCCAGGCCAGGCCCACGACCGTCGACAAAAAGGTCTTGGTGACGCTGTGCGACATGTCAACGCGCCGCGTGTCGCCCCACTCGGCCACCAGCTTGCCGCGGTAGATGACCAGGCCGTTGGCTGCGGCGCGCTCGCGCGTGGGACCGATCTGGCCCGCGAAATAGGGTTCGTTCTTGCCGAAGCTCTGGGCGAGGTAGAGGGCCTGGTCGCGCGGCGCGGGGTTCTCATGCGCTTGGGCATAGGCGATGGCTTCGGCCAGCCTGGCGGCGTCGACGCCCATCGCGGCCGGCTCGGCGCGCTGCCAGTCGCCACGGGGCGGAAAGTAGGCCGGCTCGGCGGCGGCAAACGTCCAGACGAAGCTAGCGAGAAGGACAAATCGGCGGCGGCTCATCAGGCCATTGTGGCCAGAGCTTGCACCGTTCGGTCGTCTCGCGCGAGGCGAAAAAAAACCGGCTCAGAAGAGCCGGTCATTCACAGGGCGCCGCTGGGTTCAGTAGCGACCACCGCCGAAGCCGCCCGTGCCGTAGCCGACATCGGGACGCTTGGCTGCGGTGTACCCGGCTGCGCTGTAACCGCTCGAATCCTTGTTCGCTTCGCGGGGGCGAGCCAGGCTCACGACGATGGCGCGGCCATCGACGGACATGCCGTTCAGGGCGGCAATGGCGGCCTGGGCGACGTCGGCAGAAGCCATTTCCACAAACCCGAAGCCCTTGGAACTGCCGGTTTCCCGGTCCATCATGACCTTGGCCGAGGAGACGCTGCCGAACTCGGCAAAGTTGCTTTTCAGGCTGGAATCGGTCACGGAATAGGGCAGGTTACCCACGTAAATTTTGTTGCTCATGGACGAGCCTTTCTGAGGATTGACGCATCGCGAGGATGCGGATGCGGATCTGCGAATCGGGGGTCCGCAGCGAGTGGGATGTCGGCGGAAACTGGCGGAGCCAGATCGTCAGCATCCGGGGTGGGTTGGCATGCACGCCTGCAGCCAGCCCTGGGTGACGGCGAACAGCCGGGCAGCTTCGCGTGAGGCAAAGGTCGTGTCGAAGCGGAACACACGACGGCAACTGTCGTTGCCTTGGGCCCGGTGAACCGAGAACGAGGCGCGAAAGCGGCCACAGTCGGTCGGGTGTGTCGCGGGCGAAACGACGTATTTGCCCATGGAGATGGCGTTGTTCGAAATCTTGTTCAGTCAGGGTTGCCCGGCTTGAGTCGCCCGGCGGGAGTGCTTTTTGGCTCGGTTGCCGGCCAAGAAGTGTCGAAGGTCGCGAACCGCGGCCTTTTGTGGCCGTGGACAAGCCGTCAGGAAGGCATTACCACGGCAGCCTAGGATTATATCTTTTTTTGAATATTTGGACGAATCGTTATTTCTTTTGGTATTGAATTGGTCGCGTCCGTGCATAGACGCCGTGCCAGCGCGCAGCCGCGTTCGAGCAGGAAGTCGCGCAGCCTCTGCGCATAGCCAGGCGCGACGGCCTCGCGCACCGAGGGCTGCCCTGCCAGGGCCTCGCGCCAAGCCTGCACCCGCGGCAGGCTGTCGAACAGGCCCTCGGGCGGGATGACCTCGAAGTAGCGGAACACCGGGCCGAAGACCGCGTCGACCAGGCCGAAGCGCCGGCCGGCGAACCAGGGGCCGTCGCCAAGAACCGCCTCCACCTGCTCGAAGCGCAGACGCAGAGCGGCATAGGCCCGTTCCAGCGACGCATCGTCCGCCGCGCTGTAGAGCACGGCGATGCCGCTCAGCACGGCGGAGCCAAACTCCATCCAGGCCCGCTCGCGGGCCCGCGCCAGCGGGTCCTGCGGATGCAGGCGCGGCGGCCGCGTCTCGTCCAGGTATTCGCAGATGACGGCAGACTCGAAAAGCGCCTCGCGGCCAACGCACAGCACCGGCGTTTTGCCCAGCGGCGACAGGTGCAGGAACCAGTCCGGCTTGTTGGCGAGGTCCACGTCCAGGCGTTCGAAGGCCACGCTCTTCTCCTTGAGCACGATGGCGGCGCGTTGCACATAAGGGCAAAGCGCGTGGCTGATCAATGTCAGCGCAGTCATGCCGCACGCCAGGTGAACCGCTGGCTACGCTTGAGGGCGGCAGCGCCATCGCCGGCCAGCCACAGCACGACAGACATCGCGGCCAGGAAGACCGGGTACTCCCAGCCGCCGCCTGCGGCATTGAAGACCCAGCCATTGGACGCATGCACCCAGGCCGCGCCCAGCAGGATGGGTGTGAGGGCCAGCGCGAGCTGGCGCGGGTAGACGCCGAGCAGCAGCAGCGCGCCGCCGATGGCCTCGGCCGCGAACACCACGTAGGCCAGCGCGCCCGGCAGACCCTGACCGACGAAGAACTGCGCCGTGCCCGGCAAGGTGAAGACAAATAGCTTCAGCCCCGCATGGGCGAGGTACATGAAGCCGAGGGACAGGCGCAGCAACAGCAGGCCGAGTGAGGTCGAGGGTGCCATGGAGATCTCCAGGGATTGTTGAGATGCAACCAATGTAGGTAGGCATCTGGCGCATGAAAATACGCAACTAAGCCAACTCTGATTGCAGCTATGCAATACGAACTCGCCCCCACCGACCTCGCCCTGGTGCTGGCCCTGCACCGCGCGGGCACGCTGGCCGCGGCCGGCGAGCGGCTGGGCGTCAACGCGTCGACCGTGTTCCGGATGCTGCAGCGCCTGGAGCGCGGATTGGGCCAGCCGCTGTTCGAGCGCGGCCGGCGCGGCTACAAGGCCGGCGAGCTGGCACGCACCCTGGCCGCCCAGGCGGAGCAGGTGGAAGCCGCGCTGGAAGCGGCCCGCGCCGCCGCCCAGGCCCAGCCCGGCCAGGCCGCCGGTACCGTGCGCCTGACGACGACCGACACGCTGCTGCACGGCCTGCTCGCACCGGCGTTGGCGGCCCTGCACCAGGCGCAGCCCCGGCTGCAGTTCGAGCTGCACACCGGCAACGAGCTGGCGAGCCTGACGCGGCGTGATGCCGACATCGCACTGCGCGCCACCAGCAAACCGCCGCCCCACCTGATCGGCCGCCGTATCGGCCCCATCCGCGTCGCCCTCTATGCGGCACGCTCAAGCCCCATCAAGCACTGGGACCAGGTCGAGGCCGGCGACGCGGCCTGGGTCGCACCCGACGACGGCCTGCCCGAGCACCCCTCGGTGCGCTGGCGACAGAAGCACTTCCCGGCGCTGCAGCCGGCGTTTCGCACCGGCAGCGTGCAGAGCGTGGCTGAGCTGGTGGCGCAGGGCCTGGGCGTGGGCGTGCTGCCGCTGTTCCTGGCCGAGCCGAAGCGAGAACTGCGCCGGCTGACCGAGCCGCTGGACGAGGCCGAGACCGATCTCTGGCTGCTGACCCACCCCGAGACTCGCCATCTGCAGCGTGTGCAGACGGTCTGGAGCCACCTGGCCGAGGCGCTGGTGCTGGATTGAGCTGCGTCAAAGCAGAAAGCGCTTGACCTTGCCATGATGGGAAGCTTGACGATACCGGCATGAACAGCACCACCGCCCCCGCCACCGCACTGAACGACGTGACGCTGCAGGTCAGCGGCATGAGCTGCGCGTCCTGCGTGCGCCGCGTCGAAAAGGCCCTGCAGGCCGTGCCTGGCGTGCTGCGGGCCAGCGTCAACCTGGCGACCGAAAAGGCCAGCATCAAGGCCCTGCCCAATGTGCCCGTCGCCGCGCTGATGGCGGCCCTGGGCAAGGCAGGCTACCCGGCCACCCTCGTCGAGGCCTGCGCGCCGCCCGCGCCCGAAGCCCATGGCGGCCTGCCCGCCTGGTGGCCGGTCGCGTTGGGCGCCTTGCTGAGCCTGCCGCTGATGCTGCCCATGCTACTGGGCGTGGTGCTGCCCGGCTGGCTGCAACTGCTGCTGGCCACGCCGGTGCAATTCGTGCTCGGCGCGCGCTTCTACCGCGCGGGCTGGGGCGCGCTGCGGGCCGGCAGCGGCAATATGGACCTGCTGGTGGCCCTCGGCACTTCGGCGGCCTACGGCCTGTCGGTCTATCTGCTGCTGCGCCATCCCGGCCATGCGCATCTCTACTTCGAAGCCTCGGCCGCAGTCATCACGCTTGTGCTGCTCGGCAAGTTCCTCGAGCAACGCGCCAAGCGCCAGACGACGGACGCCATCCGCGCACTGAATGCGCTGCGGCCCGCGACCGCGCGCGTGCTGCGCGGCGATACCGAAACGGAGGTGCCGGTGGCCGAGGTCCGCGTCGGCGACCTCGTTGCCGTGCGCCCCGGCGACCGCATCCCGGTGGACGGCGAGATCGCCACGGGCCACAGCCACGTGGACGAATCGCTGATCACCGGCGAGAGCCTGCCGGTGGCCAAGTCGCCGGGCGAGCGCGTGACCGGTGGGGCCATCAATGCCGAAGGTGCACTGACCGTGCGCACCACGGCCATCGGCGCCGAGACCACGCTGGCGCGCATCATCCGCATGGTCGAGTCGGCACAGGCGGCCAAGGCGCCCATCCAGCGCATCGTCGACCGCGTCAGCGCCGTCTTCGTGCCGGTCGTGCTGGCCCTCGCGGCGCTGACCTTTGCGGGCTGGCTCATGCACTCGGGCAACGCCGAGCAGGCCCTGGTCAACGCGGTGGCCGTCCTCGTCATCGCCTGCCCCTGCGCCCTGGGCCTGGCCACGCCGACGACGCTGATGGCCGGTACCGGCGTCGCGGCGCGCCAGGGCATCCTGATCAAGGACGCCGAAGCGCTGGAGCTGGCGCACGCCGTCACCATCGTCGCCTTCGACAAGACGGGCACGCTGACGGTGGGCCAGCCGACGCTGACCGCCGCCCTGCCTGCCGAAGGCATACACCGCGAGGAACTGCTGCAACTCGCCGCCGCGCTGCAGCGCACCAGCAGCCACCCGCTGGCCCTGGCCGTGCTCGCCGCGGCCCAGGGCCTGGTGGCGCTGCCGGTCGAAGGCGCGATTGCGCTGCCGGGCCGTGGTGTCGAGGGCGTCGTCCAGGGTCGCAGGTTCGCCCTTGGCAGCGCGCGGCTGGCGCAGGAACTGGGTGTCGACGGCGGCGCGCTGGCCGGCGAGGCGCGGCGGCTGGAGGCCGAGGGCCAGACCGTCTCCTGGCTGGTCGAAGGCGGCACCGAGCAGCGCCTGCTCGGCCTGCTGGCCTTTGGCGACCGCGTCAAGGACACGGCAGCCGAGGCCGTCGCCCAGTTGCAGGCCCGCGGCATCCGCACCGTCATGCTGACCGGTGACAGCCACGGCGCGGCGGCCGGCGTCGCGCAGGCCCTCGGCATCACCGAGGTCCACGCCGAAGTGCTGCCCGCCGACAAGGCTGCGGTCGTGCAGCAGCTGCGCGAGGGCGGCGCAGTCGTCGCCTTTGTCGGTGACGGCATCAACGACGCGCCGGCGCTGGCTGCGGCGTCGGTCGGCTTTGCGATGGCCGGCGGTGCCGACGTGGCCACCGAAGCGGCCGGTGTCACGCTGATGCGCGGCGACCCGCGCCTCGTCGCCGACGCACTGGATGTGTCGCGCCGCACCTACGCCAAGATCCGCCAGGGCCTGTTCTGGGCCTTTGCCTACAACGTCGTCGGCATCCCGCTCGCGGCCTTTGGGTTGCTCAGCCCCGTCATCGCCGGCGCGGCCATGGCCTTCAGCAGCGTCAGCGTCGTCGCCAATGCCCTGACGCTCAAGCGCTGGCGCGGCACGGCGATGCAGGAGCGGCGATGAACATCGGCATGAACATTGGTGCTGCCGCCCAGGCCTCGGGCGTGTCGGCCAAGATGATYCGSCACTACGAGAGCATCGGCCTGTTCGCAGCACCGACGCGCAGCGAGTCGGGTTACCGAATCTATGGCGAGCGTGAAGTTCATCTGCTGCGCTTCATCCGCCACTCGCGCGACCTCGGCTTCTCGCTGGCGCAGATCCGCGCGCTGCTCGGCCTTTGGCAGGACCGGGATCGGCCCAGCCGCCAGGTGCGCGCGCTGGCGCAGCAACACCTGGCCGAGGTGGACATCAAGCTTGCCGAGCTGCAGGCCGTGAAGGAGACACTGCAGCAGCTCGTGCAAAGCTGCCACGGCGACGAGCGGCCCGACTGCCCCATCCTCGACACGCTGGAGGCCGGCTCCGAGGCGTTAACAAAGCGCTGACGCATCCGCGCTATCGTTGGCCATTTCCACCAACGCGAGCCCACGATGCGCCTCATCCTTCTCGCCGCCCTGGCCCTGGCCGCACAGGCTGCCCACGCCTCGTCCACCACCGCCTCTTCGGCCGCCGATGCCGGCTCGTCCGCGTCGGGCAGCGTGTCAGACTCCTTCAAGGGATCGTCCAACAGCAGCAGCGGCGAGGAACGCCGTGCCGAAGGCCGCTACCGCGTCACCGAGGTGGCACGGGCGGACACCGCCGGCAAGCTGCGCCTGAAGCTGGAGCGCGACGGCGCCGCGCCCGTCGAGCTGACGCTGCCCCAGCAGGCGCTGGCGGCGCGGGCCGTCAACGTCGGCGACGAGGTGCAGGCCACGCCCCAGGCCTACGGCGTCGCCTTCGCGCATGCCGACACCGGCACCGCCTTCTTCCTCGTGCTGGAAGACGCCTGGCAACGCGAGCTGGCGACTCGCGTCGTCAAGCCTTGATCCGAACCGCAGTCACGGCCGCGCTGCTGCTGACGGCGGCCATCGCCGAGGCTGGCTTACCGCCCCGGGGCTGCGATTCCAAGCACGACATCACGGCCGCGCAGCAGGACAGGCTGCTGCGCTTCGCGGCCGTCGTCCGTCAGGCGCTGGCCGAGTCGGGCAGCCCGGCCGCGCTGATTTCGCGCTCGGGCACCGATCTGTCGCGCTTCGGTCTGCGCTACTCCCATGCCGGCATCGCGCTGGCCGACGGTCTGGATACGCCCTGGGCCGTGCGACAGCTCTACTACGCCTGTGCCGAAGGCGCGCCTCGGCTCTTCGACCAGGGCCTGGCCGGCTTCATCTCGGGCAGCGACGATGCCGACGTAGGCTATGTGAGCCTGCTGCTGCTGCCGGCCGAGGCCGCCGCGCCGCTGGCCGCCACGGCACTGGACAAGCCCGTAGCGCTGGGCCTGCTGAACGCCAACTACAGCGCCAATGCCTATCCCTTCAGCACGCAATACCAGAACTGCAACCAGTGGGTGGCCGAGTTGCTCGCCGCCGCCGTGGGTGGCACCCATGCGCGAGCGGACGCCCAGGCCTGGCTGCAACGCGAGGGCTATGCGCCAGAGCCGGTACGGGTTTCCGGCTGGCTGCTGATGGCCGGCCACTTCATGCCCTGGCTGCATTTCGACGACCAGCCCCGGGAGCAGCTGCGCGCCAGCGCCGTGAAGACCAGCCTGCCCGACAGCCTCGAAGCCTTCGCGCTGCAGCGCTGGCCCACGGCGCGGCGCATCGAGTTCTGCCATGGGCCGCAGGGCGTCGTGCAACGCGAGGGCGGCGCCGCGCTGGCGGCGGACTGTGTGCCGCAGGCGGGCGACCGCGTCATGGCCTTGAAATGAATCCGCCAGCAGAACCGACACCCCTTTGCGGGGGGAGCTGACCAGACCCACCAAAAATGAGGATGCGTAGCGCACCCGCGCTGCGCACAGTCCGCCCCCACAACAACGAGTTTCTTTTGGGGGCCGCAATGGACGAACTGATGGAACGGGCCGTGGAGACCACGGCGAGGGAGGACTTCACCGACGGGGCCGAGCTGCGCGGCTCCTCCTTCGACTACCTGACGCAACCCGGCGCCGACCTGGCCGCCAAGGCCCAGGCCTTCCACGCCTGGGCCGAGAACCGCGTGGCGCACGGCGTCTTTCCCTATGCCAAGCGCCTGGGCGGCCGGCCGGGCGCCACCGCCGAGCTGACGCTGCTGGACGGTCAGCGCCATGCGGGGCTGAATTTCTCGTCGCAGGAGTATTTGTCGCTGGCCCGGCACCCCAGGATCTGCGCCGCGGCCCAGGCGGCGATGGAGCGCTATGGCGTGCACAGCGCCGGCTCCACCGCACTGGCCGGCAATGTCGAGGAGGCGACCCTCCTGGAAGCGGAACTCGGCGAGCTGCTGCGCATGCCTGAGGTGCTGCTGTTCCCGACGGGCTGGGCCGCGGGCTTCGGAGCCATCAAGGGCCTGGTGCGCGAGGCCGACCACATCATCATCGACCAGCTCGCCCACAACTGCCTGCACGAGGGCGCGCGGGCGGCGACGCCCAACGTCCATCTGCACCGCCATCTGGACGTCGACCATGTCGAGCGCCTGCTCAAGCGTGTGCGCCAGCGCGACCCGCACAACGGCATCCTCGTCGTCACCGAGGGCTGCTTCTCGATGGACGCCGACTCGCCCGACATCCGCCGGCTGCAGTCGCTGGCGCATGAGCATGGCGCACTGCTGATGGTGGACGTGGCGCACGACCTGGGCTGCATGGGGCCCGGCGGCGGCGGGCAGCTCGAGCTGCAGGGCGTGCTGGGCCAGGTGGACCTGGTGATGGGGTCGTTCTCCAAGACCTTCGCATCCAACGGCGGCTTTGTGGCCACGCATGACCGCGCGATCAAGGAGTACCTGCGCTTCTATGCCGCACCCAACACCTTCTCCAACGCGCTGTCACCGGTGCAGGTGGCCATCATTCGCGCCTGCCTGGCCATCGTGCGCTCCAACGAAGGCGTGGAGCGGCGTGACCGGCTGATGCGCGCCATCCTGGGTCTGCGCGGCGCGCTGACCGAGCAGGGCATCACCGTGCTGGGACATCCATCGCCGATCGTGCCGGTCATGCTGGGGCATGACGCGCTGGCCCGCGTGGCCAGCCGCGAGATGAGCCAGGCCGGGCTTTTGGCCAACCTCGTCGAGTACCCGGCCGTGTCGCTGAACAGCGCCCGGCTGCGCATGCAGGTCATGGCCGACCACACGCCCGCCCTGGCGCAGACGGCGGCGCGCATCGTGGCAGATTCATTGCAGCGCGCACGCGACCTGACCGGCCACGCGAACTGAACCTCTGCATTTCGTATTCGGGCCGAGCGCTGGGCCGCTCCCGAGCCGGCCCACCCTGGCGATGTGCTTGCGGCTCAATGCCGCAAGCATCGCCGTCCCCTCGGGGGACCGACCAGGCTCGCCCGCGTCCAGCGCGGCAAGACTGGGCGAGGGGCCGATTCAGTCCCGTGCCGGGATCTTGAGGCCGCGCTGCACTGCGGGACGAGCCAGGAAGGCCTGGAGCACGCGCTTGACTTCGTTGAAGTCGTCGAAGCCCACCAGATCGCCAGCGCCGTAGAAGCCAACCAGGTTGTTCACCCAGGGCCAGGTGGCGATGTCGGCGATCGTGTATTCGTCGCCGACCAGCCAGTCGCGGCCTTTCAGGTGCACGTCCAGCACGTTGAGCAGGCGCTTGGCCTCGGCGATGTAGCGGTCRCGCGGGCGCTTGTCYTCRTAGTCCTTGCCGGCGAACTTGTGGAARAAGCCGACCTGGCCAAACATCGGKCCGATGCCGCCCATCTGGAACATCAGCCACTGGATGGCTTCGTAGCGCTTGGCCGCATCCTTGGGCAGCAGCTGGCCGGTCTTGTCGGCCAGGTAGATCAGGATGGCGCCGCTCTCGAACAGCGGCAGCGGCTGGCCACCCGGACCGTTCGGGTCGATGATGGCGGGGATCTTGTTGTTCGGGTTCAGCGACAGGAACTCGGGCGTGAGCTGGTCGTTGGTGTCGAACTTGACCAGATGCGGCTCATAGGCCAGACCGATCTCCTCCAGCGCGATGGCCACCTTGACGCCATTGGGCGTGGGCAGGGAATAGAGCTGCAGGCGCTCGGGGTGCGCGGCGGGCCATTTCTTCGTGATGGGGAAGCGGCTGAGGTCGGTCATGGCGAGTGGTGAAATGAGTTCGCAGTGACTTTAGAGGCGCCAGGCATGGCCCTGCGTCAGACGGGGCATCGCACTTGGTGCAGCTCTCAGGTTTCTTCGGGCCAGGGCAGGCGGCGGACCATGGAACTGGCTCGCAGCGTGTTGTGCACCTCGGCCACGGCATCCGTCTCGGCCAGCAGCTGCTCGATCTGCTCGGGCGAAGCCGGCGAGACAAGGCGGGCGCGGTACTGGATGTCGCGCGCGGCGAGGCCAATGCCGTCGAACTCGGCGCTCGCTTCGACCTCCACCTCGGTCAGCTCGATCTGCAGCCGCACGGCTTCGCGGTAGAGGTCGTTGCAATAGCAGCTGGCGAGAGCCAGCATCAGGAACTCACCACCGTTGACGGCTGAGCCACCGCCCGCACGACCCTCTGTGGCCAGGGACTTGGCCTGACCCGCCGTGTTCACCTGGACCGCATGCGACGTTGTCGTATTCCTGAGCCGAGCCGAGATTTGCATAGTGCCCTAGTACCGTTCCACATGCTTGGACGCCCGCGGCCCCGGTTCATAGGGGTCGGGCCAATAGTCGGTCACGCGCAGGATGAGGCCGTCCTTCAGGTCGAAGAGGGTCAGGCCCATCATCGGCGGCGCGCTGCTGATGAAGCTGATCTGCGTCATCGCGCTGCCGTGGTCGGCAATGCAACGCAGCACCTCGACCCGCCAGGGCTGGGGCCAGGTCGCGAAGAAGTCCACATAGCCCGGCGGGCTGCGGATGCGCTCGCGGCTCTGCGGCGCCTCGTAGGTCATTTCGGGATGCAACAAACGGCCCAGGCCCGCCCAGTCCTGGGCATTGGCGAGCTGCCAGTGCAGCAGCACGAGGTCGCGGGTGGCAAGGCTCATCGCAGAAACCTCCCAATGCAATCCGACGACTATGCAGCAAACCAGCGCCCCCGCGCGGCGTGAAAATGCCCCCATGTCGACCACCGCCCCCGCCGCCCCAGGTCCCTCGCAGCCGTCGCGGCTCGCGCTCTACCTGCAGCTGATCCGCTGGGACCGCCCCGCCGGCTGGCTGCTGCTGCTGTGGCCGACGCTGTCGGCGCTGTGGATCGCGGCGGATGGCTGGCCGGGCTGGCATCTGCTGGCCGTCTTCACCCTCGGCACGGTGTTGATGCGCTCGGCGGGCTGCTGCGTCAACGACGTGGCCGACCGCGATTTCGACCGCCATGTGCAGCGCACCGCCGCGCGGCCGGTGACGACGGGTGCGGTGTCGGTGAAGGAGGCCTTGATCCTCGGCGCGGTGCTGTCCCTGGTGTCCTTCGGCCTGGTGCTGACGACCAACCCGCCCACCATCCTGCTGAGCTTCGCGGCCCTGGCCGTGGCCATCGCCTACCCGTTCGCCAAGCGTGTGCTGGCCATGCCGCAAGCGGTGCTGGGCGTGGCCTTCTCCTTCGGCATCCCGATGGCCTTTGCCGCAGCCCTGGGCGGCATGGAGTGGAACCTGCGCGCGGTGCCGCTGTCGGCCTGGGCCCTGCTCGTGGCCAACCTGTTCTGGGTGCTGGCCTATGACACCGAATACGCGATGGTGGATCGCGACGACGACCTGAAGATCGGCCTGCGCTCATCGGCCATCGCGCTGGGCCGTTGGGACGTGCCCGGCATCATGATCTTCTACGCCGCCTACCTGGCCATGTGGGCGGGCCTGGGCCTGCGCCTGGGCCTCGGGCGCTGGTTCCTGCTCGGCATCGCAGTGGCCGCAGCCCAGGCGCTGTGGCACTACAAGCTGATCCACCGGCGCAGCCGCGCGGGCTGCTTCACGGCCTTCCGGTCCAACCACTGGCTGGGCTTCGCGGTCTTTGCCGGCACTGCGGTGGACCTGGCCCTGCGTTGACTTTGGAGGTGAGGCCTCAGGCCGCCTGCGGGAAGCGGGCTCGGATCGCGTCCATCCAGCCCAGCAGGGCCAGCGTCTCGGCGTGGGGCATGCGCGAGCTCTCGCCCAGGCCGGCGCGAATGCAAGCCTGGGCCTCGGCAATCTCACCCTCGAAGCCGTTGAGCACGAAGGGGGCTTCGACGCGCCTGGCCGGCGACTGGTGCGCGTCGAGTTCGACGACTTCGGCACTCGAGAAACCCTGCGGAAAGCGCAGCGCCGCCCGGCTGCCCAGCACCTCGAAGGCATTCGCCGAGGCGGCGTCAAAGCCACATCGGAACTGCGACGTGACACCGCCGGGGAAGTGCAGGGTCACGTTGACGGCCGCGTCCACGCCGGTGGGCGCCATCTTGGCCTGCACGTCCATGGCGACAGGCTCGGGGCAGATACCGCCATTCATCTGCTGCAGCACCCAACGCGTCACGGCGAGGTTGTAGATGCCGATGTCCCACAGCGCGCCGCCGGCCAGTGCCGGGTTCCACAGCCGGTGCTGGGGGTCGTAGTCGGCCGCGAAGCAGAAGCTCGATTGCATGGCGCGCAGCTCGCCGATGGCACCCTCGCGCAGCCAGCGGCCGGCAACGTCATAGGCCGGCAGGAAACGCGTACGCAGCGCCTCCATCAGGAAGACGCCCTGCCTGCGCGCGAGCTCCACCAGGGCCTGGCCCTCGGCGCGCGTCGTCACCAGCGGCTTCTCGCACAGCACGGCCTTGCCGGCTTCCAGCGCCGCACGGATGCATTCGCCATGGTGGGAATGGGGTGTGGCGATGTAGACGGCGTCGATGGACGCGTCGGCCAGCAGCTCGGGCAGCGCCGTTGTCACGCGCGCCGGCGCCTCGCCTTCGCGCCGCCATTGCGCGGCATAGGCCTGGCCCTTGGCCGCGTCGCGCGCGAACACGGCGGCGAGGCGAGCGCCGGGTACGGCGGCCAAGGCAGCGGCAAAGTGGTTGGCGATGCCGCCGGGGCCGATCACGGCCCAGCGGAAGATGTCGTTGTCGCCGGCCACCGCTGAGGGCTTCAAGCCTTGTTGACGCCGCCAGGGAAGCGGGCGCGGATGGCATCCATCCAGCCCAGCAAGCCCAGGGTCTCCGCATGCGGCATGCGCGGGCTCTCGACCAGGCCCTGACGGATGCAGGCTTGCGCCTCGGCGATCTCGCCCTCGAAGCCGTTGATGACGAACGGCGTCGCGACACGCTCAGCCGGCGCCTTGCGCGTGACGAGCTCGACCGCCTCGGCCTGCCAGAAATCGACCGGGAAGCGCAGGCCGGCTTTCGACCCCAGGGCCTCGAAGGCGTTGACCGAGGCGGCGTCGAAGCCGCAGCGGAACTGCGAGGTGACGCCGCCGGGAAAGTGCAGCGTCACGTTGACGGCCGCGTCCACCCCGGTCGGCGCGATCTTGGCCTGCACGTCGATGGACTCGGGCTCGGGGCAGATGCCGCCGTTCATCTGCTGCAGCACCCAGCGCGTCACGGCCAGGTTGTAGATGCCGATGTCCCACAGCGAGCCGCCGGCCAGGGCCGGGTTCCACTGGCGGTGCAGCGGGTCGTAGACGGAGGCGAAGCAAAAGCTCGACTGCATCGCGCGAAGCTCGCCAATGGCACCGTCGCGCAGCATGCGGCCGGCGAGGTCGTAGGCGGGCAGGAAGCGGGTCCACAGCGCCTCCATCAGGAAGACGCCCTTGGCGCGCGCCAGGTCGATGAGGGTCTGGCCTTCGGCGCGCGTCGTCACCAGCGGCTTCTCGCACAGCACGGCCTTGCCGGCCTCCAGCGCAGCGCGGACGTATTCGCCGTGGTTGGAGTGAGGCGTGGCGATGTAGACGGCGTCGATGGCGGCGTCTGATAGCAGGTCTGGCAGCGCTGTCGTCACATGCGCCGGCGCTTCGCCTTCGCGTTGCCATTGCCGGGCATAGGCTTCGCCCTTGACGGCGTCGCGCGCGAACACGGTGGCAAGGCGGGCACCGGGCACTGCGGCCAAGGCGCCGGCAAAGCGGTTGGCAATGCCGCCGGGGCCGATGACGCCCCAGCGGAAGATGTCGTTGTCATGGGCCATGGCTGAGCGCTTTCACGAGGTCGGATTGCGTGAGGATGCCGACGAGCCTGGCTTGCTCGCCGACGATGGGAATATGGTGGTGGCCAGTGGCCGAGAACAGCGGCACCAGCTCAGCAATGGGCCGCTCGGCGCTGGCCACGCGAACCTGGCGGCTCATGATCTGGCCGACGACCTCGGGCTTGGCCGAATGCGTCGCCGGTGACGGCTTCAGCAGCGTCTGCAACCGGCCGGCCAGGCCCTCGCGCTGCTGGCCTTCAGCCGCACGCATGAAGTCGGCGCGCGTGACGATGCCGACGATGCGCTGCACCCGGTCGACGACCGGCAGCGCCTTGATGCTGTGCTGCTGCAGCAGCGCCCAGGCCTCGGCCAGCGGCGTGCCGAACTCGACCGTGAAGACGGGCGTGGACATGATGTCGGCGCAGCGCAGGCCACCCAGGCGGTTGCGATAGCTCAGCAACTCGGCCTCGTGCAGCAGGTTGGCGAGGTCGTCGCGCGGCACGTCCAGCACCTGGTTGTAGCGGGCCAGCACGGCATTGAGTTCGGCGTCGCCGAAGCGCGGCGGTGCGACGCTCGCGCCCGCCGGGGCCGGGGCGGCCGGCTGCACATGCTGGGCATGGGGATAGCGGCGGCCGGTGAGACTGTTGTAGGCCATGCCGGCCAGCACCAGCAGCAGGGAGTTCAGTGCTACCGGCACGAAGGCGAAATGCCAGTCGTGCGTGACGGTCAGCACCATCAACAGGCTGGCCGCGCCGCCGGGCGGATGCAGGCAGCGCAGCAGGAACATCGAGCCGATGGCCAGGGCCACCGCAACCGCGGCGATGCCCGCCGCCGGCAGCGGCAGCCACGCCATGCAGGCAATGCCGACCAGGGCCGACACCGTGTTGCCGCCGACGACGGCCCAGGGCTGGGCCAGCGGGCTGGCCGGCACCCCGAAGACGAGCACGGCGCTGGCGCCCAGCGGCGCGACCAGCCAGGGCAGGCCAGAGCCCATCGCGGCGCGGCTCAGCAGGCCGGCCAGCAACAGGCCGAGGCCGGCGCCGAGCACGACGCGCAGGCGCTCTCGCGCGTTGACGGCCTGCGGTGCAGGCCGCAGCGCGTTCAACCAGGTGAGGACACGGTCGGACAGGGAGACGGCGGTGGACATGGGCGGCGGCAGGGCTGAGTAGCCGGGCCGCCGATTGTGTCTGCCGCCGGCGCGCGCGCCGGTTCAAACAGGTTTCATGTGCCCCTCGCGCGGTCGTGGGCCGAGCGCCGGGCCGCTCCCAAGCCGGCCCGTCTGGCGATGCCTGCCGGTCAATCCGGCAAGCATCGACGTCCCCGCCGGGGACCGACCGGTCTCGCCCGCGTTCAGCGAGGCGAGAGTGGGCGAGGGGTCAACCTTTCGCGAGCAGGCCGCTCATCTGCGCCTTCAGCGTCAGGGCCTGAGCACGGCGCTCCTTGGTCGCGGCCCGCTGGTAGGCGGTCTCGGCCTTCTCGCGCAGGGCCACGGCGCGCTCCAGGGCTTCCTGGTAGCGCTCGATCGTGTAGGTGTTCTCGGTGCCGATGTAGACGCTGCGCGCCAGCGGCGTCTCGCCGAAGCGAGGCAGGGTTACCGCGAAGCTGCAATCACGGACACGGCTGCCGGCACGCTGGCGCACGATCGGGCCGGAGATGCCCGAAGGCAGATCGCTCTGCTTCTTGCGGCTGGGCGTGCGGCGCAGGCGCGATGGCGCTGGCAGCGTCGCGATACGTTTGAGCAGCTCCTTGGTAGCCATGGCCAGCGCACGGCGCGCGCCGCTGCCGTCCTGGCTGTGGTCGGAGAACAGCTTGGTGCCGCCATAACGCAGCTGCCAGCCATGGGTCGACAAATGGTCGATTCTTTGAATGCATTGCGGCACGACAAAATGCTCGCCGCTGAAGATCACTACGTCACGCGTGTTCATCACTGCCCCCGGTCTTTCAGCCCACCTGTGCGTCATTGCGCGGCGGGTCTACTAACGCCCCTCTGATACGGACTGAGTTTATGGGGGTTTATGGGCTCGGTGCGAATTTATGACTTCATGAAAACAGTTTCATTGCAATCCCGTCAGCTCAGCGACAGCTAAGCGCGCAGTCCGGCGGCTGGTGTCGGCGCCCAGGGCAGGTGGCAAGCTGGCCTGCTTGCTGTTCCGGGGGACGTCAGCGGCCGCGCTGCCCGGGCCGTTGGCCAGCCAAACCCGGGTCGAACAGCTCCATCACCCGCAATTGGGCGCCGCTGCGGCTGAACACCGAATTGCGTGACCACAACATCTGCGCCGACGGCGGCTGGCCGGTGGCCGTCAGCCATTGCCGCTCGGCATGGCGGCGCGTGTGGCCGTGGCGGGAGAGGCGGCGAGGTTGCAGCTCGCTGCGGTGGATGCGGTAGTCGTCGTAGAGCAGATGCGCCAGCGGCCTGGTGCCCAGGCCCTTGAGCGCCCGCCAGGGGCCCGTGGTGGCGCGCTGGTGCACGGCAGAGCGCGCCCACACCAGGGGCTGGCCATCGACGCGCAGGATGACCTCGCGCACGACGGTCAGGCCACGCGGCGGCAGGCCCAGGGCCGCGCGCTCCAGCGCCCGGAACGGCGCCACGCCCTGGCGCAGCACCTGCACCTCGAAGCGCTCGCCCAGGCGGGCCAGGCGGCGGCTCAACGAGCCTGGCGCCCGCAGCCAGTCGCGCAGGCTGTCTCTGGTCGCAATACCCACTCAGACGCCGAACTCTTTGCCGAGTTCCGCGGCACGCCTTTGTGCGGCAAGCACGGCACGCCGGATGGCAGCGTCGACCGCATCCGCCTGCATCGACGTGATGGCCGCATGCGTCGTACCGCCCTTGCTCGTCACACGCTCCCGCAGCGTGGTCGGCGACTCGTCGGACGCCAGGCCCAGCCCGGCCGCGCCGGCACAGGTGGCGAGCGCCAGCCGCCGGCCCTGCTCGGCCGTGAGACCCATGTCGACGGCCGCGGCCATCATGGCCTCGACGAAGAAGAAGAAATAGGCCGGGCCCGAGCCCGACAGGGCCGTCACGGCGTCGAGATCGTCCTCGCGTTCGACCCACAGCGTCTGGCCGGTCGGTTTGAGCAGGCGCTCGACGGTGGCGCGCTCGTCGGCGGACACGGCCGGCCGCGCATACAGGCCGGCGATGCCCTGGCCGATCAGCGCCGGCGTGTTGGGCATGGAACGCACGACGCGCTCGCTGCCGGTGGCCGTGACGATGGACTCCGAGCGGATGCCGGCCATGACCGACAGGTGCAGGGCCCCGCCGAGCCAGTCCTTGACCGGCTCGGCGGCGGCACCGAAGAGCTGGGGTTTGACGGCCCAGACGATGGTCCCCGCGTCAGCCAGGCCAGCATCGCCCGCGGCCAGCGCCGCGACGCCGAACTCGCCGACGAGCTTCTCGCGCTGCGGCGCATAGGGCTCGACGATGATGAACTGGGCGGGGCTCATGCCGGCGCGCAGCAGGCCGCCGATGATGGCGCTGGCCATGTTGCCGCCACCGATGAAGGCGATCTTTTCTGCTCTCATGGGCGGAAGTCTAGGGGACCAGCGCCGACGGGAAACAAAGCAGCGACGTGACAAGGCTATCGTTGCGGCTCATGAGCCTCCCACGCCCCGCCCGCCGCTTGCTGCTCCTGTGCGCCCTCGCATTCGCCGGTCTCGCCGGCTGCGCCGGCGGGCCACCGCCGCCCAAGCCCTGGGCCGAGACGGCGACGCGCGAATTGAATTTGTCGCTGGGCAGCTTCGAACTGCAGGGCCGGCGCGTGCACATCACGCGCAGCGCGAGCGCTGCGGCGGCCCAGCCCGTCATCGTCTATCTGCCCGGCCTGGGGCAGGGCAGCGACGCCGGCCAGCGCTGGGCGGCGGCCTGGGCCCAGGCCGGCTACACGGTGCTGGGCGTGCAGCCGCTGGAGGCCGATGCAGCCGCATGGCGTTCCGAGCTGGCCCGCACCGGCGAGTTCCGCGAACTCGGCCTGCTGCACTATGGCGAGGCCCTGCGCGCCGACCGGCTCGACGCGCTGCGCCGCCTGCTGCCGGCCCTTCGCGCGGCCCAGCCGGCACTGGACTGGGGCCATGCCAGCCTTGCCGGATACGAGACCGGCGCGCAGACCGCACTCGACGCACGCGACGACACCGGCTGGCAGGCCGTCATTGCGATCAGCCCGCCGGCCATGCAGGCCCCGGCCGGTGGCGTGGCCACCTTGCTGATCACCAGCGAGATCGACCAGGACCCGCTCGGCCTGCTGCACCGCCCCGCCGAGCGCAGGCAGGCCTTCGACAGCTTTGCGCCGGGCAGCGGCTGGTTGCTGAACCTCGGCGCCGTCTCGCATGCCGCCCTGGCCGGCACGATGGCGCCCGAAGGATTTCATGTGCAGGACCAGCGCCATGGCCAGGCTCCGCTCGGCGGCGGCATGGGGGGCGGCCGCGGGCGCGGCGGTGCTGGCGGCGAGGGCGGCGGCATGCACGGGCCCCAGGGCGGTGGCTCGCGCGGCCCACGCAGCGGCAGCGCGACCGAGGCGGCCCAGTCCGACATCGGCGACGGCTTCCGGCTCAGCCACGCATTCCTGGATGCGCAGTTGCGCGGCGGTGCACCGCTGTCGGCCGGTGGGCCGCTGACGTCGCGCTGAGCTCATTAAACTCCGCGGCCACCGACGGAGAGGGCATGGGCGCGAGCGACGAACTGGATGGGCTGCTGCTGCAGGATGAACTGCTGCGCTCGCTGGAGCGACCGGTCTGGGGGCTGTTCGGCCTGACCCTGGCGGCCGTCATCGGCCTGCTCGGACAGACGACGGCCCTGGCCGTGGTCGGCTGGATGGGAACCTGGCTCCTCGGCCCCTGGATCATCAGCCGCGCGGCGCCAGTGCTGGGCACCTCGCCGCTCGTCAAATACCCGCTGTTCCTGAGTTGCGCCATGCCCTTCCTGAGCCTGCTGGCGCCGCTGTATGTGTGGCAGGCCTCCAAGACGCGGCGGGCCGAGCTGGCCACCGCCATCCGCCAGGCCGAATTGCGCGAGCGCCGGCGTGGCCCTGAGGCGGCGGCCACCCCGGCCGCGCCGGCGGCCCAGCGCGCGCCCGTCCAGCAGGCCCTGCCGGTGCTGCGCGGCGTGGCCGACGGTGTCGGGCCCGATGGGCAAGAGCTGGAGATGCGGGTGGCCCCTGGCCAGTTGCCGCCAGACATCCCCAACGAGCCCGGCATGATGCCGCCGACGCGGGCTTGCGCCGGCGTCTTCGCCGTGGGTTATCACGTCGACGCCGGCTCGCATTGGGTGTCGGTGGGCCGCGACGAGATGCGCGCGGCCGGCATGAACCTGGATGTGCTGCACCGCCAGGCCCTGTCCAACCTGATGAAGCTCGTGAAAGGCCAGCCCGGCCTGCGGCTGGTCGACCATCCGCCCTATTACGGCTTGCTGCTGGACGGCGACCACGAGGCCTGCCTGGTGCTGCTGGATGGCCTGTGGGATCACCTGTTCGCCGACAAGACACCCAACGGCGCTGTCGTTGCCATCCCGTCGCGCGATGTGCTGGCTTTCTGCGACGCGAACTCGGCCGAGGGCATTGCCGCCATTCGCGAAGCCAGCCGGCGCATCGGGCCGGATGCCAAGGGGGCCATCACCCAGCAGTTGCTGCGTCGGCGTGACGGGCGCTGGTCAATCTTCGAGCCCTAGGAACCCGCCGCTCTGGTGCGTCCAGAGCCGCGCGTAGATGCCGCCCTGCGCCAGCAGCTCGGCGTGGCTGCCCTGCTCGACGATGCGGCCGGCATCCATCACCACCAGCCGATCCAGCGCGGCGATGGTCGACAGCCGGTGGGCGATGGCGACGACCGTCTTGCCCTCCATCAGCGTGTAGAGGCTTTGCTGGATAGCGGCTTCGACCTCGCTGTCGAGGGCGCTGGTGGCTTCGTCCAGCAGCAGGATGGGCGCGTCCTTCAGCATGACGCGGGCGATGGCGATGCGCTGGCGCTGGCCGCCGCTGAGCTTGACGCCGCGCTCGCCGACATGGGCCTCGAAGCCGGTGCGGCCCTTGGGGTCGGACAGCGTGGCGATGAACTCATTGGCATGCGCCCGCTCGGCCGCTCGCTCCAGCTCGGGCTGGCTCGCGCTCGGGCGGCCGTAGAGGATGTTGTCGGCCACTGAGCGGTGCAGCAGCGAGGTGTCCTGCGTGACCATGCCGATGTGCTGGCGCAGCGAGTCCTGGGTGACGTGGCGGATGTCCTGGCCGTCGATCAGGATGCGGCCGCCGCCCTCCGGAATGTCGTACAGGCGCAGCAGCAGGTTCACCAGCGTGCTCTTGCCCGCGCCGCTGCGGCCGACCAGGCCGATCTTCTCGCCCGGCTTGATGCGCAGGTCAAGGCCATCGACGACGACCTTGCCGTTCGGGTAGGCGAAGCGCAGGTTCTCGAAGTGCACCTCCCCGCGCGGCACAGTCAGCGCGGCCGCGCCGCTCGCATCGGCGATCAACTGCGGCTTGGACAGCGTGGCCAGCCCGTCCTGCACGGTGCCGATGTGCTCGAACAGCGAGGCCATCTCCCACATGACCCAGTGCGAGATACCGTTCAGTCGCATGCCCATCGCCGTGGCGGCGGCAACCGCGCCGACGCCGATGGCCGACACGCCCCACAGCCACAACGCCAGCAGCGCCGTGCTGCCAACCAGCAGGGCCGACAGCAGCGTGTTGACGATCTCGAAGCCGGTCACCAGGCGCATCTGGCCGTAGGCCGTGGTCATGAAGTCCTGCATGGCCGACTTGGCATAGCTGGCCTCGCGCCGGCCGTGCGCAAACAGCTTGACGGTGGCGATGTTGGTGTAGGCGTCGGTGATGCGGCCGGTCATCAGGCTGCGCGCGTCGGCCTGGGCCTGGGCGATCTTGCCCAGGCGCGGCACGAAGTAGCGCAGCGCGACGATGTAGAGCGCCAGCCAGACGCCGAAGGGCGCCATCAGACGCGCGTCGAAGCTGGCGACGATGCCCACCAGCGTGCCGAAGTAGACGGCCACGTAGACGAGGATGTCGACGACGATGAGCCAGGTGTCGCGCACGGCCAGGGCCGTCTGCATGACCTTGGTGGCGATGCGGCCGGCGAACTCGTCGCCGAAGAAGGCCAGGCTCTGGGCCAGCATGCGGCGATGGAAGATCCAGCGCAGCCGCATCGGGAAGTTGCCGAACACGCCCTGGTACTTCAGCAGCGCCTGCACGCTGGCCAGCACGATGCTGACGCCGAGCACGGCCAGCAGCATCGCGATGACGGGCTGGGGTTTGCTCCACAGCTCGGCGGGCTTGACGGTCGCCAGCCAGTCCACCAGCGAGGCCATCAGGCTGAACAGCAGCGCCTCGGCCGCCGCGATGCCGGCCGTGAACAGCGTGACCGCGAGCAGATGCCGCCGCACGCCGTCCGCGCAGCGCCACAGGAAGGCGAAGAAGCGCGCCGGCGGCGCCGCGCCGCTGGTTTCCGGATAGGGGTCGACGAGGCGCTCGAAGCGCGATGTCACCGATTGAAGAAGCGGTTGGAACAGCGAGGACATCCCGCTAGTTTCGCCGGACAACGCTGTCCAGTCATGTCATCGGTGCCGGCCACGGGGCTTGGCGTCAGCGGCGGCGACATGGCCGACGCGCTCGTCGAGAGGCGCTTACTGGCTGGCCGCCGATGCGGGTGCGTTCGGGGCGACTGGCACGACAACGCCCGGCGACAGAGAGATTTCATCAACCAGCGTGACGCCGGTGACGAAGTAGCGCGTCTCGCCGAAGCAGGAGCCCGGCAGGCCGACCTTCTCCTCGTAGTGCAGGTTGACGCGCCGGCCCATGAGCTTGTTGATGGCCTGGGCTGCGGCCTCATCGTGCACCGTGAAGTAGAACTTCTCGACGCTGGCCGTGCCCGGCAGCGACACCAGCGCCTGCTCGCCCTCCCAGGTCTTGCAGACCCAGCCCTTGCGTGAGAGCTTCTGCACCCAACCGGCACGCTCGCCGTCCGAATAGCTCCAGCGCCAGGCGAAGGCGAACCAGGCCGCAACGAGCAGCAGCAGGGCGACGAAGGACAGGGCGATCTTCAGGCGCATGGCGATGTCTGGGGAGCCGGGGCGCGGCGATTGTGCGTCAGGGAGCGCCGGATAAGCCCGTGCGATGCAGCGCGCCCTGGTTTGGGATGGATTGCCAGGCGCAAAGCACAGTCATAGCTCAGGCTATGGCGAGCATTTGCAACGCCGCAAGCCGCCCAAAGCGGGGATGCGCTGCGCGCGAGGGCTTGTTCGGCGCTCCCTTAGACCATGCCCATCAACATCATGCCCAGCCCCACGATGCTGACCGTCCATACCGCCGTGCGCAGGTAGGGAATGCCGGCCAGGTACACGGCCAGAAAGGCTACACGGGCCCACAGGAACACCTGGGCGCCGAGCAGCACGCGTTCGCCCGTCGCACCGGACGCCTGCGCAACCAGGGCCAATGCCGCGAAGAACAGCAGGTTCTCCAAGGTGTTGGCCGCCGCGCGCTGCGCACGGCCGGCCAGCGGCGTGGCCTCGGGCATGTGGTCGCGGTTGCCCATGGCCAGCATCAGGCCCTTGGGCGTCCAGGCCCGCGCCCGGATGAGACTGGCCATGAGGGCGCTGAGCCAGGTGAGCACGGTCATGCAGACGACGAGCGACATCAGCTTGGGCATGGAGTTCCTCGAGGGATACCGCGCCGGACCGACGCGCGCGGATCATCCCCCCGGGCTGCCGAAACGGGCCTGAGAACGAACCCGCGCCTTTTCGGCCTCGATCTCGCGGTTCTTGGGCTCCGCCGTCGTCACGAGCGAGGCGATCAGCGCACGCGCCTCGTCGGCAATCGCCGCCACTGCATGGTCGAAGGCCGCCGCGTTGGCCTGGGACGGCACGTTGAAGCCGCTGAGCTTGCGCACGAACTGCAGCGCAGCGTCGCGGATCTCGAGTTCAGTGGCCGGTGGCTCGAAATTGAACAGGGTGCGGATGTTGCGGCACATGGGGCTGTCCTTGATTCAACTGGCCTGCGGATGGCGCTCGCGCCAGGCCCTCAGGGCTTGGCGGTACTCGTCCTTGGCCAGGTCGTAGAGATCGAAGATGCAGGGGTCGCAGCCATTGCCGCAGCAGGCGTCCAGGTCAGGCTCTGGCGGCGGCAGGGGCATCGGATCGGGGTCGGGTGGCGGCGGCGGCGTCATCGCGCTCGATTGTCCGGCGTGGCGAAAATCCGCCCATTCCACTGCGAGATGGCCATGCCGCGGACCGATGCCCGGCTTCACTTATGCCTTGCTAACGCCCATGCGCCCAGGATCACACCACCCCAACATCACAAGGAGAGTCGCGTGATCATCGTCACCACCGAGAACCTCGCCGGCCACCGCGTCGTCGAGGTCAAGGGCCAGGTTTTTGGCGTCGTCGTGCGCAGCCGCGGGCTGGCCGGCAACATCATGGCGGGGCTGCGCTCCCTCGTCGGCGGTGAGATCACCGAGTACACGCAGTTGCTGGAGGAGGCGCGACGCCACGCCATCGACCGCATGGTCAAGAACGCCCAGCTGATGGGCGGCAATGCCGTGGTCATGATGCGCTTCGATTCGTCGGAGATGGGCCAGACCATGAGCGAGATCGTCGCCTACGGCACGGCCGTGGTGGTCGAGCGGCTGCCGGCCTGACGCCATGCTGCGCAACCTGTTGCTCATCGTGGCACTGGCGGCCGGCATGATCGGCTTGGGCGCGCGCCTGGCCGGCCATCGCGACGCGGCGCCCTTCGCGATCTGGGGCTGCATCATTGCCGCCGCCGTGCTGGTGGAGCGTTGGCGCTACCGGTCCCGCGACGCGACGCCGGGTGGCGACTGGCAGCAGACCGAGGAGCGCTTCGTCGATCCGGAATCCGGGCAGACCATGCTGGTGTTCTACAACCCGCACACCGGCGAGCGCCGTTACGAACAGGCTCCGCATGCCTGAGCGTTCGAGCTACGCCATCAAGGCCGAGATCGCCGACACGCGGGCCGGCACCTGGACCTTTGCGGCGCAGAAGACGATGTACGACGGCAAGCGCATTGCCGTCGGCGACGTGATCTACCTCTTCGCCAGCGAGAACGAGGGCGGCGTGGGGTTGGTTGCACGCGGCGTGGTCACGTCCGCTGAGGCCATGCCTAGAAAGCCGGGCATCGAGCGCCAGACGCCGCGCGTCAGCATCACTGTCAAGCGGGCTGCACTTGTGAAACGCCGCCTGGGCCGCGCCGAGCTCAAGCCCTTTGCCGACTGGAACGATGGCCGGCCCGAGACCGAGCTGAACTTCAAGTTCTACCGCCAGGCGACGAACAAGATCGTCGCGCTCGGCGACCGGGCCGCCAGCTTTCTCGATGCCTTCTTCTGACGCCCGCGCGTCTCACGTTTGGTGAGCAGCGCCGTTACACAAATCCAGCCCGGATTCGGTTATGCTGCGCCGCAACATTGCAACGTCGCAATACCGCTTGTCTCCTCCACCGCCCCTGGGTGGATTTGGCCCTCTCGGTGGCTTGCCACCCGCAGAGGGCCTTTTCTTGTCCGGCTGCCTTTGGCGCGGCCAGCCGAAAGCACTCCTTCAAGAGCCAAGCTGGCGTTCAAGCTCGGCGCGCCGCTGCGTCAGCTGCCTGTGCTTGCCGCGCGCGCGCACCAGCGTGATGACAGCAATCACCAGCATCACGGCGAACACGGCCGCCGCTGGCCATGCCGCCGCGATGCCTTCGCCCATTCCCAGGGCCAAGGCGCCAGCCAGCGCTACCGCGCTGAACCCGACTGCCATGCGAGCCGCAACGACTTGCTGAAACGCCAGCAGCACACGGCGCGACGCCAGCACCCACACGGCATAGACAACCCAGCACAGGCCGATGCCGGTCATGGCGGCGAAGGCGATCACGGTCCGTGGCGGCAATGCGGGTTCGGTCAGCCACAGCGAGCCGACGACGACCGACATCGCCAATGCAGCCAGCAACAGCGCAACATGGCCGAAGCGCGCCTTGGCTGACAGCTCGCGGTTGGCCAAGGCGGAGATGGAAACGGGATTCACGACTGCACTCCTTGGATGCCAAGCTGATGCCGGAGTATTTTTCGGGCCCGGTGCAACCGGGATTTGATGGTGCCGATGGGGATGTCCAGCACCTGGGCAACCTCGTCGAGCGACAGCTCCTGCAAATAGAACAACGTCAGCACCTCCTTCTCAACCGGCGGCAGGCGCGCCAGCGCCTCCAGCATGGCGGCCAGTTCGAATTCGAGGGCGAGCGCGCCGTCGTCGCCGGGCTGCTCTTCGAGCTCGATATCGGTGTCGACACAAATCGGCTGTTTGTATTGCTCACGCAGCCGGTCCATCAGCACCCGGTGTGCAATGCCGAACAGCCAGGACCGCAGCTTGGCGCCTTCGCGCAGACGGGAGATCCCGCGCAACACGCGCAGCCAGACTTCCTGCGCAGCGTCATCGGCGGCGGCGTCATTGCCTGAAAGCTGACGTGCATAACGCCACAACGGCTGATGCCAACGCGCGATCAGTTCATCAAAGGCCGGCCGTTCGCCGAGCTGACAGCGGATCACCAGCAATTCGTCAGCGAGCGGGTTGTGCATGGATGACTCACGGTGTGGGCTTGTCATCTTTCAGTGCGGATCGAGCCGACCTTTTCGAAGCGTGGCAGGGGCAAGGCGATGCGCGAGTCCAGGCCGGTTTCGCCGCGGACAAAGCGGCCCAACAGCGCTCTCATGGCTGCGTTCCCGAACACGTCGAACTGGTGCGCCGCGTTTTCCACGACGACCAAATGCGCCTGCGGCAGCGTGGCAGCGATTTCCTGTGCGTTTTCCACCGGCGTGCGTGCATCCAGGTCGCCCACCAGCATCAGCGTGGGGACCGGAACCGCGACCGGCTCACGGAACGCGTCCCCGATCTGCCGCGCGTTCCATGCAGCGTACAGATAGCGCCCCGGGAAATTCATCGTGTCGCCGAGCAGGGCGTTGCCGGCCTCGCCCTCGATCCGTGCGCTGCGCGCCGCACTCGCTCCCGAGCTCAGGTCCGTCATGTGCTTCATGGCTGAATCGATGCCGAATTGGCGCCGCAGCAAGAGGGTCAGCTGCGCCACGCGCCGGAAGTTGCCGGCACTCATCTCCTGCACGGTGGCGGGGAGTGTCGCGACCGCGCGCGGATCGCCGAGGGTTTGCGCGATCGCCCACTGCACGTCCATCGCCCCGATCACCACCTTGGCTTCCTGCCCGGTGGCCGGATCAGTCACAGCCACCTCCACCGGCGACTGCGCCAGCCCGGCGATGACGGCGCGCAGTTGCCCGGTCATCCCAGGCGCGCCCGCACGTTCGCCGATGCGCAGCAGCACCCGATCCACCTGCGACGGCAGCTTCCATGTGTGATCCGGCCCTTCCGGGCTGATCAAAACCATGCGCTCGACCGCGCCCGGGTGGCGCCGCGCAGTGGCCAGCGCCAGGTGGGTGCCATAGCTGCGGCCCCACAAGGTCACCTTGCCATAGCCGAAGGACTGGCGCACCGCATCGACGTCGTCGGCGCTTTCCTCGGTGTTGTAGGCCTCCAGGCGGATGCCGCGCCCACGCATCTCTGCGGCGACGGCACGCGCTGCTTGCTCCATCAAGGGCAGCCAGGCGGCGACCGAGGCCGGCCTGTCGAGTGGCAAGCCATAGCGCATCGTGGCGCGCAGATTCGGGGTGGAGGCGCCCACGCCACGCTGGTCGATGCCAACCAGGTCGCCATCGATGAACTCCGCCAGCGCCGCGCCACCATGCCTGGCCAGATCGATCACCTGCCTGACGCCGGAATCGCCGGGGCCGCCCGCCAGGATCACATGGGCCTTCTCGGCGTCGGCACCGGCACGCCGTACACGCACCACCGCCAATTCAATGGCAGGACCTTCCGCCTCTGAACGCAACTCCGGAACCCGCACGCGCCCGCGAGTAACCACGAACGCGGTGCCATCCGTGGCGATCAGTGGTGCATCCTGGGGATCGATGAGCGTAGTTGGCGCAGCTGTGCCCACCAGCGGCAGCCATAGCGCGAACACGGCGAAGCGGGGCGCCAGACGGGCCATGGAAATACCGGCATTGAGTTCCTTCATGAATCCTCCTCGTTGCAACCTGTAGTCGGAGGATCCACAAAAAGGTTCATCGCGCCGCGCGCCCAGGCCTGGCCTGGGCGCGCGGGCTCAGCCCGCAGGCCGACGACGGCTTTCGAGGAGGCGGATGCGCGCCTGCAGCTCGGCCAGCTCGCGATCACACTCCTGCGCCTTGATCGCCTCGATCTCGCCGTGGATGCGGCGCAGCTCCTGCAGTGGCGCGGACGCGGCCTGGGCCTCGGCCGGCTGCCGCTCGGCCATCTCGATCAACAGCTGGGTGATCACGCCCAGCTGGTCGCCGTAGCTCGCCACGTCGAAGGCCCGCGCCTCGATGCGCGCGTTGCCGGCCTGGGGTTTGATGCCGGCAAAGAACCAGTCCAGGCGCGGCTCGATGTCCTGCGCCACGTCGCCGCTGAAGGGCAGGCGCAACTGCGGCGCCCAGAGCCAAAACCATGGGAACATTCTTTTTCTCCCTTGCACGCCGAACGGCTGGCGTGTGGGGAGATGGTGGCGTACGGTCGCGCGCATGGCAAGCTCGCCTCCCGTCATGGCCCGCCGGCCACCATGCTGCTCACCGCGATTCCTAATTGGCTCTCTGAAAAATGCGTGATTGCAGGCAGTCGGTGATCCACATCGCAAGCCGGGCGTTAGCCCTGGCCAGCGTGGCACTGCTAGGGTTTGGCGGGTTCGGCGCGTCGGCCGAACCTTCGCCTGGCGCGCCGCAGGTCGTGACCTACCCTTCGTCCGGTGCCGCCGGAGACAAGCGCGGCGACTACTACGCCAGCCTGCTCAAGCTGGCCTTGGGCAAGGCGGATGGCCACTTCGCCGTGCAGCCCTCCGCGAAGCCGAGCGTGGCCGTGCGAGCCTTCGTAAGCATGGCCGCGGGGCAGGATATCGACGTCGTCTGGGCACCGACCACGGTCCAGCTCGAGCGCGACTATCTGCCCGTGCGGATCCCGGTCGACAAGGGCATCCTCGGCTGGCGCATCTTCCTGATCGGCGAGGACGACCGAGGCCAGTTCGAGAGCATCCGTTCGCTGGAGCAGCTCAAGGCGCTGCCAGCCGGGCTGGTCAGGGAATGGGTCGACACGGGCGTCCTGCAGAGCAACGGCCTGCCCGTCGTCGCCGCCGCGCGCTACGAGAACCTGTTCACGATGCTGGCGGCGCAGCGCTTTCGCTACCTGCCGCGCGGCGTCGGCGAGATCTACGGCGAGTTGAGCAACTACGGCCACCTGGGCCTGGCCGTTGAATCGCACCTGGCGCTGCACTACCCGATGTGCAGCTATTTCTTTGTCGCCCGGCAGAACACCGAGCTGGCCGAGCACATCGAGCAGGGCCTGCGGCGCGCGCAGAAGGACGGGTCGTTCGAGCAGCTCTTCCAGCAGTTCTTCGGCAAGGCGGTGCAGGCCGCAAAGCTCGACAAGCGCCTGGTCTTCGAGCTGGACCACCCCACCGCGCCGGCGACCTGCCTGCGAGCCCCAATCCCACAATGACGCCGCATTGATGCCGCAGGCCGCTGCGTCAAGCGCCCTCAGC
The DNA here is from genome assembly GCF_054049415.1 of Roseateles sp. P5_D6. NCBI lineage: Bacteria > Pseudomonadati > Pseudomonadota > Betaproteobacteria > Burkholderiales > Sphaerotilaceae > Roseateles > Roseateles sp. P5_D6. Next base: position 113,140 of record NZ_JBFUMK010000006.1, on the reverse strand, counting down.
GCACCCCTGCCAGCAGGGCCGCATTGCCCCCAGCTGCCGCCGTGTTGACCGTCAGCGTCTGCTCGGCCGCGAAGCGGTAGAGCTGGCGCACATGGCCGGCGCCAGTGACCAGCGGCAAGATGGCCCCAGCCCGCGTGGCCAGGGCTTGCGCGAGCACATGGGCGGCCGCGGAGTCGGACGATGCCAGCGCGACGCCAGCGAGCTGCGGCGCGGCGAGCAGCCCCGGCAGCGTCGCGTCGGGCAGCAGCGTCAGCGCGTTGACCGGCAGGCCGGCGCGCAGCAGGGCCTGGCGGGCGCGTTCGTCGCCGCCCAGCCAGATGGCGCTGTTGCCGGCCAGCAGGGCGCTGACGACCGCGGCCAGGCCCGCTTCGTCACGGCCGAGCACGGCGAAGACACCGCGCGCGTGGTGGCGCAGCGTGTTGCTCTCGCCGGTGGGGCCGGGCAGCACGATGTCAGCGAACTGCGCCTGCGCCGCGACGAACAGGCCGCGCAAGGCGAGAGCGGTCGGCGCGTCCAACGTGTCGGCAGCGCGACGCAGCGTGGCGATGCGCTCAAGCAGCGGTGTGTCGCGCCAACCGGCGTCGGCAGCCACGGCCAAGGCCTCGCTGCGGCCGTCCATCGCGAGGGTCGGCAAGGGCGCGTCGAGCTGGGGCTCGGCGCAGAAGCGGCGCAGGTAGTCGGGGCCGCCGGCCTTGGGGCCGGTGCCGGACAGGCCTTCACCGCCAAAGGGCTGCACGCCCACCACCGCGCCGATGATGTTGCGGTTGACGTAGACGTTGCCGATGCGCGCCTCGTCGGCCAGGCGCTGGGCGCGGCTGTCGATGCGCGTCTGGATGCCCAGCGTCAGGCCATAGCCCAGCGCGTTGATCTCCTTGATGACGTCGTCGACCGAGTCCTCGAAGCGCACCACGTGCAGCACCGGGCCGAAGATCTCTTCGCCGAGGTGCGACACGCGCGGCAGCTCGAAGGCGACGGGGCGGATCTGGCGCGGCATGGCCTCGGCCACCGGCGCCTCGGCCAGCAGCTTGGCGTCGCGCTTGAGGCGCTCGACATGCTTGCTGATGTTGGCATGGGCCTCGTCGTCGATGACGGGACCGACGTCGGTGGCAAGTTGCGCGGGCTGGCCGACATGCAGCTGCGACAACGCACCCTTGAGCATCTCGATGACCCCCTCGGCAATGCTGGACTGCACGCACAGCAGGCGCAGTGCCGAGCAGCGCTGGCCGGCGGAGCGGAAGGCCGATTGCACGACGGCGTCGATGACCTGTTCGGGCAAGGCCGTCGAGTCGACGACCATGGCATTGAGACCGCCGGTCTCGGCGATCAGCGGGATCGGCGAGTTGGGCTTGGCGGCGAGCGCCTTGTTGATGATCTGGGCCACGGCCGTGGAGCCGGTGAAGCAGACGCCGGCCGTGTGCGCATGGGCGACCAGGCCGGCGCCGACGGTCTCGCCGGGGCCATGCAACAGCGCCAGCGCATCGGCCGGCACGCCGGCGGCGTGCAGCAACTCAACCATCTTCAGCGCGACATAAGGCGTCTGCTCGGCGGGCTTGGCGGCGACGGCATTGCCGGCCACCAGTGCGGCGACGACCTGGCCGGCAAAGATCGCCAACGGGAAGTTCCACGGGCTGATGCAGACGAAGACGCCGCGGCCTTGCATCAGGCTCGCATCGCTTTCCGCCTGGTCGGCGTAGTAGCGCAGGAAGTCCACGGCCTCGCGCACCTCGGCGACGCAATCGGCTTGCGTCTTGAAGGCTTCCTTGACGAGCAGGGCGCAGAACTCGGCCAGGCGGGCATCGAGGTCGTCGGCGGCGCGGCGCAGGATGGCGGCGCGCTGGGCAACGGGCGTGCCGTTCCAGGCGGGGAAGCCGGCGTGCAGGCGTTGCATCGCAGCGTCGACTTCAGCTGCCGAGGCCTCGGGGACGGCACGCACAGGCGTCGTCTCCAGCGCGACCTGCAGGGCCACGCGCTGGGCCGGCGCGGTCAGGTCGGCGCCGGTGGAGTTGGCGCGGCCGCGGCCTTCGCTGTCCAGGTAGAGGGCCGGCGGCAACGGCAGCGCGCTCGTCGCACGCACCTCGGCCAGCGGCGAGCCGAGCAGCTCGGGCACCTGCACGCTGGGGTCGGCCAACTGGTGCACGAAGGACGAGTTGGCGCCGTTTTCCAGCAGGCGGCGCACGAGATAGGCCAGCAGGTCGCGGTGCTCGCCCACCGGCGCGTAAACGCGGCAGGGGATGCTGCCGTCCTTCAGCACCTCGCGGTAGACACCTTCGCCCATGCCGTGCAGGCGCTGCATCTCGAACGGCGCGCCGGTGGCGCGGGCCATCTGCACGATGGCCGCGATGGTGCCGGCGTTGTGGCTGGCGAACTGCGGATAGATGACGTCGGCATGCTGGATCAGCGCGCGGGCGCAGGCGAGATACGAGACGTCGGTGTGCTGCTTGTGCGTGAACACCGGGTAGTGGGTCAGGCCCAGCTCCTGGGCTCTCTTGATCTCGCCATCCCAGTAGGCACCCTTGACCAGGCGCACCATGAAGCGCAGGCCGTGCTTGCGCGCGATGGCCGCAACTTCGTCGACGACGGCCAGGGCGCGCGACTGGTAGGCCTGCACCGCCAGGCCGAAGCCGCGCCAATGCGGGTAGTGGGTGGCGATGCGCGCGGCCAGCGTGTCCAGCACGTCCAGCGACAGCTCCAGGCGGTCGACCTCCTCGGCATCGATGGTCAGGTTGATGTTGGCCTCGGCAGCCAGCTCGATCAGCGCCCACACGCGCGGCAGCAGCTCGGCGAAGACGCGCTCGCGCTGCAGCACCTCGTAGCGGCTGAACAGCGCGCTGAGCTTGATGGAGATGCCGTCGGAAGCCTCGGGCGATGCGGCGCGCTGGCCCGCTGCGATGGCCTTGATGGCGCCGACATAGGCCGCGTGATAGCGCAGCGCATCGGCCTCCGTGCGGGCGCCTTCGCCGAGCATGTCGTAGCTGAAGCGCAATTGCTTCTGCGCCTTGCGGGCACTGTCGGCCTCGCTCATCGCCTCATTGATGTTGCGGCCGAGCACGAACTGCCGGCCCAGCAGCTGGATGGCGCGCACGGTGGCGGCCACCACCGTCTGCGCACCCAGGCGCTTGAACAGGCCGCCGTCGTCCTCCGCGCCCGGCAGGAAGCGCTTGGACATCGAGATGGCCGAGGCCGACAGCGCGGCCAGCATCTTGTGCGGGCTGCCCTCGCTGGCGCCGTCGAAGTCGGCGCGGCCGAGCTGGTCGGCCGTCAGCGCAATGGCCGTGGGCGCGTCGGGCACCCGCAGCAGCGCCTCGGCCAGGCGCATCAGGGCCAGGCCTTCGGCGCTGGTGATGGGGTATTCGCGCAGCAGCGATTCCATGGCCCAGAAAGGCGCCGGGTTCTTGCGCACCTGCTCCACCCAGGGCGCGGCCATGGCGATGACGCCAGGCCAGTCCAGCGCACCGCCAACACGCTCGGCCAGGGCCTGCACGACGCCGTGCTCGGCCCGGTAGGGATCGGGCAGGCGGGGCTGTTCGGTCGGGGCGACGAAGGGCGTGGGCATGGCAGAGCTCCTGGTGAGGTTTCGCACTCTATCGACGCTTCGCTTGGATTAAATTCCAAGGATTACAGGAACGGCCGACAAAAATCCCGATGGACGACGAAACCAAACTCGACAAGATCGACGCCCGCATCTTGCGCGTGCTGCAGGCCGACGGGCGTATTTCCAACCTCAAGCTGGCCGAAGCCGTGCACCTGTCGCCCACCGCCGTGCTGGAGCGCGTCAAGCGCCTGACCCGCGACGGCTACATCCTCGGCTACGAGGCGCGGCTGAACCCGGCCAAGCTGGGCGCGGCCATGCTGGTCTTCATCGAAGTGCACCTGGACCGCACCGTGCAGGACGTGATGGACACCTTCAAGGCCGCCATCCAGGCCCGGCCCGAGATCCTGGAATGCCATCTCGTGGCCGGAGGCTTCGACTATCTGCTGAAGACCCGGGTGCGCGATATGGGCGCCTACCGGGAGTTCATCGGCAGCGTGATTTGGACGCTGCCCGGGGTGCGGGAGACGCGGACCTATGCGGTGATGGAGGAGGTGAAGGCGACGAATGCGCTGGCGTTTTGACGGTGCGGGTCGCCGGCACGCGTGGCGAACCCGCGTGGGTAGGTTGGGACCAGATGGATTCGCTTAGCGATTGCGTTCAGCCGCGCCGTCAGGCAACCCTGAGCCGCGCCAGTTGTGGCGAAGGCGGCGAGTGAATGGAGCCCTGCTGAGCGGTTGGTATCTGGGCCTGCACCAATTCCCGTGTGCAACAAGGCCGCCTGCAGATATGCAGTCTGTTCTCTGTGACGCTGCATCGAACCCAGACTCAGGTCTTGAGGAAAACATAAAAGGCAAATATCGAAAAGCAATTCGCCGGATCGGTTGATTTACCGGAAAGTCCCTGTAGAGGGTTAGGTTGCACCTGCGGCGTGTAATTCGTACAGGTCACATAGTCAGGAATAAACAGAAGCTATCTTGGGCCTACAGTTGTTACTGAATTCCATAGCTGATTGACGACAGATCTGAAACTCTTCACGCGACAATCTATCCCTCGAATTCGAGCTAGCATTGGCGGCATTTTGCTAGATGAGGGATCAACAAGATACAGCGGAATTATTGCTCGTTGTGATAGCGGCGAGCGGCTATATCTTGCGACCCTACCGCCGGACAAGCGTTGATATAGAACGGACTCATACTCTGCTTGCGTCCATTCCGAGTCAAAGAATGTTTCATCGACCAGCAGGACCATATGAGTACACCATCCTAGTCCCCTATTAATAGCGTCAGGAATGGAGTCCCCAGGGGCAATATGTATTTCATCAAACCAGACTGCGCCTCCTCTACGTTGCAGAGACGCCGCGATTTTCTTGGCGAACACCCGTTGCGCGGAGCGATAGCTAATGAATATCTTCGGTGTGGATCGGTCCAAAGTGTCGCGCAACCAGTTCGCAATCGCTTTTTCGGCCTCTACCTTGCTTACGTCGGCCAAAGAAATTAGCGTGTAGAAGTCTCCAAAGTAGCGAGCCATATCAGAGTGCTCGCGTGGCTCCCTCGTTATCAGCAAAACGCGACGATCAAGATCGCTGATTGTCGCGTCGCGTCGCGAGCGCTGTCCGAATTGACTTACTAGGCCAGCCGCTAACGAACCGAGTTCTGCGGCATAGCTGACGAGGCTACCGACGTCGCAATCCAGAATACACGCATCCAAATTGAGTACGTCGGCCAAGAAATCTCTAGAGTTAAGTGAATCGGCGTCTCTTCGTCGCTCAATATTAACGACTTCGAATGCTACATCGGGGGCAGATTTTGTAACGACGCGGCGAACCATTGTGATGAGTTCGACTTCGCTGGATTTTGTAAGCAGGCCGATCATCAATCTCTCCTATGCGCAGCCTAACATTGAATCTGTGCCGGGGACCGAGGCTTGCCGAGAGACGGCGGCTTGAGTGACCGGTTAGCGGAGTAATCTGGCCAAGGCCGCAAATCGCCCGAGCGTCGCCCTTGAAAGCTCATTGAAATCAATAAATTAGGGCGAGGGACTTGAGGGGCCTAGCTTTCGCCATTCTTCACCCGCTCCCACTCGCGCTTGAGTATTGATTTACTGCAAGCGGAGGCGTCTTTCATTCGCTGGCCGAACTCAAGAAGGTTGCTAGCTCCGTGTTGGACCGCTTCGGTGATTTTGTCCACATGCTCGATTAGTTTTTGATGATCATCCTCTCTCGGATTCAGCATCAGTTGGAGCTTCTGCTCCAGAAACAAAATATCATTTAGAAGCGGTTCATCGGGTTCTCGCTTATCAAGTAAGCCATTTCCCTCATTCATGATGACCGCCGCTCTGCATTTACTGAGGAGGGTACTCATCAAGTCGCGCAGGTCGTCGATCCACTTTTGGCGAATTGGCAAGACAAGTTGCCTGCGTGCAAGTTTGAAACTGACGATCGGTCCAACGACAACTGCCGCCAGCGCAACTAGCATCGACAGAAATGCGACTATGTCTGAGGTTGTGTACGACTGCATGAAGATCACATTCCTTGCTAACCTAACGAATAGCGTTTATCCGCCGCCCAGGCGAGGTGGATCGAAGTTTTGACATGGCGGTGGCGGATAAACCTGTTGGACTGAACCGCGCACCCGACGATGGTGTCAGGGACGGCAATAGGGCAATGTAAGTTTCAAACGCCCTGGCGGACCAGTGCGGATTCACCCTTGCTGCGCGGTGGGTCCGGCACAGCAGCCGGCGCGGCTTGCTGGCGGCGTGGGTAGTCGTGGTGCTGCGTCGAGGCGCCCGCTCTCGTGCCGGCTCGCTTTGCGGTGCACGCCGGATGCAGTGCATCGCGCGCGGCGCCGCCGCAGTGCCATCGCCGCCATCTGTGGCCCTCGGTGTCGTCGCCGCGCCCGTCATGGCGGCCGCCGGCACAGGGCGCCGTGTTCCGGCAGCAACCCTCGCAGCGCTGGCAAGTCCGCCTCGCGCTGCTCCACCACACGCCAGAGGTCTTGGCAGTGGGGGCAGGTGTTGATCTCGAGAACGCGTTTGAAGCCGCCCCGCAGGACGTGTTGCCTCAGCCGGCTGATGAACTGCTCGCCGGGCTCCGAGGCCGGGTAAACAGGGCGCGAGCGGCACCGGCCCGGCTTGGACAATGCGCGTTTCTGAAGACCGCGCCTCCCATGATCCACCGCACCCTGGCGCTGGCCGCCTGCCTGCTGGCCGTCCTGGCCCCGGTGGCCGTGGCGCAGCCGGTGCAGCCCGCACAGAGCGCGCTTGAGCCGCAGTTCGCCAACGTGCCGGTGCCGCGCGACGTGGTCGGCAGCCTGGCCCAGGACAAACAGGGCCTGATCTGGATCGGCACCAGCGACGGCTTGGCGCGCTTTGACGGCTACCGCCTGCGCCCCATCGAACGCGAAGGCGCCACGCCGGTGCAGCGCAACCTCGGCTGGGTGCGCTCGCTCGCGCCCGCCGCCGACGGCGGCATGTGGATAGGCACCGAGGTCAACGGCCTGGCGCGCTACGAGCCAGCCTTCGACCGGGTGCGCATGCTGGGCAGCGGCAGCGAGCGCGCCACGCCCATCCGCGCGCTGGCGGAGGACGACGCCGGCCGGGTCTGGGTCGGCACGCTGGGCCAGGGCCTGCTGCGCTTTGAGCCGAAAACCGCGCGCTTCGAGACCGAGCCGCTGCGCGTCGACGGCGAAACCGAGCGCCGCGTGCTGGCGCTGGCCGTGGGCCGCGACGGCGCGCTGTGGGCCGGCCACTGGCGCGGCCTCGCCCGGCGCGACTCGCAGGGCGGCTGGGCAACCCTGGCCCTGCCCGACAACGCCATCGTCGGCATCAGCACCTTGCTGGAGGATCGCGCGGGCCGGCTCTGGTTCGGCAGCGTGGACGGCCGCGTCGGCCGCATCGAGGCGAACGGCCAGCCGCGCTGGCTGGCGGCGCGCTTCAAGGGGGGCGTGCAGGCACTGGCGCAGAGCGCCGACGGCACGGTCTGGGCCGGCCTGAACGACGGCATCGCCTGGCTGGACGGCGACAGCGGCGCGCTGCTGCGCCAGTTGCGCCACAACCCCCACCTGCCCGGCGGCCTGGCCGGCAATGACGTCAACGTGCTGCTGCGCGACCAGACCGGCACCATGTGGGTGGGCGGCTACGGCGTGGGCTTGCAGCGCCACCAGCAGCACCCGGCACTGGCCGTGCGCGGCCCCGACGCCGACCCCCGCAGCCCCCTGGCCAGCAGCGACCTGCGCGGCCTGCTGCCCCGCCGTGACGGCCTGCTGATGGTGGCCACGCACAGCGGCCCGGTGGCCCTGCTGGACGCGCAGCTGCGCACCGTCGGCGGCTGGCCGCGTGAGGCCGACACGCCGGTGGACAACCTCGCCGAGGGGCCGGACGGCAGCGTCTGGCTGGTGGCCAACGGCCGCCTGGAGCGCCGCGAACCGCGCAGCGCCCGCCTGCTCGCCAGCTGGGCGCTGGAGGGCGGCCGCGCGCATCGCGTGCTGGTGCTGCCGAACAGCGATGGCGGGGAGGTCTGGGTCGGCATGCAGGACGGGCTTTACCGCCTGCCCTCGCCCCAGGCCCGCATCGAGCGGGTGCGCCGCGCGGATGGCGAGCCGCTGCGCGGCGGCGTGCATGCGCTGCGCGTGGAGGCCCGCAACGGCCAACTCTGGGTCGGCGCGCTGGCCGGCCTGTTCCGCTGGGACGGCCAGCGCCTGGCCGAGGTGCAGGGCGCGCCCGGCGAGGCGCTGGGCTTTCCTGCCGTGCTCGGCCTGCTGCACACCCGCGACGGCAGCCTGTACGTGGACACCGCCGTCAGCGGCCTGCACCGGCTCAAGGGCTACGACGAACAGGGCCGCGCGCGCTTCGAACGCATCAGCGAGCGCATGGGGGCGCCGGGCCGGCCCTTCGGCGTCAACCTGCACGAGGACGCCAAGGGCCGGGTGTGGAGCCAGCAATCCGTCTACGACCCGACCGCCAACCGCCTGGACGAGCTCTCCGGCGCCGAGGGCCCGCCGATGGGCACGCCGCGCTTCTTCGCCGACGCCGCCCTGCCCGACGGCCGCCTGCTCTTCTGCGGCAGCCGCGGCCTGCTCGTCATCGAGCCGCTGGCCTTCATGCCTTCGCGCTATGCGCCGCCGGTGGTCGTCAGCAGCCTGCGCCGCGATGGCCAGCTCTTCCAGCCGGACCAGGACCTGAAGCAAGGCTTGAAGCTGCCGGCCGGTACCCGCAGTGTGGCCGTCGAGTTCGCCGCACTGGACTACATCGACCCGGCCAAGCTGCGCTACATGATGCGCCTGGCGGGCTGGGACGCCGAATGGACGTTCACCGACGCCAGCGCCCGCTTCGCGAGCTATGGCGGCCTGCCGCCGGGCCGCTACCGGCTGGAGGTGTACGCCACCAACCATCACGGCGTGTGGGGCGACCGCCCGCTGCTGCTCGACATCGAGCTGCTGCCGGCCTGGTGGCAGACGCGCTGGGCCCAGGCGGCCGCCGCGCTTTCTTTACTGGGCTTGGCCTGGCTGCTGTTGCGCTGGGGGGTGGCGCGGCGCACCGCACAGCTGCGCCGACGCGAAACGGCGCTGCAAGCCCTGGTGGAGCAGCGCACCACGGAGCTGCGCGAGGCCAGCACCACCGACCCGCTGACCGGCCTGCGCAACCGCCGCTACCTGGACTCGCGGGTCACCTCGGACCTGCAGCTCTGCCTGCGCCACTACACCGAGCCGCGCCACAGCAACCCCGACCGCCACCGCGACGACGAGGCCGACCTGCTCGTCATGCTGATGGACCTCGATCATTTCAAGCGCATCAACGACCGCCACGGCCACACCGCGGGCGACCAGGTGCTGGTTGAGTTCGCCCGCCGGCTGCGCATGGTCTTCCGCGAGAGCGACGTGCTGGTGCGTTGGGGCGGCGAGGAATTCCTGGCCCTGGCCCGCGGCGGCGCACGCAGCGGCGCCACCGAGCTGGCGGCACGCTTCAACGCCGTCGTGCGCGAGCAGCCCTTCACGCTGGCCGACGGCCGCACGCTGCCGGTCACCGTGTCCATCGGCTTCGCCGTCTTCCCTCTCGACCCCGAAGCGCCTCGGGCCTGGGATTGGGACGCCACGCTGAGCCTGGCCGACGCCGCCCTCTATGCCGCCAAGGCGCAAGGCCGCGACGGCTACCTGGGCGTGCTGCGGGCCGATGGCCTGCGGCCCGATGAACTGGCCCTGGACGCCGACACCTGGCCGGATGAGCCGCGGCTGCAGGTGCGGCGCAGCGACTGAGCGCCAAGGCGGGCGGCGAGCGTGGCCAGCGCCGCAAAATGCGCGTTTTCAAGACGACCCATCCCATGATGCATCGCACCCTCACGCTGACGGCCTGCCTGCTGGCCAGCTTCGCCGCCGAGGCCGTGTCGACGACCGCGCAGATCACCGCCCAGTCGGCGCTGCTGGGCGTGCAACTGGCCGCCAAGCAGCGTGAGGCCAAGGGCGGCCTGCCCGCCGCGCAGAACGCCTGCATCCAGGCTCTGCAGCCCAGTGAGTTCTACGAGACGACCGAACGGGTGGTCACGATGTCGCTGAGTGCCAGCGAAGTGGCGGCGGCCGACCGGTTTTTCAGCTCGGTCCCGGGACACAAATACGCCAGGCACGGCTTGCTGAGCATCTACACCGCCCTGGGCGAAAAGGCCCCGGAGCCGCTGCCCGCCATTTCGGCAGCCGAAGTCAAGGCCATCGAAGCCTTTGCCGCCTCGCCGGCCGGACAAGCCCTGCTCACTCGCCAGGTCCTGCAATCCCCGGCGGCCCGCGAAGCCTATGACGGCCGCGCCCGTGAGCTGGTCACGCGCTGCCAGGCCGTCAAGCCCGATCGCGCGGACTGACGTGGGTCTCGCGAGCTGGGCGCGCGACGCTCAGCCCAGGTGCTTGCCAAAGAACCGCATCGCCCGGTCCCACGCCTGCTGCGCCCACACCGCGTCGTACTGCGTCTTGGCAATGCGCCCCGGCCCCTGTGCCGTCTCGTTGGCAAAGGCATGGTGGGCCAGATAGCGGTGGCCTTCGTAGCGCACACCGACCTCGGCGAACTTCGCTTCCAGGCCGTCCACGCCGGCAATCGGGAAGGACTCATCCTGCGTGGCCCAATGGGCCTGCAGCGGCATCTTGATCTTGCTGGCGTCCACATATTCCAGCGGCGGCATGCCGTACCAGATCACGGCGGCGTCGGCCTCGGGCACCATCGTCGCGGCCAGCACGGTCAGCGCGCCGCCCATGCAATAGCCGGTCACGCCGACCTTGCCGCTGCCCAGCTTCAGGTCTTTGAGGTAGTGCACCGCGCCGCGCACGTCCTGCGAGGCGGCGTCGCCAAAGTTCAGGTCCGTCATCAGATGGCCGGCTTCCTCGGCCTCGACGGTGCTCTTGCCGCGGTAGAGGTCAGGCACCAGCGCCGTGAACCCGGCCAGCGCAAAGCGATCAGCCACGCCACGGATCTGGTCGTTCAGGCCCCACCACTCCTGGATGACGACGACGGCGCCGAGAGGCTGGGCGGCCTCGGCGAGATAGCCGGACACAGGGGCGCCATCGGGGCGCTTGAACTGAACGGTCTGGGCCATGCGTGTCTCCTGAAAAGCGGCAGCCTAACCTGCGCGACACGGGGTTTTCCCCGGGGCGGCGAGAATGCCCCCTTGAAGCCCCACACCATGAAGATCGAACGCATCGTCTCCACCCGCCTGCCAACGCCCTATGGCGAGTTCGTCATTCACGGCTTCCGTGAGGACGATAGCGGGCAGGAGCATGTCGTGCTGAGCCTGGGTGAGCTGACCGGTGACGAGCCGCCGCTGGTGCGCGTGCACTCCGAATGCATGACCGGCGAAGTCTTCGGCTCGCTGCGCTGCGACTGCCGGCCGCAACTGCAAAGCGCCATGAAGCGCATCGCCGACCTGGGCCGCGGCGCCATCGTCTACATGCGCGGCCACGAGGGGCGCGGCATCGGCCTGGTGCAGAAGCTGCGCGCCTATGCCGAGCAGGACGCCGGCGCCGACACCATCCAGGCCAATGCCCAGCTGGGCCTGCCCATCGACTCACGCCGCTACGACGCCGCCGCCTGCATGCTGCGGTCCCTGGGCGTGCAGCGCATCCGGCTGCTGACCAACAACCCGCTGAAGATGGCCGCCCTGGCCGAGTTCGGCATCGACGTCGTCGAACGCGAAGCCTCGTTGACGGAGCCGGGGCCTGACAACGAGAAATACCTGCGCACCAAAGCCGAGTCCATGGGCCACCACGACCTCGGCCACCTCTTCGAATAAGGCAGGCCCCCTGCGCGGCAGAGGGCCTGGTCGGTCGACGGGCTAAGGCGCCGGTGGCACCTCACGGCGCCGCGCCCTCAGCCCCTTGCGCAGTCAGCGGTTCTTGGAACCCTGCTGGTTGCTGGGCTTGCTTTGCTGGTCGCGACCGGCAGAACCACCCCCTTGCTGGGGCGTCTGACTGCCGCCACCGGCCTGGCTTTGCTGGCCAGGGCTCTGGTCACGGCTCTGACCACCCTGCTGGATGTTCTGACCGCTTTCGGGCTGCTGCTTGCCGGATTGGCGTTGCTGGTTGGACATGGCTGTTCCTTCACTGTGAGCCTGGGCGGCACCCCATTGCGCCGCCGCGTCAACAACCTTAGGCCGCAGGCAAAAGATCCCTGTAGGAGAAGGCGCCGGATACATCGTCAAGTCGCAAGCCGGGGAGACGAGTTGTGCCGTTAGGCGACAAGGCAGATTCAAGCCGCCAGAGCTGCAACCAGTCGTAGTTCTTCGGCGCAGCGCTGCAAGCTGGGCGCAAGCTCCGGGGCGGCGCGCTTCACACCCGCCTTACGTGCCCGGACTAGGCTGCGCGGTCCCGTTCGCCCGCCACCATGTCCGACCGTCGCTTCTTCCCCCGCCCCGCCGTCGAGGCCGCGTTCAATCGCTGGGATTGGGCGCTGCTGCCCCTCGTCCTGGCGGTGCTGGTGCTGCTCGCGATGGCCGCGGCGGCGATGGCCCGACCCTTCCACCTTGGCGTGCCCCTGCCGCTGAGCCTGGACGTCGCCTATCTGCCTTATTACCTGCTGCGCACCACGCTGCGCATGTTCCTGGCGCTCGCCGCCTCGGTGGTGTTCGCCTGCGTGTTCGCGGTGCTGGCGGCCAAGGTGCGTGCGGCAGAGAAGGTGCTGGTGCCGCTGCTGGACATCCTGCAATCCATCCCCATCCTGGGTTTCCAGGCCATTGCCGTCGCGCCCTTCATCGCGCTGTTCCCTGGCAACCTGCTGGGCGTGGAGCTGGCAGCCCTGTTCGCCATCTTCACGAGCCAGGCCTGGAACATGGCCTTCAGCCTCTACCAGTCGCTGCGCACGGTGCCGGGCGAGCTGCAGGAGGCGGCGCGCATCTTCCAGCTGTCGGGCTGGCAGCGCTTCTGGCGGCTGGAGCTGCCCTTCGCCATGCCCAACCTGCTGTGGAACATGATGATGAGCATGAGCGGCGGCTGGTTCTTCGTCGTCGCGTCGGAAGCCATCTCGGTGGCCGGCCAGGACATCAAGCTGCCGGGCGTGGGCTCCTACATCGCCGTGGCCATCGAGGCGCGCGACCTCGGCGCCATCGGCTGGGCCATCGTCGGCATGCTGGTCGGCATCCTGCTGTACGACCAGCTGTTCTTCCGCCCGCTCTTGGCCTGGGCCGACCGCTTCCGCTTCGAGGAGGGCAGCAGCGAGCAGGCGCCGCAGTCCTGGCTGCTGACCTGGTTGCGCCGCACCCAGCTGCTGCAGCGCCTGGGGCAATGGCCGGGGCGCTGGATCACTGCCAGCTTCGCGCCGCTGAAGAAGAGCTACGACGGCCGCTCCATCCGCGCGCGGCCTGAAGATCCGAACCCGCTGTGGGCCCGCGCCTGGGACGCGCTGCTGGCCGCCCTGGTGCTGTTCGCCGTCTGGCGTCTGGTCAGCTTCATCCACACCGAGGTGGGCTGGGGCGAGGCGGCGCATGTGTTCAAGCTGGGCCTGTACACGCTGGCGCGCGTGCTCGCGCTGATCGCCGTGGCGTCGCTGATCTGGGTGCCCATCGGCGTGTGGATAGGCCTGAACCCGCGCATCGCCGGCCGCGTGCAGGCGGTGGCGCAGTTCCTCGCGGCCTTCCCGTCCAACCTCGTCTTCCCGGTCGCCGTCCTCGTCATCGTCAAGTACAGGCTCGACCCCGACCTCTGGTTGTCGCCCCTCATCATCCTGGGCACGCAGTGGTATCTGCTTTTCAACGTCGTGGCCGGCGCGTCGACCATCCCGACCGAGTTGCGCCTGGCCGCCAAGAACCTGGGGCTCAAGGGCTGGCTGGCCTGGCGGCGCTATCTGCTGCCGGCCATCTTCCCGAGCTTCGTCACCGGCGCCATCACGGCCAGCGGCGGCTCCTGGAACGCCAGCATCGTGGCCGAGTACGTGAGCTGGGGCGACACCCACCTGCAGGCCCAAGGCCTGGGCAGCTACATCCAGCAGATGACGACGGCGGGCGACTTCCCGCGCATCGCTTTAGGCATCGGCGTCATGTGCGTCTTCGTCATGGCGATGAACCACTGGGTCTGGCGGCGTCTCTACCGTATCGCCGAGGAAAGGATGCATTTCTGATGACGACGTTGATCGAACTGAAGGGCGTCGCCAAGGGCTTCAAGTCCAACGACGGCAGCCTGCGCTCGGTGCTGGAGGGCGTGGACTTTCGCCTCGACAAGGGCGAGATCGTCGCGCTACTGGGCCAGAGCGGCTCGGGCAAGAGCACGCTGCTGCGCATCATGGCCGGGCTGATCCCCGCGGACGCTGGCGACGTGCGCTACGGCGGCCAGCCACTGTTCGGGCCGGCGGCCGGCATCGCGATGGTGTTCCAGAGCTTTGCGCTGTTCCCTTGGCTCACCGTTCGGCAGAACGTCGAGCTCGGGCTGGAGGCGGCCGGCGTGCCGGCGGCGGAACGTGAGCGCCGCGCGAACGAAGCCATCGAGCTGATCGGCCTGGCCGGCTTTGAGGGCGCCCTGCCGCGCGAGCTGTCAGGCGGCATGCGCCAGCGCGTGGGCATGGCGCGGGCCCTGGTCATGCAGCCGGCCGTGCTGCTGATGGACGAGGCCTTCTCGGCCCTGGACGTGCTGACCGGCGAGCGCCTGCGCAACGAGATCCTCGACCTCTGGGACGGCGGCCAGATGCCCACGCAGGCCATGCTCGTCGTGTCGCACAACATCGAGGAGGCCGTCATGATGGCCGACCGCGTGCTGATCTTCGCCAGCAACCCGGGCCGCGTGCGCGCCGAGCTGCCTATCACGCTGCCGCGCCCGCGCCGCGCCGACAGCCCCGAAGTGCGCCTGCTCATCGACGAGGTCTACCGGCTGATGACGAGCGCCACTCACGTGGCCGGCACCGTCGAGGAGGCGCCCAAGCCGCATCTCAGCGACCGCCTGCCCGAAGCCGACGTCGGCCGCATGGAGAGCCTGCTGGAGCTGCTGGCCGACGAACGCTTCAATGGCCGCGCCGACCTGCCCCAGCTGGCCGAGGAGAGCGAACTCACCGACGAGGCCATGCTGCCGCTGGCCGACGCGCTGCACCGCCTGGGCCTGGCCCAGCTCAGTGGCGGCGACCTCATCGTCACGCCGCTGGGCCAGCGCTATGTCGAAGGCGGCCACGAGTTCCGCCGCGAGATCTTCGGCCAGCAGCTGCTGGCGCATGTGCCACTGGCCACCTTCATCCGCGCCAGCCTGGAGCAGGAAGCCCACGGCGAGCTGAAGGAGGAGCCCTTCCTGAAGCTGCTGATGGACAGCATGGACGCCGCCGAGGCCGAGCGCGTGCTGCGCGTGGCCATCGAGTGGGCGCGCTATGGCGAGGTCTTCGAGTACGACTTCCACACCGGCCTGATTCACCTGCCCGAGTCGGGCGAGGACTGACTCAGGCCGCGGCGCACTTGGCCACGGTGTCCCAGGTGCGCGTCGTGATGGTCTTGCCGAAGGTCTTCTCCAGCAGGTGCATGAAGACCGGCCCCTTGGCCTCGGGCACATAGCTGCAGAACACCTCGCCGCCGTCCAGGCCCAGGATGCAGGCTTCGCCGTGCGTCACCGGCAGCTCGACGGGGCTCTCGGCAAGCGGCTCGCGCAGGAAGGTGACGACGCGCTTGGACCCGGGCTTGAGCTTGAAGGCGGCGAAGGGATCGGCCTTGATCAGCTGCTGCAGATGGGCCGTCGACCGCACGGTGGTGGCGAAGCTGTAGCCCTGGCCGTCCAGCATGGCCTTCTCGGCGCGTTTCTGCAGCGTCGCGATGGCGGCCGAGCGGGGCGTTGAGAACACGACGTTGCCGCTGCTCAGCAGCGTCTTCACGTCGGTGAAACCCGCCTCCTCGAAGCAGCGCTTGAGGTCGGGCATCTTGGCGTTCATCGGGCTGACGCCACGAAGCAGGGCGACATAACGGGGCATGGGTGCGAAGTATGGCCGCGGTGGCCAGAGCGCTTGCGGCCAACCCTAGCTGCGGCTGCCCCGAATTGCGGGCGGCCGCAGCTAGCGGGCCTGGCCGAGTCCGAATGCAATGGCAACGCGACTGAGACACACCCCTGAGGAGAACGCGCCATGACCACCATCCAGACGGCCAGCAGCACCTCGCTGACCGCCACATCCTCCGTCCCGAACACCAACCCGACCCACGCCAGCACCCAGATGAAGGGTGGCCAGGCCGTGTTCGAGAACGACAACTACCGCATCACCGCCGGTGACAACAATACCGTCAACATCTTCAACAAGAAGACCGGCGAGACCTACAACATCTGGGGCGACCCGCACGTCAACATCGACGGCAAGCATGCCTTCGACTTCTACGGCACCACGACCTTCAAGCTCGAGGACGGCACCAAGGTCACCATCGAAACCACGCCCTGGAATGCCGGCAATGGCATGACCCTTGCGAGCAAGGTCGCCATCACGAACGGCGACTACGGCGTCGAGATCAGCGGCGTGGACACCAACAAGGTCGGCGACCTCAAGATCGACGAGGCCGCCGGCTGGGGCGCCGTGCTTGACTGGACGCACAAGGACGGCAATGTGCTTCAGGAAAACCCGGCCGGCGCCGGCTTCCTGGGCGTGGACGCCAACGGTGACATCCACAAGGTCGACCAGGCCTACATGAACAAGACCGACCTGCAGCTGAACCCGGGCCTGGACCCAGCCACGCAACAGCGCGGCAGCGATTTCCTGCGCAACGCCCTCAGCCTGTTCAGTGGCCTGCTGTCGGCGTCGCTGAGTGGCGCCTTCCTGGGCTCGCTGTCGGATGCCGGCGAAAGCCGTTCGCACTCGACGCGCGACGCCCACCGGTTCTCGCTGACCGTGATGCGCCTGGACTTCTGAGCGGAGGCCACCATGCTTGCAGTTGATGCAGTTTCGAGCGGCCGGCAGACGCCGGTCGCCCGCGATCCCGCAGCGGAGGTCGTCAGCCGGGCGACCGACCCACGTACCGGCGTCGTCGACACCCAGCGCCTGGCGACCTGGGTGGTCGACGCGCGCAAGAGCGACCCGCAGGCCGCCGAGTCGGCGCATGCCGCCATCGAGCAGCACCTGCTGGCCTCGGGGCACCCCGGTGACGTGGCTCACTACAACCAGGATGTGTTGCAGGCCGCGCGCCAGAGCCTGCTGCCCGACCATGCACCCGGCGGCCTCTGGGCGGCCGGCCAGGGCATGCTGCAGCAAGGCAGCAAGCTGCTGATCGACAACCCCATCCTGATCAAGCGATGGGAAGCGACGACCAGCGCCTGGACGGGCAAGGGCGGTTTCACGCGCGGCCTGACCGAGCTGCTGACCAGCAACGGCATCCAGGTCGGCCAGACCGTGCATGCACCGCCGCCCGGTTCGCTGGGCCGCACCTCGGGCATCGCTTCGCCGGTGGCCAACAACACCAACGGCGCGCTGGCTCGCGACGCGATTGCCGACCGCTGGCGCGCCGCGGGCGCCCAGGTGCGCACCGAGGTGCCGGTGCAGAACGGCGCGCGCGTGGTGGACGTGGTGGCCGAGCCCCCGGCGACGGACCCGCGCATGCGCCAGCGCATCGACGTCGAGTCCAAGGTGGGCCGCACGGCGCTGGACAGCGACATCCGTGGCCAGGTGGCGCGCGATGTCGAGGCCCTGAAGGTCAACCGTGGCCTGCGCGGCGCCGGTCAGCTGCTGGAAGGCGTGGGCAAGGTCGCCCGGCCCGTCGGCGTCGTGCTGGATGCCATTTCGCTCGGCCAGGCCTACCAGGCCGACGGCAACCGCATCGGCGAGAACACCGGGCGCACCGCCTCCGGCGTGGCCGGCGGCGCCCTGGGTGGCTGGGGTGGTGCGGCCCTGGGCGCGACCATCGGCACGGCCATCTTCCCGGGCGTGGGCACGGTGGTTGGCGGCATCATCGGCGGCATTGGCGGCGCCATCGCTGGCGATGCTGGCGGCCGTGGCATCTTCGATACGGTAAAAGGCTGGTTCTGAACCGGGCTTGTTCCGAATGGACGGCCTCTCGAGGCCGTCCATTTTTCTTTCGCGCTTGCTCAACATGCCGAACCTGATCCAGCGCTGGCTTGCCGGCACTAAAGCGTCCACCTGGGACCTGAGCGACTACCCCGCCTATGAGCTGCCTCACCCCGGCTCCGGCCGTGCGCTGAGCGAGAGCCAGGCCCAGGCCAACTGGGCCTACTTCCAGGCCACGCTGAACGAGCGCCAACGCCTGCTGCGCGACTGGCTGCTGGCGCATGAAGGGCCCGATCCGCAGGCACTGCAAGGCGTGGTCTATGCCAAGGCCTTGAACGCCTGGGCCAAGGCGCATTGGCCACAGCTGCCGGCCTTCGGCCGCCTGCCCAAGCACTCGCCCTGGCCGGACTGCACGCGCGGCGGCCCCTTCATCGTCTACAGCCTGCTGGGCGACCTGGGCGTGAGCCTGGGCGAGGCGATCCGCCACGCCAATGGCGACTGGCACTGGGGCCTGAACATGGACGCCATCGACCTGGCCGACAACATGGCCACGGCGCGCCGCGTCGTGCTGCTGGCCGACCTGAAGCACCCGACGCCGCAGGCCCGTGAGGCCGTGCTGGACCTGGAGGCCCTACTCTTCGCGGCCCACCGTTTCCCGGATTCGCCGGATTTCGTCTACCTGGACTCCTGGACCCGGACCGTGGCCGACGCGATCGCCGGCGGCTATCACGACACCTGAGGCCGGCCGCCGTGGCGGCATGCCTGCAGAGCCGCCCTTCCTCAGCGCGCCACCAGCCCTTGCGGCCCGATCTGGATGCGCTCCACCCCGAGCCCCAACGCCGCCTCGAGGTTGGCCTTGGCCGCATTGCGGAAATTGACCTCCTCGTTGGGGTTGGGCTTGCTGTTGAGGTGCTCGCGGTAGACCACCATGAAGGTGCCCACCATGGCCAGCTGCTCGAACATCGCGCGCTTGGCGGCCGGGCTGCTTTGGGTGAAGGCGGCGTTCTGGCCCAGCATGCGTTGCATCTGCAGCACCAGGGACTTGAAGTGCTCGTCGGGCACGGGCTGCTGCATGAGGGCGGTGTAATTGCCGGCGATGAAGGCCGCCACGCCGGCTGCGGCGTCATTGGGCGTCAGGCCGAGCTGGGTCTCGAGCTTCTGCCAGAAGACGAAGGACTCCTCATACGCCTTGGTCATGGCGCCGCGATGCGCCGCGGGGAAGCGCTGCGCCAGCTCGGTGGCCGACTGGCGGACCTGCGCCGGCCCGTTGGTGACAAGGGGCGCGTTGAGGGCGGCCAGCGCGCTGGCCGAGGTGACTGCGGGCGCCGCGCTGAACACCGGAGCAGCGGGTGCCGCGCCGCCACCCGCACCGGGCTTGGCGAGCATGGTGCGCATCTGCTCGGCCAGGCTGATCGAGGGGGCGACCTGAGCCGTGGCCGCGCCGGCAGCGCCGACCAGGGCCGCCAGGGCCAGACGAAGAACAAGGGATCGCAGTCGGGGCATTTGAAACTCCAGTGGAAAGGTCGGGGTCATTTGTCGAGGACGAGGCTGCCGCTGCCCACGTAGACGGTCCTGTTGTCGTCGTGCACGGGAAAGCTGAGCAGGCGCTGCTGGTGGCCGTCGTCGTAGTCGAGGGTGAGGACGAAGCCGCTGAGCTGGTAGCGGCCGCGGCGGCCGGCGCCGTCGTCCTGCTTGCGCGAGCTCACCGCGCCCGCCGTGCCAAAGGGCGTGCCCACCGTGCCGCCGCCGGTGCTGCTGCTGCCCTTGCCATCGCCATGGGCCGAGCCGGCAATGACCGTGTTGTTGAGCGTCGCGGCCAGCGTGCCGGTGCTGGACAGCGCGCTGTAGCTGCGCTCGAAGCGGCCGTCGCGCATGAAGCGCAACGTGGTGCTGGACGACCTGCCGCCAAGGACCAGGCTGCCGGTGAACGTGCCGCGGCTGAAAGTCCCCTCCAGCCGCGTGTCCTTGGGCCAGGGCCGCACCGCGTGATGCTTCTCGGCCTGCCAGGCGCCCGCGGGGCGGCCGTCATCGTCCTGCGGCTGCATTTCGCAAGGGCACGTAGGGCCGCCCCAAGTGCCCTTGACCCCCTCGGGGGGCGGGCCGGGCACGGCTCGGCCCTGGGGGCTGACATCAACCTTGCCGCTGGCGCGCCAGCGGCCCCAGCGCTGCGGCTCCAGCTGGCGCGACGCGACAACGTTGAGCTGGTCGGGCGGCATCTCGGTGCGGTGGTAGACCGTGCCATCGCGCAGCAGGAAGCGCACATCCTCTTCCCAGCGCGTGCCGCCATTGAAGTTGCTCTCGCCGTGGATGACCACGGCCGCCAGGTCCTTCTCCGCCAGGCCGCGGCCCGGCGGCGTCGTCACGCGCTGCAGCACCGCCCGTCTGCGCAGCATCGGCGCCTGAGGCAGCGGCGACGACGTCAGCCCCGCCGGGTTGGCGACCAGGGCCGCGTCGGCCAGGTCCAGGGAGTTGTCGTTCAGCGACGTGACGACACCGCGCAGCACCACCTCGCGGCCCACCCAGGGCTCGGCGTCGAACTTCAGGTGGATGCGCTGCTCCACATGCCGGTCGCCCTGCTGCTGCACCAGGAAGAAATGCGTCGGGCGGTCGATCTCGCGCGCCACGCGGCCCTTGACATAGACAACGCCGAGCTTGCGTTGCGCCTCCTCCTCGGAGATCACCAGCCAGTGGCCTCGCTGCGCCGTGAGCGCGGGGATCTGGCTGGGCAGCAGGAACTGGCCCCGGGCCGCCTCGGGCGCGATCGCCAGCGGGCTGGGGGGAGCCACCAGGTTGGCTTTCACCAGCGCCAGGGCCACGGCGCGTGCCTGGGGGTAGAGCGTGCTGACATCCATGGCCG
This sequence comes from Roseateles sp. P5_D6, assembly GCF_054049415.1. Taxonomy (NCBI): domain Bacteria; kingdom Pseudomonadati; phylum Pseudomonadota; class Betaproteobacteria; order Burkholderiales; family Sphaerotilaceae; genus Roseateles; species Roseateles sp. P5_D6. The sequence continues at coordinate 92,345 of NZ_JBFUMK010000006.1, read as the reverse complement.
GCGATTGCCAGTCGCGCGCCAACGCTGCGCAGGCCTGCTCGGGCGATGGATCGTCCAGCACCCGCTGGCGCATGGGCTCGGTCATGCGCGTGAACGACGGGATGCTGCTGCTGCGCTGCTGCATGCGGGCCACGACCATGCGCAGCGGGGCCAGCTGGTGCCGCTCGCGCCAGGCCACCCAGGCGTCGCGCATCGGCACGGCCGACGCCGCGCCCATGTCCTCACAGGCACCCAGCGTGGCCTCGGACATCACGTCCAGGCTGACGGCTTCGACGAGTTGCTGCACCGCCGCGGGATCGCTGGCCAGCGAGCGTGCGTCGGGCGCCGACTGCGCGGCGCCGGCCATCAGCAACACGGCGGCGGCGGCCAGCGCCGGCCGAGCAGCGATCAAGGGCATGCCTTCAGCGCGTCCAGGCCGCGAGCGGGCAGCCGACGGTCGTTGTCGAGCCATCGGGCCGTTTCAACGGGAACTGCCGGGCGTCGCCCGAGGGCGGCACGGCCACCACGTTGGACGCAGTAGCCTCGGCGTACCAGACCGTGCAGCTGCCGCGGCAGGTGGCGGCGGTGCAGGACACGCCGGTGTCCTTGGCAAACGCCACATAGCGGCTGTCCGGCGACCAGACCGCGCCGGCGATCAGGTCGTTCCTGGTGAATCGGCGCAGGTTGGAGCCGTCGACGTTCATCATCCACAGATCGACGCCAGCGATCGAACCCGTGTCGCGCATGGCTGCGAGCTGCACGAGAGCCTTGCTGCCATCGGGGCTGACATACACCGCCTCGGGCACGCGCGCCTCGGGCCAGCGCACGGTGGCGACACGTTGCTCGCCGCGGCCCGGCAAGACCCGGCTGATGTCGCCCGAGGGCTGCACGCGCAGCAGCGAGCCATCGGGCATCCACGACAGCGCGTCGGGTGTCTTGCTCGGTTGCGTGGCGTACAGCAGCCGGCGCGAGTCGAGGTCGTAGACGATGGCAGCACGCGGTGCAAAGACCGTCTTGCCCCACGACGCCAGGATCTGGTTGCTGCCCAGCGGCGAGGGGCGAACGCCGTCCGCTACATAGCCGTCGACGACCTGGTCCATCAGCACACTGCGGTCGCTGGTCCTGCGCACCGTCAGGTGGGTTTCGTCGCCGCCAACGCCCTGCGAGCTGTGGTCCCGCTGGATGAAGCGGCTGCCGTCAGGCCAGGGCGAGCGCCACTTGGCGTTGTCCACCATGGTGGCAGCGCCGGAGTTGGGATTCAGCGCGAACGTGCCCTGCGGGTTGCTGAGGTCGCTGAATGAATGCCAGACCGTGCCTGGCAGCGCAGCGGCAGCCTGCGCGGCCATGACGGCGCCCAGGCAGGCCAGCGCGGCGGCGAAACGACGACGGTTCTCAGGCATCGGGGGCGAGGGCTCCAAATGGAACAGGCGACTCCAAGAATCGCCTGTCGTTACGGGTGCAATGGCATTGGAGCTCGCCGCGCACCAGCCACAAATCCCTAACGCGTCCAGGCCATGACCGGGCAGCGCAGATCGGTCATCGACCCGTCGGGCCGCTTCGCCGGGAATTTCTTGGCATCGCCGGATGCATCCACGGCCACCACGTCCGTCGCCGAGGCGGGGGCATACCAGACCGTGCAACTGCCCTGGCAGGTGGCGTCGGTGCAGGTCACGCCGGTGTCCTTGGTGAAGGCCACGAACTTGCTGTCGGGCGACCAGTAGGCCTCGGCGATCAAGCCGTTGTTCGTGAAGCGCTTCAGGTTGGCACCGTTGGCATCCATCATCCACAGGTCCACGCCGCTGACCGAGCCGGTGCTGCGCAGCGCCGCGAGCTGCACCAGGGCCTTGCTGCCGTCGGGGCTGACATAGACCGCCTGCGGCAGCCGCGATTCTGGCCAGCTGACGGTGGCGACCTGCTGCTCGCTGCCACCCGGCGTGACCTTGCTGACGCCGCCCGAGGGCTGCACGCGCAGCAGGGTGCCGTCAGGCATCCAGGCGACGGCGTCCGGCGTCTTGCTCAGCGGCGTGGCGAAAAGCACCTTCTGCGCGCTGAAGTCCCAGACCACGGCGGCCCTGGGCGCGGCGGTTGTCTCGCCCCAGTAGGCCAGGACCTGGTTGGTGGCCAGCGGCGACGGCGCAAGGCGGGCGATGTAGCCGTCAACGACCTGGTCCACGACCAGGCTCTTGTCGTCGGTCTTGCGCACCGTGAGGCGGGTCTCGCCGCTGGAGCCCTGCGAGGTGTAGTCGTTGCTGATGAAGCGACTGCCATCGGGCGAAGGCACGCCCCACTTCTCGGATTGGACGGCCGTCGAGACCCCGGTGTTGGGATTCATGACGAAAGTTCCCGCCGGATTGCCGAGGTCGCTGAAGGAATGCCAGATATTGCCCGTCAGCGTGGTCGGCGGATCGGGCGTGGGAACGACGGGCGGGGTCGTCGGCGTGGCTTCGTCCCCGCCACCACCGCCGCCACATCCACTGAGCGCAGCGAGGCACGCCAGAACCGTCAAAGCAAGGCGACTGAAGTTTTTCATCTTGGGCAGGAACTGAAAGTTGAAATGCAAAAGGGAGGGGCGATGCCCCTCCTCTTGTTTTCTCAGGTTGCGGCTTATTGCTTGCGAGCCATCGTGCCCAGCGCTTCGCCCAGACCCTTCAGCGCCGTCGTGAAGACGCTGTTCAGGTAGTTGTATTCCTGGCTGGTGGCCTGGAATTGGGTCATCAGCTTGTTGAACTCGTCAGCCTGCTTGCTCTGCTCTTCGGAGCCGGACTTGGCGGCGGACTTGGCGGCAGAGGCGTCGTTGATCTGTTGCGACAGATTGACCATCTCCTTGGCCTTGGCGCCCAGAGCCGAGCCCATCACGGAGGCGATGGCCTGCAGCCAGCCGCCACCGCTGGGCTTGCTGCCCTTGGAGCTGCCGGTGCCTTGCGAGCGCAGCTGGTCGAGCACGCCTTGCACGATCTGGTTGGAGAAGTCGGACTCCCACTGCTTGACGGCGCCGCCGAAGTTTTGCTGGGCCGCACCTTGCGCTTCGTGCGAAACGCCTTGCTGGCTTTGCGAGGTCAGTTGGTTGATGACCTGGCCGATGGTCGACTTGACTTCTTCGCCCAGGAACTTGGGCATGCCGTGTTCCTTGACCAGGGTGTCGACGGCACTGTTGGCGCCGCTGCCGATGGCTTGCTGCAGCATGCCGCCGATGGCCTGGCCGATCATGGCGCCGATGGGGCCGCCGAAGATGCCGCCGACGATGCCGCCCACGGCGCCCAGGATGCCACCCGAGCCACCGCCGCCGAAGATGCTGCTAACTGCTGATCCCATGTTGATCTCCAAAAAAGATTTAGGTTTCGCGGCAGAAGCTGCCGCAGTGATTGATTGACATTCGAGGCATCTGAATTCGGTGGCGACTGAGAAAACACCGGACTCGCTGCGTGTCTTGTCGGCAAGGTTTTCAGATCAAACTCTGCGGCGTTGACGGGTTTCATTAAACGGGGTCGGGCCCCTGCTGCCTATATGCGGCTGCTCCTATTTCTGCGCCAACCGCGCTAGGGTTGGCCGCAGTCCGGGCCTGCCAACACGGCGGCAGCGGGTCGCGCCGCCGTGTTGGCAGGCCCACCGTCCAGGTTGCGCAGCACGGCGCACAGCGCGGGCAGATCCAGGCCGAGCTGTCGCGCCAAGCTGTTGCGGGCCATCCAGGTGGCCGACGCCTGATGAGCGCTGCCCTGGCGGCTGGCCTGTACCGTCCATTCGCCTAACGCCACGGTCAGCACGGCCAGACGCTCGAAGGCGTCCTGCCGCTGCAGCAGCGGTGCGTCGTCCCACGGCAATTCATCGATGACCCAGGCCTTGACCCATTGGGTGATGGCTTGCCAGCGCTGCGGGCTCAGTGCCTCGTGATCGAAGGCCTGTCGGCATGCGCCCAGATAGGCGGCCAGGGCCACGCCCAGGTCGTCCTCGGCGCGGCCCGGTGCGAGCTGGTTGCGGTAGTGCTGCAGGCAGTGCGTCACCAGGCCGGCCTGGGCACCGGTGCCGAGCATTTCGCTGAGCGCCGCAGCTGCGCCCGTGGGCTCGGCGACGCGGGAGGGCAGGCGCCAGCGCGTGGCGCCGAGCTCGGAGGCCGCATCGGCCTGCGGCGCGTGCGCAAACCGGGACTGCTCCAGGGCCTGGGCCAGACGATGGCCGAGGGCGGATTGCCAGGGGTTGGGTGAAGCGGAAGTGGTCATGGCAGTGCGAGGGCAGTAGGCCGGTGGGAACGCGCAAGGGCGCGCCGGGTCTGACGCAGGCGTTCGCGGCGGCTGAGGGTCTGGACGGCCGACCAGGTCGTTGCGTCCAGGGCGTGGTAATCGGAAGGCTGGCCTTCGTAGAGCGCGCGGCTGCGAGGCGTGAAGCCCAATGCCTCCAGGCAGACGCGGGCACCGCGGTTTTCAGGGTGGCAGATGCCCCAGACCGTGTGCAGTGCCAGCGTCTCGAAGGCATGGCGCAGCAGCACTTCGCCGCCGCTGAGGCTCAGGCCGCTGCCCCAGTGTTCGGGCCTGAGGCGGCTGCCGAGTTCAGCGTCGCCAGGCCGGATACCCAGCTGCACGGTGTCAGGGCTTGCCTGCAGGGGCATGAGGCTGAACCAGCCGGCGAACTGTTCCTCGGCAGCGCTCAGCGGCACGGCGCAACGCCAGATGCCCAGGCCAGGATGGCGGCGATAGAAGCCTGCCAGGCAGGCCGCGAAATCCGCGGCCCAACGTGCCTCGTGCAGGGGCTGTTCATCGGGCAGCAGCTCGCGCACCCGCGGGTCGGCATGCAGGCCCTGGATGTCGGCCGCATCGCTCGCGACGAATTCGCGCAGCAGCAGCTTGTCGCAGCGATGGGAGAAGGCCGTCATGCTTCGCGATCCAGCTTGGCGTCGGCTTGCGGCCAGCGCGCCAGCAGATTGATGCCGCCCGCCGTGACGCCCAGCATCCAGCGCTCGCCGGCATGGTCGAGCAGCACCACACGCTCACGCGCACCAACGGGCAGGGCGCGCACGAAGCGCAGCGCCTCCCCGTCCTCCGCCGGGTTGCGCCCACCCAGGCCCTGCAGGCGCCGCCAGCCGCGGATCAGCAACCAGGCCAGCAGCAGCACGAAGGCCAGGGCGGCCACGGTGCTGGCGAGGTTGAGCATCAGGTTCTGCATGGCATCAGTCGTCTTGGGCGGAAACGACGCGCGGGTCCACGTCGGGGTGGCGCGTCAGGTCTTCGCCGGGCGCGGGTCGCGCGCGCGGCGGCTCGGCAGGCACCTCGTCGCGCCGATGTGGGTCGGCGCGGGCAGCCTCCCACTTGAGCTGCTCGCGCACGCCCTCGGCCCAGACGATGACCTCGGCCAGCACGTCGAACAGGTCGGGCGGGATGACCTCGCCCTCCTCGCAACGCGCCAGCAGCTCGCGCGCCAGCGGCACGTTGCGCACGATGGGCACGCCGGCGTCCTCGGCAGCCTCGCGCATGGCGCGGGCGACGTGGTCCTCGCCCTTGGCGCTGACGGTGGGCACGGGGCAGCGGCCGGGCTCGAAGTCGATGGCGATGGCCACATGCGTCGGGTTGACGACCAGGGCGTTGGCGCCGCGCGCCGCCGCCTGCTGGTTGCGCTGGCTCCACTCGGCATGGGCCTGCTTGCGCTGCTGCTTGAGATGCGGGTCGCCTTCGCTCTCCTTCATCTCCTGCTTGATGTCGCGCATGCTCATGCGCAGCTTCTTGGTGAAGCGATGCCGGGTCCACATCGTGTCGAGGAAGGCCACGCCGGCAAACACGCCCACCGTCCAGGCCAGGGTCTTGACCGTGCCCTCCCAGACCAGGCCGCCGAGATGCTGGGGTGGCCTGTCGGTGCCCGAGGCCAGCCGCATCGCGTCGGGCAGCAGCAGCCGCGCCACCGCCCAGCCTATGCCCAGCAGCAGCGCCGTCTTCAGGATGCCCTTGATCAGCTCGACCAGGTTGTCCATCGAGAACATGCGCTTCAACCCTTCGGCCGGGTTCAGGTGTTCGAGCTTGGGCGCCACCTTCTCGAAGGCCAGCACCGGCCCGGCCTGCAGGAACTCGATCAGCGTGCCCAGGACCGCCACGGGGATGACGAGCAGGGCCACCAGCAACAGCGACAGTTCGACGCTCTGCCAGCCCAGCAGGGCGGCGACATGGCCGAAGCCTTCCTCGCGCCAGCCGGCCGACACGCGCGCGAACAAGGCCTCGCACAGGGCTGCAATCCGCTCGCAGGCCATGCGCATGCATAACGCGCCCATCACCAGCCAGACGAGCAGCGTCGCCGTGCTCGTCAGCTCCTTGCCCTTGGCGATATCGCCCTTCTTGCGGGCGTCCAGCAGGCGCTTCGCTGTGGGCTGTTCAGTCTTGTCGCCGCTGTCGTCGGCCATGGGTCCCTAACACCTATTTCTAGGGGGTGCAAACAGGGTTTGTGAAAACTTGTTTTCAGCACCGTGACCAGACCTACTTCTAGGGGGCCTTTCACCTCGCTGGACACAGGGTGGTTGGCACGGCGCGACCGAACGATGCCCGGTCTCAGATTGCGACGGTGCAGCAGTTGTTTCCACGCGTAAACGTGGGGGGCAGCCTCTTGCATACAAAGGAGCAATGTCTACGGGTCAGTCAGTTACTTCTGCTTGCAATGGTCAACAAGCCGGCAAGGCTTGCCCCCATAGTCCGCCCGGTCCAAAAAGCAGGGAAGACAAGTGTTCGGACTCCAACGGATCTGCCAGGTCATGGCGACCGGTGCGTTAGGTGCGGCCCCGCTGATGGGGGCATTCGCCGCCGCGCCGAACTGCCCCTCTCCTTCCGCCGAGGCGTTGCTGGATGCCGCACCGGCCGCAGGCGCCAGCGGCTTCGCGCTGACCGAAAAGCTGTGCCTGGCCACCCTCGTCAGGAGCCGCTCGGCGCCGGTCGAAGTGCCCGAGCCCGAAGTGCCGGCTGCCGAGGTGCCGCTCCTTGCTCCCGTGGCGCTGCCGCCGGCCCCCGCCGTGATCCGCCCCGCACCGATCCGTGACGCCGCCGCGCAGGCCCGTATCCGCGCCCTGGCGCCGCTGATGGCCGAAGTGGCCCAGCGCCATGACATCGACCCTCTGCTGCTGCACGCCCTGGCCCACATCGAGTCACGCCACCAGAGCCAGGCCATCTCGGCGGCCGGTGCGCGTGGGTTGATGCAGGTCATGCCCGCCACCGGCCGTGGCCTGGGTGTGGCCGAGGCGGAGCGCGCGCTGCTGAGTCCCGAGACCAACCTCGAAGCCTCGGCCAGGTACCTGAAGCAGCTGCAGGCCCGCTTCGGCAACGACCTGCGCCTGGTGCTGGCCGCCTACAACGCCGGCGAGGGTGCCGTCGAGCGCCACGGCCGGCGCGTGCCGCCCTTTGCCGAGACCCAGGCCTATGTGCGCAATGTGATGGCCGTCTACACCGAGTTGCGCCGTCGCTTCGGAGTTCAGGCATGAGTGCCGTGAAGCGGCCCGACGGCCTCTCGGGCTACTTCGCCGCGGCCGACCAGCCGCGCGAAGGGCTGATCGCCCGCTTCAGCGACCTCTTCCTGGTTGCCGGCATCGTCGCCATCGTCGCCCTGATGGTGCTGCCACTGCCACTGTGGCTGATCGACCTGCTGGTGGCCGTCAACATAGCCTCGGGGCTGGTGCTGATCCTGATCGCCGTCTACGTGGCCGGTCCGCTGGAGTTCTCGGTCTTCCCCAGCGTGCTGTTGATGACGACGCTGTTCCGGCTGGCCCTGTCCATCGCCACCACGCGGCTGATCCTGCTGCATGCCGACGGCGGCCACATCATCGCCACCTTCGGCAAGCTGGTGGCGGGCGGCAACCTGGTGGTGGGCCTGGTGGTCTTCCTCATCATCACGGTGGTGCAGTTCATCGTCATCGCCAAGGGCGCCGAGCGCGTGGCCGAAGTGGCGGCGCGCTTCTCGCTGGATGCCATGCCGGGCAAGCAGCTGTCCATCGATTCCGACCTGCGCTCCGGCCTCATCGACAAGGACGAAGCCAAGCGCCGCCGCCGCACGCTGGAGCTGGAAAGCAAGCTGCACGGCAGCCTCGACGGCGCGATGAAGTTCGTCAAGGGCGACGCCATCGCCGGCATCATCATCATCCTCATCAACCTGCTCGGCGGCCTGGCCATCGGCGTGCTGCAGCAGGACCTCAGCATGGGGGACGCGGTGCACCGCTACTCCATCCTGTCCATCGGCGAGGGCATGGTGGCGCAGATCCCGGCCCTGCTCGGTGCGATGGCCGCGGGCCTGCTGGTGACGCGCACCAACGACGACGAGAACGACCGCCACCTCGGCGACGCCATCCGCAAGCAGCTCGGTGCCAAGCCACGCGTGCACCTGATGGCCGCCGGCATCTGCCTGCTGCTGGCCACCGTGCCGGGCTTTCCGCCGCTGGTGTTCGGCCTGCTGGCCGTCGTGTTCGGCGCGGCTGGCATGCTGCTGATGCCCAAGGGCCGCGACTGGCTGACCCGGCGCATGCCCCAGCTCAGCCCGCGGCGCGGCAAGCCCGAGGCCGGCGCTTTCAAGACGGCGCAGCTTCGCGTGCGACCCTCCGTGCCGCTGCTGCTGGAACTGCCGCAATCCATGCTCGGTGACGGTGGCCTGGCGGTGACGCGCGCCATCGAGGCGATGCTGGACGAGCTGCAGCTCGACCAGGGCCTGCCGCTGCCGCGCGTGGCCCTGCACGGCCGCCTCGGCCGCGAGGGCTGGCGCCTGCTCGCGCATGAGGTGCCACTGTCCGAAGGCGGCCAGGCCGGTGACGCCGCGGCCCTGGCCGAGCAGGTGCGCCAGGCCCTGCGCCGCAACGCCTCGCTGTTCATCGGCATCCAGGAAACCAGCGAGCTGCTGACCCGCGCCCAGGCCGAACTCGCCGATGTGGTCAAGGAAGTGCTGCGCGCGCTGCCGGTTCAGAAGGTCACCGAGGTGCTGCGCCGCCTCGTGTCAGAGGAAGTCTCGATCCGCAACCTGCGCGACATCCTGGAAGCGCTGGCCGATGCCAGCCAGCGCGAGAAGGACGTGCAGGCCCTGACGGAGATGACGCGCATCGCGCTGCGTCGCCAGACCCACCACCGCATCTGCCCCAGCGGCGAGCTGCAGGCGCTGATGCTGTCGCCCGAGCTGGAGGCGCTGCTGCGCCAGAACCTGCATGTCAGCGGCGGCGCTACCCAGCTCGCCATCTCACCCGACGTGGCGCGCCAGCTCGCCGCCGATGTGCAGGCCCAGGTCGAGGCGCTGCGACCGCAGGCCCTGGTCTGCGCCGTCGACCTGCGCTGGCACCTGCGCAAGCTCATCGAGACCGAGTGCTTCGACACCCCCGTGCTGTCCTTCCACGAACTGCTGCCGACGCTGCGGCTCACGCCGCTGCACCACCTGCCCCCGCCGGGGTCCAGTCCCAACGCTTCAATTCAGGCGCCTTCCCCACAGGCAGCACTGCTCGCCGCATGACCTCAAACCTCAAGATCGCCGCAGCCACCACGCTGCTGCTGGCCCAAGCCCTGCCGCTATCAGCGGCGCCGCTGCCCGAAGGGCTGCGCGCCGTCAAGCTCGAGGCGCGCGACCAACCCATCGAGCAGTTCCTGCAAGGCCTGTTTTCGGGCAGCGACATCCCCGTCGTCGCCAGCGGTGTGCAGGGCCAGGTCAATGGCCGCTTCGAGGGCACGCCGGCTAAGCTGCTGCGCGACCTGAGCCGCGCCTACAACCTGCTGAGCTACTACGACGGCGGCGTGCTCTACATCGCACCGGCCAGCGACACCCAGACGCGCAGCTACCTGCTCACGCCCGCTGCCGCCTCGCAGGTTCAGCGCGCCGCACAGGCCCTGCAGCTGCCCGATGCGCGCAACACGCTGAAGTTCAGCGACGACGGCGCCCTGCTCGCCGTGGGCGCCAAGCGCTTCGTGCAGCAGGTCGACGAGCTGGTGCGCCAGGTGCGCCCCGGCACGACGGCGGTGGCCATGAAGTCCTGGGCGCCGCAGCAACAGCAACCGCTGCCCGACTACCGCATCTTCTACCTGCGCTATGCCTGGGCCCAGGACGTGCCGATGAGCTTCGGCGGCCAGCAGACCACCTTGCCCGGCGTGGCCAGCATCCTGCGCTCGCTGGTCGGCCAGCCCAGCAAGGCCCGCGTCATCCCGGCCGCCGACCCCACCCGCGCCCAGGGCAGCCAGCGCGCGCGGGGCGGCGCGATGCGCGGTGCGGGCAACACCACGACGCTCGGCCTCGTCGACGACGCCGCGCCCGGCATGCGCGGCACCGACACCCTCGTCGCCGCCCTCACCCAGGTCGGCTACGGCCAGCCCGGTCAGGACACCGCCGAGCCGGCGGCGCCGCCCGACTTCGCGCCGCGCATCGAGGCCGACCCGCGCCTGAACGCCGTCATCGTGCGCGACCTGCCCGAGCGGCTGGAGCGTTATGCCGCCCTCATCAAGTCGCTGGACGTCGAGCCCCAGTCGCTGGAGATCGAGGCCACCATCATCGACATCAACACCGACCGCATGCGCGAGCTCGGCATCAACTGGCGCTACAACCACGGCTTGTCCAGCCTGATGTTCGGCAACGGCACGGCCAGCGACAACCGCCTCAACGGCCAGGTGGACCCGACCCCCAGCGCCAAGGGCGGCGTCATCTCCGCCGTCATCGGCGACCGCTTCCCCTTCGTCGCCCGCATCACGGCCCTGCAGAGCGACGGTGCGGCCAAGGTCGTCAGCAGCCCGCAGGTCGTCACGCTGTCCAACGTCGAGGCGGTGTTCGACAACAGCTCGACCTATTACGTGCGCGTCGCCGGCCGCGAGGACGTCGACCTCTTCAACGTCACCGCCGGCACGCGGCTGCGCGTCACGCCCCATGTGTTCAAGGAAGGCGACGAGCCGGCCCGCATCAAGCTGCTGGTGCAGATCGAGGACGGCGGCCTGACCGGCCAGAGCGTGGACAACCTGCCCATCGTCGAGCGCTCGGGCATCAACACCCAGGCCCTGATCTCCGAAGGCGAGAGCCTGCTGATCGGCGGCATGGTGCGCGACAGCTCGACGGCCGGCGTCGACAAGGTGCCGGTGCTGGGCGACATCCCGCTGCTGGGCAACCTCTTCAAGACCCAGCGCAAGGGCGGCCAACGCATCGAGCGCATGTTCCTCATCACGCCACGCCTGGCCAGCAGCAAGGCCGCGGCCGACGTGATGGAAAGAGCCCGCCAACCGCTCGCCAATCCGGCCAGCCCGGCCAGCTCGGCCGCGCCCACCGGGCCGACCGGCAGCGAAGGTGCTGCGCAGCAGGAGTGATGCCATGAAGTCCCATCTCCCCGCCTCGATGCTCGAACTCCGCGTGCTGGCCGGCCGCCAGCTCGGCGCGCGTGCCCGGCTGGACGCGCAGCACGACCTGCTCGTCTGCGGCCTGAACTCGGCCAACCAGGCCGACACCCAGTTCGCCGACATCCTGCTCGCCAGCGAGATCGACTTCCAGCTGCGCGTGATCCCGTCCGGTGCCGGCCGCGTCAGCCTGCAGCTCGTCTCCGGGCATGCCGTGCTGGCCGAGAGGGCCCTGATGCCGGGAACCGCCATCCACGCCTGGGCGCCGGGCCAGCCGCTGCAGCTGGGCGATGCAATCGTGGCCTACGGCCCGGCCGACCTGGACTACTGGCCCGAGCCGGTGCTGCATGACGGCCCCGAGCTGCCCGCCAGCGAGCGCGCTCAAGGCATGCGCGCACCCACTGCCGCGCCGCGCGCCCGCCCCGTGCTCGAAGGTGTGCTGACGGCGCTGGGCCTGGTCATGGTCATCGGTGGCGCGTCGTTGGCCTGGCGTGGCGGCACGCTACGCGAAGCCGGCCAGGTCGTGGCCAAGGTCGTACCGCCTGCCCAGGCGGCCACCGCTGCAACTGCGCCCGACCTGCTGGCCAGTGCAGTCGAGGTCTTCCGCCTGTACGGCATCGCCGCGCAGGCGGCCTGGTCGCCCGAAGGCGAGCTGGTGCTGCGCACGCAGGAGCGCGACGCCACCCGGGTGCAGGCCGCCGCCGCCGCGGCCAAGCGCGACATCGCCCACCTGCCGGCGCTGCGTATCGACAACCGGCCGCCGGTGGCCGCGGCCGCTGCGCCCGCTCCGGCGCCCGACGATCCGGCCAAGCGCCTCGTGGCCGTCGTTGACAACGCCGACAGCCCCTACTTCATCACCGCCGACGGCAGCCGCTACTTCAGCGGCGCCCTGCTGCCCAGCGGGCACCGCGTCGTGCAGATCGCCGAGCGCGCCGTCATCGTCGAGCGCGATGGCCAGCAAACGCGGCTGACCCTCTGACCCCTGTTTCGCCCACTTTCCCCAACCCTCCCACAAGGAGACTCCCATGTCCAACGCACTTCTCAACACCCTCGCCGCCGCACCCGTAAACGGTTCCACGGGTGGCAAGACCAACGGCGGCGGCTCCTGGTTCGAAGCCATGGCCGATGCCTGGGGCAAAGCCCTGGACAAGCAGGCCGGCGACATCGAGACGGCCTCCAACGCGATGAACAACGGTGGCGACACGCCCTCCGCCGTGACCGAGTTGACCGCCATGTCGCTGAAGATGAGCTTCCTGGCCAGCAGCTCGCACACCGCCGTCTCGACGGTCGGTTCCGCCCTCGAAACGATGGCGCGCAAGCAGTGACACCCGGCCTCGCCATCGCCCCCCCGGTGGCCGACGTCCAGCTCGGCGCAGGGGCTTCGCTGTCCAGCCTTGGCCAGGTCGCGCCGACGGCCGACGTGGCGGGCTTCGAGCGCGCCATGGCGAGCGCGGTGCAGCGCCTGGGCCCGGCCGAGTCGCCCGCCCAGGCCATGCAGCGTCTCGTCCAGCCGCTGGACCACATCAACGCCGAAGCGTCGTCGCTGGGGCGCGACGCCCGCCTGGCGGCGGCTTCGGGCCAGGAACTGACGCCGGGCGAACTCGTCAACCTGACGGTGCGCTGCCAGGAGTTCATGTTCCATTGCCAGCTGACTTCGAACATCGCCAATCGGACGTCCGAAGGACTGCAGCAACTGTTCCGCCAACAGTCATGAACGTATGAGCCCCTCGCCCAGTCCCGCCCTGCTGCACGCAGGCGTGCCCAGTCGGTCCCCCGCGGGGACGGCGATGCCTGCCGGATTGACCGGCAGGCACATCGCCCAAGGCGGGCCGGCTAGGGAGCGGCCCGGCGCTCGGCCCGCAATACATCACGGCCGCCACGAATGCGAACTGGACCACCAATGAAAGTCTCTCGCAGCCTCCTCCCACTGGCCTTGGCCGCCCTGATCGCCGGCTGCGGCGAGCAGGCCCTCTACGCGAAGCTCGACGAGCGCCAGGCCAATGACATGGTCTCGGCGCTGCGACTGGCCGGCGTGCCGGCGCAGAAGAACGCCCGCGAGGACGGCTTCGAAGTGCTCACCGGCGAGGCCGACTTCGCCCGCGCTGTGCAGATCCTCAAGGCCCAGGGCCTGCCCCGCGAGGACTACGACAGCCTGGGCAAGGTCTTCAAGCGCGAGGGCTTCGTGTCGACGCCGGTCGAGGAGCGCGCCCGGCTGATGCACGCACTGTCGCAGGAGCTGTCGCACACGCTGACCAGCATCGACGGCGTGCTGCAGGCCCGTGTGACGCTGGTGGTGCCCGAGCGCCACCCGCTGTCCGACAAGGTCCAGCCCTCATCGGCCTCGGTGATGATCAAGCACCGCCCCGGCCTCAATGTCGACGCGCTGCTGCCCAAGGTGCGCGCCCTGGTGGTCAACAGCGTCGAAGGCCTGCCGTATGAAAGCGTCTCGGTCGTCGCCTTCGCGGCCGAGCCCACGCCCGTCGCCCCGCCGGTACCCGAGACCCAGGCGACGGTGCCCTTGGTGCTGGCCGTCACGCTGGGCTCGGCCAGCCTGGGTGCGGCGGGCTGGCTGGGTTGGCGCCGCCGCCGGGCTCAAACCCAGCTCGCGCTGGAAGGAGGCGGCCATGACTGAACGCCAGCTGCGCGCGCACGTCGCACGCCGCCTGCTCGAAGACGCGCCGGTGGAGGCCCGCACGCTGAGCTGGGCGCAGCTCGACGCCGCCCCAGCCTGGCTGGCGCTGGAGCGCGATGAACTGCTGGCGCTGGCCCGGCGCTGCGGCTCCGTGCTGGCCGCGCCGGCGCTGCGGCTGTGGATCGCCGGGCCGCTGCGGGAGCTAGCGCGCACCGCCCTGGGCGCGCCCTGGTGGCGAGCCCTGCGCAGTGCGCAGGACTGGCCGGCCCTGCCCGCGGGCCTGCCGGCCAGCCTCAGCGACTGGCCCGACGTCACGACGCCGGAAGCCTTGAGCCAACGCTTCACCGAGGCCGGCGCCGCGGTGCTGCTGGCCGGCCTGCCGCATGGCTCGCTGCGCCATGCGGCCAGCCGCCGGCTCGGGCCGGTCGCGGCCTGGGTGATGCCGCAGGCCACGGCCCTGGCGGTGTTGCGTGAAACGCTGGCCTTGCAAGCAAGGGTCATTCAATGAACAACTTCATGCTCTGGCATCGCGACCCCCAGGCCAGGTTGGGCATCGCCTCGGACCGGCGCGTGCTGCGTGCCGCCGAGGTGCCGGCCTTGCAGGATGCGCAGCAGCTGCTCGATGCCTTGCGCGAGCTGCTGGAGCAGGAGCAGTCGCGCATCGACGCCGCCCGCGAGTGCGCGCACGCCGAGGGATTGAAGCAAGGCCTGGCCCAGGCCGAGGCCGAGTCGCGCGCGCACCGAGCCGACACGCTGGCTCGACTCACCTGCGCTCACGAGGACGAACGCCTGCGACTGCAGCGCGAAGTGGCCGGGCTGGCGCTGGACATCTTCCAGAAGCTGCTCGGCCAGGTGCCCGCCGAAGAGCGCCTCGCCCGCCTGGCCGCGCAGGCCGCGCGCGAGCTGCTGCCGGCGCGCACCTGGCGGCTGCAGGTGCACCCCAGCCAGCTGCCCAACTTGCACGACGCGCTGCAGGCTGCCGACCCTGAGAACAAGGCCGGCCTGGCACAGGCCGAGATCGTGGCCGATGCAGACCTGGCCGAAGCCGACTGCCGCCTGATCACGGAGTTCGGCACGGCCGACGCCGGCCTCGCCACGCAGGTCGAGCGCCTGGCCCGCGCCTGGGGGCTCAAGCCATGACGCTGAGCCTGGACGTCGAGGTCGGCACCGACACGCTGCGCCGCAGCCTGCAGCGCACCCGCACCGTCGCCACGCTGGGCCGTGTCGTGCAGGCGGGCGGCACGCTGATGCGCGCCACCGGCGTGCAGGCCCGCGTCGGCCAGAGCTGCCGCGTCTTCGATCCCTCGCGCCCGCAGGACGAGGGCCTGCTGGCCGAGGTCATCGGCTTCCAGGGCCACGAGGCCGTGCTCGCGCCGCTGGGCTCGCTGCAGGGGCTGCCGGTGGGTGCAGCCGTGGAGGTGCTGCACGAAGCCGCGCAGCTGCCGAGCGGCCCGGGGCTGCTGGGTCGCGTCATCGACGCCTTTGGCCAGCCGCTGGACGGCGGGCCCCCGCTCGACCTGCTGCCACGCGTGCCGCTGTATCGCGACGCGCCCTCGCCGCTGCAGCGCCGCCCGGTGCATGAGCCGCTGGTGTGCGGCGTGCGCGCCATCGATGCGCTGCTGACGGTTGGCGAAGGCCAGCGCGTGGGCATCTTCGCGATGGCCGGCGGCGGCAAATCGACGCTGCTGGGCATGCTGGCGCGCAGCACAAGGGCCGAGGTCAACGTCATCGGCATGATTGGCGAACGCGGCCGCGAGGTGCGCGAGTTCCTGGAGGACAGCCTCGGCCCCGAGGGCCTGGCGCGCTCGGTCGTCGTCGTCTCCACCTCGGACCGACCGGCACTCGAACGTGTGCGCGCCGCCTATGCGGCCACGGCGATTGCCGAAGGCTTTCGCGCCCAGGGCTCACGCGTCGTGCTGATGATGGACTCGGTGACCCGCTTCGCGCGCGGCCTGCGCGAGATCGGCCTGGCCGCCAACGAGCCGGCCGTGCGGCGCGGCTATCCGCCCTCGGTGTTTGCCGAGCTGCCGCGGCTGTTCGAGCGCGCCGGCAACGACGCCCACGGCACCATCACCGCGTTCTACACGGTGCTGGCCGAAGACGAGGACGGCAACGACCCGGTCGCTGAAGAAGTGCGCTCCATCCTCGACGGCCATCTGGTGCTGTCGCGTGCGCTGGCCCAGGCTCAGCATTACCCGGCCATCGACGTGCTGGCCAGCGCCAGCCGCGTCTTCACCCGCGTGACCCAGCCCGAGCAGCAGCGCGACGCCGCCCATCTGCGTGCGCTGATGGCGCGGCACAAGGAGGTCGAGTTCCTGCTGCGGGTGGGCGAATACCAGGCCGGCAGCGACCCGCTGGCCGACCAGGCCATCGAGCGCATGCCGCAGATCAAGGCCCTGCTGCAGCAGGCCACGCACGAACCCAGCGACTGGGACGGCTGCCTGCAGCATCTGCGGGAGATCGTGTCGTGAACCAGCTTTCCGACATCGAGGCACGCCAATGGCTGCGCCTGCGCCAGCTGCGCGTGCAGCGGGCACGCCTGGCGCTGGCGCAGGCGCAGGCCGAAGAGCGTCAGGCCGTCGCCGCGGTCGAGGACCGCGAGGCCCGCATCGAGCAGGGCCGCAGGCTGATCGTCGAGCTGGCGTTTCACTGGGGCGGCGCCGGCAGTGCCGACATGCCGCGCTGGGTGCACCAGGTGCAGGCCCATGGCGAGGCGTTGGCCGAGCGGCTGGAGCGCGATGAATACGCCTTGCTCGACGAGCGCGAGACGCTGGGACAAGCCCAGGCGGAAGTGCAACGACGCCGTGCCGAGCTCGCCCGTGCCCAGGCCCGCGAGGACGCCGTGGACGCGACGCTGAAGGACCAGCGCCGCCAGGCCAGCCAAGCCCGCGAGCAGCAGGCCGAGCTGGAAACCGAAGACGCCTGCCGGACGCTGCATTGACATGAAGCTGCTGCCCATCCTGCTGCCCCTGGTCGCGATGCCGCTGCGCGCGCGATCCGCCATGGCGACGCCGGAGGCCCTGCCACCTCAGGACTCCCACCGCGACGCCGGCGATGAGCCCGACTGGCGCAACGCCTACCTGCGCCTGCGTGAGCAGGACCCGTCCGAGCCCGAGCCCGTGCTGCCCATCGCGCCGGCGATGGCGCGAACCCCACGCGATCAGGCACCCGAGATGACGGAGGTCCGCAGCGTGTCGGCCACGCCCACCACGGAACGTCTCGAAGCGATGCGGCAACTCGGCGAAGCTGCCCCGTCGGCAAATCCGCAGGCGCGTGCCTGGCAAGTCGAGTTGCCCGCGGTGGCCGGCCCGGCCTGGCAGCTGCGCGTCGAGCAAGCCCAGCCGCTGGCGCCATTGAACCTGGAGCTGCGCGTGCCGCAAGTCGCCCAGACCCAGGCCCGGCAGCAATTGAGCGACCTGGACAAGCGACTGCGCGATGCCGGGCATGATGTGCTGAAGTCGCGCCTGCGCGACGGCGCACGAACGGACAAGCGGCGCCGGCCTGCCGACGAGGTGGAACCATGAGCGGTATCGGCGCCATCCAGGCCCTGTCGCCGGCCGAGACCTGGGAGGCGTGGCAGGCCTTGATGCAGGCCTCCCTGGGTGAGGCGGAAGGTACGGGCGCAGTGGCAGCCGGCCAGCCCCATCTGCAGCCGCAGCCGACGGAGGCAGCCCAGCCGCTGAGCGCGCTGAACCTGCCGGGCGAGGCCAGCCCGCTGCTGCAGGCCCCTCATGCGCATCACGCACATCAGGTCCAGCGCGCCCATGAACCCCAACCCGCGACGGCCTCGGTGGCGCAGGCCTTGGCCGCTCCCGACGTACCGACGGTGGCTGTGATGCCCACGGCGCAGGCATCGCTCGACAAGCCGGCCGCGTCGTCGCCGCTGCAGGCGCCTTCGCCCGGGTTGCTCGGCGATACACCGATGGCCGCCACACGGCTTGCCGATGCCGGGGCGACCGTGCTGCCGATGGCGCCGGTGCTGATGACGCCACTGGCGCTGCAGAACGGCCCCGAGCTGCGCTGGCGCGCGCAGGATGCCGCCAGCTGGCGGCAGCTGTTCGACGACGCGGGCCGCGATGCACCGGACGAGGAGGAAGCACCGCCCCTGCCGCTGCCTGAAGCTGCCGAGCCCGAGGCCATGCCGCCGTGGGCGCTGCTGCTGTTGGCCCGGCTGCGCGAGGCGACGCTCGCGCCCGCCGCCGCGGCGGCTTTGCGCCCGGCCCTGCAGGCCTGGCGTCTGGGCCTGCCGGTGCTGCTGGCCAGCCCAGCCGGCCTGGCCAGCCTGCAAGCCAGCCGCGATGCCACCACCTGGCAATGGCGACGCTGGCCGGCGCGTTGGCGCACAGCCCGTCCGGCCACGATCGAGCGCTGGTGGACGGTGCGCCTGGCGCTGGGCCCCCAGGGCCGCCCGCGCACGCTGCGCGACCTGGCCGGAGGTGCGGTGCCCGCGCCGGGCCAGGTCAGCTGCGAGCTGCGCCTGGACGACGTCGCGCCCGGCATCGCCCAATGGACCGAGGTGCTGGTGCAGGCCCCCGCCAGCGCCAGCCTGCGAGCGCTGCTTGCCGCGCGGCCTTCGATCCCCTGGCTGTTGTGCAACCAGGCCCTGTGGCCTCGGGAAACGCCATGAGCGCCGCTCGGCCGTCCGAAGGCGCGCAGCTCCCGCTTGGCGGGATCGCGCGCAGCGCGAAGGGTGCCTCAGTGCGCCGCGTCGACGCCGATCTGCTGCACGCCCTGGGCGAACTGGGCGAGGCCCTGGCCATCCTCGATGGCGACTTCCTCGTCGCGCTCAACGCGCCCATGCAGGCTCTGCTGCCGGGCGAGATCGGCGGCCTGGCCGAGGACTGGGCCCAGCCGCTGCATGGCCTGGCCAGCGCACTCATGGCGCCGCTGGGCGCGCGCACACGCTGCGGCGTCAGCGGCGAATACGTGGCCCAGCGCGTGGCCCTGGACGCCCGCCATGTGCTGCTGCGCCTGGACGACGAACGCGAACGCCTGCACCACCTGCAGCGCCAGCTCGACGACCGCGAGGGCCTGCTGTTCACATCGCGCTCGCTGACGGTCAGCGAGATGGGCAGCGTGCTGGCGCATGAGCTGAACCAGCCCATCGGCGCCACCGCCAACCTGTTGCGCGGCCTGAAGCTGCGCCTGGCCCGCCGCCATCCGGATGACACTGACGAGCTGGCCGCGCTGGACAAGGCGGTGCAGCAGGTCACGTATGCCAGCCAGATCATCGGCCGGGTGCGCGAGTACACGCAGTCACGCCAACCCAAGACCGAGAGGCTGGACCTCGTCGAGCTCGTGCACCAAAGCCTGGGCCTGCTCGACTGGGACCTGCAGCGCGAGGCCGTGCGCCTGGTGCTGCGTCTGCCGATGCAGCCCGTGCCGGTGCAAGGCGACGCCGTCATGTTGCAGCAGGTGCTGATCAACCTGCTGCGCAATGCGCTGGACGCGCTGCGCCTGGACCGGCCAGCCGAGCCGCTGATCGACATCGAGCTGGTCGTCGACGGTGCCCGCGCCGAGTTGCGCGTGGCCGACAACGGCCCCGGCATCACGCCGCAGACTGAAGCCCGGCTGTTCGTGCCCTTCAGCTCCACCAAGCCCAACGGCATGGGCCTGGGGCTGTCCATCTGCCGCTCGCTGATCGAGATGCACCAGGGCCGGCTCTGGTTCACGCGCCGCGACGCCGGCGGCTGCTGCTTTCACTTCGCTCTGCCGGTGACGGCGGCGGCGACCCCACCCACTCTGGAGAGGACGACATGACCCCTCGGCAAATCTACGTGGTGGATGACAACCACGAGTTCCGCGACTCGCTGCGTTTCTGGCTCGAAGGCTTCGGCTGCCAGGTGCGCGACTGGGGCGACCCGCGCGATGCGCTGCAGTCACTGGCCCGCGTGGCCGTGGGCACGACCTGGCCCGAGTCCACCTGCCTGATGCTGGACGTGCGCATGCCCGAGCTGTCGGGGCTGGACCTGCACGACGCACTGCGCGAGCGCGGCATCCACCTGCCCGTCATCTACATGAGCGGCCATGCCGACGTGCCGCTGGCCGTGGCCGCGATGCAAAAGCGCGGTGCCGTCTCGCTGCTGGAGAAGCCGCTGGACGACGTGGCGCTGAGTGCGGCCCTGGACCG
This sequence comes from Roseateles sp. P5_D6, assembly GCF_054049415.1. Taxonomy (NCBI): domain Bacteria; kingdom Pseudomonadati; phylum Pseudomonadota; class Betaproteobacteria; order Burkholderiales; family Sphaerotilaceae; genus Roseateles; species Roseateles sp. P5_D6. Next base: position 72,310 of record NZ_JBFUMK010000006.1, on the reverse strand, counting down.
CGCCTTTGCGCCGACGGATGTGGACAGCGGCATCGACACCGAAGTGGAAGGCTCGCGCGAGGAGTTCGAGCGCCGCTCGCAGACGCTGTCACCGCGCGAGCGCCAGGTGCTGTCCCTCGTCGTCAAGGGCCTGATGAACAAGAACATCGCCGACGAGATCAAGCTGTCGCTGAAGAGCGTGGAGCTGTACCGCTCGCGCGGCATGCGCAAGATGAAGGCGCGTTCGGTCACCGAGCTGACCCGCATCATGGTGAGTCGCCGAGCATGAGCTTCATTCCCCAAGCACTGACGCAGGCGTCGAGCTGGCACTACCTGTGCGGCCAGGCGCGGCTGTGCATCAGCGCCGATGATTTCGAGACGGGCGATCTGGTGTCCTGCGCCGCAGAGGCCGCCGTCGTGCTGGATCTGGCGGGCGAACTGCTGGACGCCCTGGCGGCCGCGGGCCTCGTGTCTGCCGCGGATTGGCAATGGGTGGCGCAGTCGGGCGCCATCAGCGTGAGCGGTGCCCAGGCCAGCTGGCGGGGCGCCGAGGTGCAGGCGCAGCTGTCGCTGCCCTGGACGACGTTGCGCGCGCTGGGCGAAGCACCCGAAGTGCCCGGCCTGCAATGGCACGCAACCGCGGCCGAATGCGTGCTGGCGCAGTGGCGGCTGGGCGACGAGGAACTGGCCGCGCTGGAGCCGGGCGGACTGCTGTTGCTGGAAGCGCCGGCCTCTCGCCAGCTGCGCGCACGGGCTGAGCCCACGGGTGAAGCGCCGTGGCAGCTGGTGGCGCGCTGGGAACAGCCACTGCCGCTGGAGGTCGTGATGGGCTGGAACGGGCCGCCGCCTGCGGCGCCGATTCAATGCCAGCTCATCGATGCCACCCGCCCAGACGTGCCGCGTGCCCGCGGACGCCTCGTGCCGTGGGGCACGGGCCAGGCCTTGCGCATCGAGGCGGTCTAGCCGATGGACCTGAGCACTTTCACGCCGGCCTCGGCCCTCATCACCGTCATCCTGCTGGCGCTGGCGCCCTTCGTGGCGGTGATGATCACGTCCTTCACCAAGCTCGTCGTCGTGCTGAGCCTGCTACGCAATGCCATGGGCCTGCAGCAGGTGCCGCCCAATGTCGTCATGAACGGCCTGGCCCTGGTGCTGAGCATCTACGTCATGTACCCGGTGGGCTTGGAGATGCAGGAAAGCCTGAGCGCCATGCCGGCCACCAAGGCCGGCTCGGCGTCGACCAGCCAGATGGTGGCCGCGGCCGACGTTGCCAAGGAGCCGCTGCGCGAGTTCCTGATCAAGCACAGCCGGCCGCTGGAGCGTGCCTTCTTCCTGAAGACCGCGCAGCGCAGCCTCAAGCCCGAGCAGGCCCAGGCCTTGAGCGAGCGCGACTTCCTCGTCATCGTGCCGGCCTTCACGGTCAGCGAGCTGACGGTGGCCTTCGAGATCGGCTTCCTGATCTTCCTGCCCTTCCTCGTCATCGACCTCGTCATCTCCAATATCCTGATGGCCATGGGCATGCAGATGCTGTCGCCCACCACCGTGTCGCTGCCCTTCAAGCTGCTGCTGTTCGTGCTGATCGATGGCTGGGTCAAGTTGACGCACGGCCTCGTCTTGACGTACCAGACATGAACAGCGAAGTCATCCAACTCACCCAGCAGGCGCTGTGGCTGGTGCTGCTGCTATCGGCGCCGCCCATCCTGGTGGCGGCCATCGTCGGGCTGCTGATCGCCTTCATCCAGGCGGCCACGCAGCTGCAGGAGCAGACGGTGCAGTACGTGGCCAAGTTCTTCGCCATCGTCGTCACCATCTTCATCACCGCCTCGCTACTGGGCGGCAGCCTCTACCGGCTCGGCGACAAGGTGTTCAGCGAGTTCCCTGGCCTGGTCAAGATCAACCGCTGATGCTGGAGTTCTGGATCGGGCATCCCACCGATGCCGTCCTGCTGCTCGGCCTGTCCACCATGCGCGTGGCGGTGGCCTTCCTGCTGGTGCCACTGTTCACCCAGGACCTGATCCCGGCGCTGATCCGCAACTCGCTCTTCGTCGCCCTGGGCCTGCTGGGCCTGCTGGTGCAGGAGATCAAGCCGCTGCAGCTGAGCGGCTGGCAGTGGGCGATGCTCTACGGCCGCGAGGCCATGCTGGGGGCGGCGATGGGCTTCCTGTTCGCCGGGTTGATGTGGTCCTTCGAGATGGCCGGCCAGCTCATCGACACCAAGGTGGGCTCGTCCCAGGCCCAGGTGCTGGACCCGTTGTCCGGCCACCAGACCTCGCTGACCGGTGCCTTCCTGGCGCGCCTGGCAAGCTGGGTCTTCATGGCCTCGGGAGGCTTCATGCTGTTCGCCGCACTGCTGCTGGACAGCTTCGCGCTGTGGCCCGTCCACGGCGCCTGGCAACTGCTGCCCAAGGGCATGCTGGCCTTCGAGGCGGAGTTCGGCCGCATGCTGCGCCTGGCCTTGATGGTCGCCGCACCGTCGCTCGTGCTGCTCTACCTGGTGGACGGCGTGCTGGGCCTGATCAACCGCTATGCCCAGCAGCTCAATGTGTTCAGCCTGTCCATGTCCATCAAGGCCGTGGTGGGCCACCTGGTGCTGCTGCTGCAGCTGGGCAGCCTGGTGGCGCTGATGAACGACGAGCTGCTGGCCCGGCCCAGCGTGGTGACGGACCTGCTGAAGCGCCTGTTCGCCTGAGGATTGCGGCCAACCCTAGAGCGCGCCCGGCCGTACGTTCTGAAACAGCAGCGCCCGCAATTGCCCGGTCCGCGGCGCTGGTCTGAAATGGGCTGACCGACGCGATGCGCGATGCGCTCATCGCCCCATCAGGACAACGCCAAGGGCACCCCATGAGCATCGTTACCCGAACCACGTCGGCCTCCCCGGCCGTGAACGACACGACGCCGCCCGCCGGCCGCAGCTACGAGGTGCAGCACGGTGACAGCCTGAGCCGCATCGCCAAATCCAACGGCGTGTCGGTGCAGGCGCTGCTGGACGCCAACCCGCAGGTGCGCAACCCGGACGTCATCTACCCGGGCAGCCACCTGACGATCCCGGCGACGCACTACACCGTCCAGCGCGGTGACACGATGCAGCACATCGCGGCCGACCACGGCCTGACGCTGCAGGCGCTGGTGGGCGCGAACCCGCAGGTGCGCAACGCCGACCTGATCCACGTCGGCGACACGCTGAACCTGCCGTCGGTGGGCCATCTGGTGGACGGCCTGCCTGTCGTCGGCTCCGTCGGCCTGGTGCACGACACGTTGCTGCCGGTCTACATGACGGACCCTCGCTACCGCAGCGACATCGGCAAGGCCGCCATCGCCAGCGGCTCGGCACAGTCCACCGTGGAACTGGGCATGACCCGGGCGCTCAACGCCGACCCCACCGGGAAGCGCGATGTGACGCAGCGCCAGATCGCCGAGCCCGCGCTGGCGCGCACCGACGGCACGCGCAACGCGCCGACGCTGAACCTGCAGCGCTTCACCGACCCGTCGCTGGGCTCGAACGCGCTGGCCGCCATCGTCATCGGCAATGCCGAAGGCACGCGCCGCCCGGACGGCGGCTTCACCGCGGCCTATGGCGGCCACACCGACCCGGGCAACGCGGTGCACAACCGCGGCTCTTTCTCCTACCAGCATGCGGCCTCCAGCCCCGCCGATGCCGACCGCCGCCAGCTGACGACGCTGCAGGGCCAGCTGCCGGCCTACGAGGCGGCCGCGCGCCGCGCCGGGCTGGACCCGAACAACGCGCGCCTGGCCTCGGCTTACCTGGACCTGTACAACCAGTCGCCCAGCGCCGCCGGCCGCTTCCTGAACCAGCTCGGCACGCTGCGCGGCCAGCCCATCGACGCGGCGCATATCACCAACCTGCGCGTCAACAGCTATGTCGACGCCTCCACCGGACAGCGCTTCCGGCTCAGCGGCGGGGGCCAGGCAGGCAGCGGCTTCGTCAACATCGCCAACCGGCAGGTGCACGGCACGGCGACCGAAGCCCAGGTGCAGGCAGTCATCCGCGCCGACCAGAAGCGCCGCACCGACGCGGTCGACAGCGCGCTGAACCGTCAGGGCTTGCTCAACGGCACGGCCACCGCGCCGACCCCGGCCGCCACGGTGCCGGCCTCAGCTTCGGGGACCGGCAAGGCCGCGCGCATCCTGGATGTTGCCCGCGGCGAGATCGGCACCAAGGAGGTCAGCGGCGGGCGCGACAACCCGCGCGTGCTGGAGTACCACCAGGCCACGTCCTTGAAGGCCAGGAACGACGAGACCTCGTGGTGCTCTTCCTTCGTCAACTGGACGATGAAGCAGGCCGGCGTGCCAGGCACCAACAGCGCCGCCGCGCGCAGCTGGCTGAACTGGGGCACGTCCGTGCCCAAGGACGCGGCGCATGTGAAGCCGGGCGACGTCATCGTCTTCCCGCGCGGCAACAACCCGGCGCAGGGCCACGTCGCCATCGTCGAGGCCGTGCTGGCCGACGGCCGCGTGAAGGTGGTCGGCGGCAACCAGGGCAACGGGCCCGGCAACCCCGACGGCGTCAACGAGAAGGTACGCTCGCTGTCCGAAGCCATTGGCGTGCGCAGGGCGCCTTGAGCGCGGCCGTCCATCCCACGGTTGGGTTGCACGCACGGCGGCGCGGGCCGGGATACTGGCCCGCCATCCCTTTTGCATTGGACCGATGGCCCGCTCCCTGCTGCCCTTGATCGCCTCGCTGCTTGCCGTGTTCAACGCGCAGGCCCAGGTCACCAAAGACCCGCTGCCCACGCGGCTGGTCTGCCACCCCAGCGACAACCTCACCGCCAACATCAGCTACGAAGCCAGCGGCGCGTTGCTGGGGGCGGGCGTGTATGCCACCTCCGGCACGCATGAATGCAGCGTGCAGTCGCAGGGCGCCGGCGTCGCGCAGCCCGACGGATCGGTGCGATTTGCCTGGACCGACGAGGTCGAAGGCAACAAGCGCTACCAGGCGATCGTGAAGCGCGTGGGCAACGAGGGCTACACGCTGGCCCTGCAGCCCGCCGGCTGCGGCACGATCGCGCTGCCGGCGGCCATCGCGCTGTCCATCCAAGGCAAGGCCTGCAAGGCCGGCGTGGACCGTGACGCAGCCTTCGTGCTGTTCTGGCGCCAGCTGCGCGAGGCCATTGCCAGGCGTGACGGCGAGCTGCTGCAACGGCTGTCGTTGCCCCAGCTGGAGTTCTCCCCGGACTCCGGCACCGTCAAGGCACCCGCCTCCGTCATCCGCAATGCCGCGACCTGCATCCCCGGCATCGTCACGACGGAGTCCGGCACCGACATCGGCAAGATGCTGAAAGCCATCGATACGCCGCAACTGGACAAGCCACCGCTGTCCAGGGTGGCCGACAACCGCGTGAGCACCGGCGCCTTCGAGGCGCGCTGGACTGCCCAGGGGTGGCGCCTGTCGTGGTTCAACACCTCGCCGGCGGTGTTTTCAACCTGCAAGCCGGGCTGAGCGCTCGTCGTCAAAATACCCAGACCCACGAATTAGGGGCAGCCGCAGTCGCCTTGGCGGACGAGCTTCGCTAAGCTGACCCTCAACTGCCACCCACCTCCGCCACAGCCATGATCGGCGCCCCGCTTTCCTCCTCCGCCTCGCTGTTTTCCACCGCGTCCCTCCGCCCGCTGAATGCCCCTGCGGCGGCGCCGCGTGCCGGTGAACCGGCTTGGCTGGACGGGCTGGGCGCCAGCGGCGCCGCCACGCTGCGTGCCGACGTGGCCGTCGACCAGCGCGGGCTTTCGGTCCAGCAGCACGCGGAGCGCGTGCTCGCCGCCCTCGTTGCCTGAACTGCTGGCCCAGCCGCGCTGGGCCGAGGCGGCCCAGGCGCTCATCGGCGGCTGCCTCGACCTCGGCCCCCGCCAGGAGGGCGCCATTGCGCTGATGGAGACCGTCTGCACCGGCCTGGGCGACCAGCTCTATCCGGCCTTTTTGCGCGTGCTGGCCGAAGTCAATCTGCGTGGCGAATATGCCGCCCGTGCCGCTGTCGCCCAGACCCTCGCGCAATCCCTCTGCCAGGGCCGCCTGCCCAGCGGTTCGCGTGCGGCCTGGGGTGCGCATCAGGCGGGCGTGCAGCGGCGCAGCCTGGGCCCCATCGAATACCTGTGCCTGGCCGCCTGGCCCCGCGCGGGCGAGTCGCGAGGAACGCCGGAGTTGTCGCCCGAGCAGTTCCAGACCCTGGCCAGCGCAGTGATGGAATTGCTGGACTGCGACGCCGAGGCGCGCACGCTCTACGCCGGCCACCTGTGCGCCGTCGCCGACGACCCGCTGGACGGCACCATGCCGCGCGAGGTGCGCGCGGCCCTGCGCGCATTCGCGCAGAGCTGGCGCAGCCACCCCGATGCCAGCCGGGCCTGCGCCGCCTTTGTCGACAGCCTCGGGCGGGCCGGGCGCTAGAGCTTGCTGATGGCCTCGTAGCGGGCCACGCCCACGACGCCAAAGACGGCGCGCGTGGACTGGCCTCCGAGGCTGGTCACGGTGATCGCCTGCTGCAGGGGCATCTGGCTGATCAGGGGCTGCGAGCCCATGGCGACCCTGCGAGAGGCCTGCACCTGGGCCAGTTCAATGGACCGGACGACAGCGTCCGTCGCCACGACGGTGGGAAGTTTCATCAAGGAAAGCGTCTGCATCGCGCGGCACCGTGCCGCGGCAGGGTCGGCGAGGCTTGCGTGGCAGCAGCCCGGACGACCCAACCGTGCATCCTAGGCAACGGACCGGTCCGCGCCGGGCGCGCCGTTGCACGGCGTGTGGCAGATTGCCGCCTGGCGGGCAACTCGCAACCCAAAGTCCCCCGGGGACGGTGCCGCGCCCAGCCGGCTCAAGCACGCTGGCATCATGCGCCGCCACGCACATGCAGGCCCTATCGCCACCCATCTCGACGCCCATGCCCAACAACAAACCCAAGAAGTGGATTGCAGCGGTTCTCGGTCTCCTGTCGCCGCCGGTCGGCCTGCTCTATGCCGCACACGCCAGGGCGGCCCTGGCCTATTTCGCTCTCAGCGTCGTGGTGGGCGTTGTCGGCTTCCTGTCGCCGGCATGGAGGCTGCCGGCCAATGCCACCGCGCTGCTGCTCATGGTCGCGGGTGCATCGCATGCGTACCGGCGCGCCAAGCACTACCCCGACGCGAAGCCACGCCCCGGCTACAGCCGCTGGTACGGCATCCTGGGCGTCGTCGCTTGCGTCATCACGGCGGTGCTGGTCTTCAGGGCCTTCTTCTTCGAGCCCTTTCGCGCCCCTTCGTCGTCCATGCTACCGACCATCCCGGCCGGCACCAGCCTCATCGTCCAGAAATGGGGCTATGGCAACTACGGGACTTTCGGTAAGACCTTCCTTCGCACGACCATCTCTTCGCCTCTGTCCCGAGGCGACTTGATCGTCTTCGAGTTTCCCGAGGACCGATCCGTCGTCTTCGTCAAGCGCCTGGTCGGCCTGCCTGGCGACCGCATCGCCTACCGCGGCAAACGGCTGTTCATCAACGGCGAGGCCGTGCCGTTGCGACCCGCTGGGGATTACTTCGATCCAGAATCCAAACGGACCATTCCCCAATTTGTCGAGACCCTGCCCGACAGCGAGCACGCCGTGCTGATCGGCGAGCAGCCCTTCTTCCTGCGGCCCGACTCGAAGTTCCCCTTCGCCGAGAAATGCTCCTACACCGTTGACGAGATGGCCTGCGAAGTGCCGCCCGGTCACTTCTTCACCCTCGGCGACCACCGCGACAACAGCCGTGACAGCCGGATGTGGGGCTTCCTGCCGGCCGATCACATCGTCGGCAAGGTCGTGTTCGTGGGGTCGTAGCCACGGGGCATGGTTGGCTGCCTCAAGGCGGATTGAAATGCGCGCCCTGGGTTTTGCAAGCTTCCTGCCGCGGGAGCGGCCATGGCTCAAGGCCTTCGGGCCTCAGGGCGCCTTCACCAAGGCCTGCAATACGGAATCCGCCGCACCCGGCAGCAGCGGCATCAACAGCGCGATCGCCTTGGGCCAATGCGCCAGCAGGAGCCCCTGGGGGGCTGGCATCCTCGCCGGCTGGGCCCTCCGGCGTGTTGCCCCGGGGCTCACGCTCATGGCATCGCTGCAGCCACGCGGCGGCGGACAGGAAGGCCGCTGCCAGTACCAGGCTGAGCATCAGCCCACCCATCAGGCTGACCGTGGGCGCCAGCGCCAGTGCGGGCTCGCGCGCTTCCTTGATCATCAGCGCCGCGCACAGCCGGTACATGGCCGTGAGGCAGGAGATCCAGATCAGCATGAGCGCCGCACCGCAATACAGCAGCCGGGTGATCGCGCGCATCTGCAGCATCCGGTGGTTGCCATGCGCGCCGGGGATCAGCAGCAGCGAGAACGCACACAGCAAGGCCGAACTGGCGACGAAGGCCATCGCGGCGTTGCAACTGCCCAGGAACCGGAAGCGGGGCGAGATCGCCGCGAGGTTGTCCACCATGGGACCGAAGGCCAGCAGCGAAACACCGAGATCGACCGTGTAGTGGTAGAGCGCGCTGCCTATCAGCGTCAATACGCCGAGGAACGCCACCCAGGCCGCGTGCCCAAGCCGCCGCCTGTGGCGCACCGCGCGGTCCAGTTCCAGGCCGCACACGCCGATCACCACCAACGCGGCCAGCCATTGCAGGAAGCTCAGGCACAGCCACCACAATGCCGCGTTGACCACCAGCGCCGCTTCGGCCAGCGGCGTCTTGGCGGGGTAGCCCGGCAGCAGCAGGGCCTTGAAATCAGGCTTGGGCACCGCGACGCGATTCAGCTCGACCAGCGCGTCCATGGCGCCCAGCAGCGCGACGATGGCGAGCACGGCCAGCAGCGGCATCACGGCACCGTTGCAGCAGGCAAGATAACCAACGAAGCTCCGCCAGGTGCCCGCCGCAGCCTGCGCAGGCTTGGCGGCTCCGCTCACGATGCGCGCCCGTTCTCGCACGACGGTACGCCCTCCTCGGGCAGGACCGTCGGCGCAGGCACCGGCGTTGGCATGAGCGTTATCGTCACTTCGTCCAACGTCACGCGCGCCGGCCGCCAAGATTCACTCGGCAGCAGCCGCAGCGCGATCAGGCCCTTGCTCTTTCGGCTTGCAATGCCGTACTGCAGCGGGCCGGCGTCCGTCGCGGCCACCGGCCCTTCGAACGTGGCCTCGTGCTCCTTCAATACCCCGCGCTCAATCACCCGGAAACGGTCATGGTCGCCCGGCTGATGCCTGGAAGCCAGCGCAATCAGCGCCACCTGGTAGGACATCGGATCCCAGGTCGGCCCATCCAGCGACACAGCCTGGGGGCTCGGCTTGCCGCCCAGCGTCGTCTTCGCCAAGCCGGCCACCCAGTCGAAACGCGTGTGGACGTTGTGCTCCGGGCTGGACTCATCGCGGTGCACGTATTCCATCGGCAGCAGCCGTTCGCCCTCGATGCGAATCACGCTGCATTCCTGGAAGCGGCGTTCGACGAAAGCGACGCTCACCGTGGTGCGCATCGTGTAGACGATGAAGCGCGACGAACGCCGCAACTCGATGCTGGCCAGAGCGGTGGCCGTCAGGAAGGCCACCTTCTGCCGCCCTTCGTAGCGCCCGCTGAAGGGTTGCACGGCGCTGGCGGGCTGAGCGCTGGCGCACTCAGGCGCCAGTACCCCCGCGAGCGTCATCGCAAGCAACGCGGTGGCCGTGGTGCGCCAGGCTCGGAATGGGCGCGAGCTTCGGGTACGGCGCATGCAGTGTCGGTGGGTGGGGTTTCTCAGGCCGAAAGGATGCAGCGGCCGCATCGCAGCCGCATCCTCACAACTGGTGACGGGCGCGGCGCTGGCCGCTCTGCGGCGCCAGACTTGCTCGGCGCTCTTTGTCAGAGCGTTGTGCTGTTCGGGTCAGAGTTCCCAAGACCCAAGATCGGCCGGCCTAGCCCTCCGCCAGCGCCAAACGCGTTGCCTCATCGGTAGGAAAGAGGTGCTCCACCTTCAGCGACGCCAGCGTGATGTCCAGCGGCGTGCCGAAGCTGGTGATGGTGGAGAAGAAGCTCAGCACCTGGCCGTCCGCCGCACGCAAGCGAAAGGCCAATACCGGCAGGTTGCCGGTCTCGACGGCGGCCCAGGGCTGCAGCGACGGGCGCAGCTCGTCCAGCAGCGCGCGCAGCCGCGGCAGGTGCTCGGCCTCGCGGCAGGCGCGGGCCCACATCTCGCCGCACAGCCAGGCCTCGTCCACGCACAGCGAGCGCAGGCCGCCGGGCGCAAAGACGGCGCGCAGCAGATTCAGCGGCTGGCCGAGCATCGCCTGGCCCGGCAAGCCCAGCAGTGTCATCAACCGCGCCAGGCCCTCGTTGGCCATGACGACGTTGTATTCGCCGTCCAGCACCAGGGCCGGCGCCGCGCCGTTGGCGTGGATCAGCTGCTCCAGCGCGGCGCGCACCGGCGCCATCTCGGGTGCGTCCAGCGCGCGCTCCGTGTGTGCGGGCGCGTAGCCGGCGGCCAGCAGGGCCTGGTTGCGCTCCTGAAGCGTCGCGCCGAGGGAATCGAGCAGCGCGATCAGCGTCTCGCGGCCGGCGCGCGCACGGCCCGTCTCGATGCAGCTGAGATGGCGTTGCGAGACGCCGGCGCGCAGCGAGAGCTCCAGCTGGCTGACGCGGCGCGACTTGCGCAGGGTGGCGAGGGTGGCGGTCATGGGGATGGCATGGGTAGCAGGTGAACGATGCTGGCGACGAGCAGCAGGATCAGCGCGAGGACATCCAGCTTGAAGACGGTGGCCAGGGCCGACGATAGCGGACCGGCCTGCAAGGCCAGCAGCAGGAAGGATGCGACGCTGACGAGGCCCGCGACGAGCCCGAGGCCGCGCAGCGCCGGCTGCCAGGCGGCCCAGGCGAGAAGGGCCGCGAGCAGGCCAAAGAGCACGGCGCGGTGGCGCAGCAGCAGCTCCAGCGCGGGGTCGCGGGCATCGACGCCGTAGAGCGCAGACAGCTTGGTGGCGCCGAGCACGCCGGCCAGCGGCAGCGCATGCAGCAGGGCGACGAGGGCCAGCGCGAGGGGCACGAACAGCTTCATGGGGCCGGACCATAGGCCATGCATCGCGCTGCCGCGATGACCTCCCAGGTCATTGCGGCGGTGCATGCGACTGGCGAGCATGAGGCCATCAACCACCCTCCAAGGAGATCGTCATGAGAACCGCCCTGATCCTCGCCCTCGCCGCCTTCGGTGCCTTCTCGACCTATGTGATGTGGCAGGTCGGCTACCTCGGCATCTGGCAGGCCGGCATGAGCAGCCTCGGTGCCTGGCAGGTGCTGGCGGACCTGGTGATCATGTCGTGGATCGCGCTGGGCTTCATCTGGCGCGACGCGCGGCAGACCGGCCGCACGGTCTGGCCGTTCGCGCTGATCACGCTGGCGGCCGGGTCCTTCGGGCCGCTGCTCTATCTGCTGCTAGAGCCTTCGGGCCGCAGCGAGTTCAAGGCGGGGTCGGCTGTGCCAAGCCGCTGAGCGCGGTTTGCAGATTGGCACGTGCCTGCACCTCGAAACGCTCGCGCAGGGCCGGCGTGCCGTAGAGCGCGGGCCGCGCCAGAAAGCCGGCCAGGATGGCACCGCGCTTTTCATTGAAGACGGCCGCCGGCACATGGGCGTATTCGCGGCGGATCTGCGCCTCGTACTCGGCAAAGCGCGCCGGCGCCGCGCCGAGGATGGCGAGGTCGATGTCGACGAGCAGCTGCTCGTCCGGTGTCTGCGGCGCAGCGCTGTGGCGCGTGGCCAGCACCAGGGCCGCGACGCTGTCGGCCACGTCGGCCGCCGCGCCCGCGTCAAGCAGCGCGGCCCGTGCCCAGTCGGCGCTCTGAGCCTCGTTGTCATGGCGATGCACGTCGTAGATCGCGTCGTGGAACCACAGCGCGATCTCGATTTCGGCGGGCCGCTCGGCGAGATGCGCAAACTCGTCGAACAGCGCCAGGCACTCGTCCAGATGCTGCTGCGTGTGATAGCCGCGATGCGGCTCCGCATAACGGGCCAGCAGCTCGGTCTGCAGAGCCTCGCCACCGCGAGCCCCCAACGCGGCCCAGGCCTGCTTCATACCGCCGCCGAGCGCGCGCGATCTGGCACGGCGAGAACGTAGCGGGGTCGGGTCAGCATGTAGCCATGTTAGGTCGGCCTGGCGAGGCAATGCGGTTGGCGGTCACGCGGCGCTCGCTCGAGGGGCGTGACTGTCGGTTTCGAGCTGATTGCGGCTCGTCGCGTCGAGGCCTGCTGAATAGCGGCTTTCGACCCAAAGCTGACGTCGCCTATGTTGAAGTGAACTGCCGAAAAGCTGTCGCTTGCCCTGGAGAGCGGTGGAAGGCAAGTCCCAACCCTGATGACCTTTAGCGAGGCTAAATCTTCCGCCCAATTCCTGGGTTTACGCAGGTCTCGGTGCTAGTCCCGCTTCCGAAGTCGACCAAAACGCCGTGGTTCAGCGGCGGCGCTCGACACTGGTCTCCCAACCGTCGTAATTGCCGCCGAGTTCCCGAGCCTTGCGATTGATAGCGATGGTGTGGCGTGTTATGTCTGCCAACTCCATGTTGCCCTTGTGGGTGAAGCGCACGACAACCTTCTTCTTGTCATCGGTGGACTCGACGGAGTTGACCGCATAGAAATTGAGGTTGGCCCAATCGGCAAATTGTCGAGCTTGGCTCTGGGCGGGGAAGTATGCCCAGTGAGACACCTCGCGAGGTGCTTCGGCAACGTCCCCCTGCGTTCTCAGGGAGTCAAGTACCCTCAGGTCACCAATTACCTGCCAGTCGTCGACGGAGGGATATAGCTCCTTCCAGAATCCACCCTTCGCCTGATCCAGCTCGACAGAGTATTGAAGCTGGTACGTGGTCTGTCCGGACACTGAGGCAACGATTTCTTTGGCCTTCTGCTCCTGAAAAGGCACGTAGAAATAAAAGGTACGGTGTCCCTTAACGGTCAGGCGGCCTACTTCGAGTCCGCCTCCAGAAACAACTGCAGCGTCGAGCAGATCCTCGACTCGCGAGACATCTGGAAACTCCTCTCCCGTTGGCATTCCCCGTGGCGTCGGCCGCTTGAACTGCAACCGCACTTGAAACAAGTAGGTTCGCGGATCCTTCTCGGCTATCTCCGCATAGCTCTTGTTGAAGCTGATGTATGCCAGATGCTCACCCATCTGCGCGGGAAACGTCTCCCATGCATCGGCCATATTGGTTCCTTGGTTCCTTGGTGCACTGGTGCCGCCAGCCTACCTCTAAGCTGGCTCAGGCGGACGTCTGCTCCTGGCCGGCACCTGCCTCACGCACTGCGTTGCCCGAACGTTGCCCTACTTCCTGTCCTCTCGCTTCGACATCCATGCATGGAACTTGGCCTCAAGGGAGCGGGGACTGCTCGTTGCTGGGAATAGATCCATTCCGCCATCGTAGGGACAGTAAATATTCTTGGTGGCCGGCGACACAAACGCCACGCCGGTCTCTTCCCAGTTTGCAACTTGCCTGGTGAGCGTGCCAAAGCACAGCGGCACCCAACGTGTTGCCAGAGCCCGCACACAGTAATACCCGTCCCCCTCGTACTGGATGCTCAGTCCGGTTGGTAGCCGGACCATGGATTCGCGCAATTGGTTCCCGGCAAGCATATGCTTTAGCTTGCCCTTCAGTCTTCGCTCCGATAGGTAAGACCTGTACACGTAGATCGGCTCTCCTGCCGCAAATAGCTCGTTCGCGACGGCTAGGTGGCGCCTCAGAACCTCCTCATGCTCAGACCCGCTCTCAGCGTATCGCTTGGATTCAGGCAAGGAATGGAAGCGAGTCCACCTGTCGTACAGATGACTACGAAGCACATGTCCAACTGGGGCAAATTCGGAGACTTCGGAAGTCCACCAGGAGAGCGGGTCGATGAGCATGCTTTGTGGGCCAAATCGCCGAGCGCGGGACGCCCGTAATGTGCCCATCATTTGAGCACTGCGCGGACAAGCGCCGCACGCCCGACATGCGACCTAGGTCCAATTCGTCCAGCTTGGCTCGTGTCACTCACCACGGCAACTCGACCTGTTGAATCTCATGGTGACCGAACGCCACTAAGGTCTTCCGTGCACGATCAATTCGTCGTGCAACAAAGCCGAGAAATTGGGTAAGTCGCTCTCGTGAACCAATGTCCCACACGGTCGTCCCCTCGGCTGCCGCGACATACAAACGGGTGCCGTCGCTGAACAGCGCGGTTGCGTTTTCCATGCCCAATAGGGGCCACCAGCCGTCAGCGCCCAACTTGCCTCCAGCCACCCCAAGAATCCGCACGCCCGGGTCGTGCTTCACTTCTTCACAGTCCTCGTCGTCCAAACCTACCGCGCCCCACACAGCGATGTGCTGTTCATCAATCCAGCAAGCTGGTTGGGTCCAGTCGTCACGCATTCCTAGGTCAATGATCGAGCTTCCGTCCTCGCTCTCCCATGGGTTGGATCCCAACCACTGATCGACGGACCAGATCCTCGGGATGGACGTGGGATGCCAGACCCATCCGTCGTCAAAAAGCAGCTTCCCGTCAGGGCTGGGTAGGACTTGCCCGTGGAAGTAGTCCAAATAGTGATCCGGCCGTTCGCCGGCCGACACATACGGAGCGATGTAGCGGTCGGTGAGGGCTGATCCAGTCGCCGGGTCTGCCGCGTCGAGGCGGTTCCACTCAGCGCGATGGACAAAGACATCGCGTCCGTACAGGCGAAGAAAGCAGGCGCTGAAAGGAACAGTTTCTTCGTAGTAGTCGCCCCCATCCAGTTGCAACGTCGTTCTGCCGGTTTGCGCCTCCACGACGATTCCCGTCCTTCCGCGGTCGACGACGACTGCGACATATGAACCGTCAGGCGAGGCGTGAAGGCAATACTTGGGCCCGCCGAAATGTGAGTCTTCTTCGCCGGGCGAGATCTCCGGCATATCAACGTTGCAAATTTGCGTGGAGGTACATAGCTGCAGGTCGAGGACATGCAGGGATCCATCCGCTGTTAGGACCAGTAGATGTCCATTCGCAGCTGCAACAGTGCAGGCGTCCAAGATGGCTGCGCCGGTCCATCGGAAGGTCTTCGAGGGGGACTCACAGCCCTCTGCAACCACGCCCTCGATGATTTGAAGCAAGCTGACTCCCTGAAGAATGTCATTCGATTGACAACTAGCAAGTTGCGCGGCCGTGGCCTGCAATGCAGTGCCAAGCCCTTGTGCAAGAGCGCGCCTCGAAGCAGAGGCCTACAACCCCGCACGCCGCGCCGGTACCTACAGGCAGCATCTCGGCGGGTGGAATTTAATCTACAGCAAGCAACTGAACCAACGCCCCGAAAGCAGCCGCTGGTGGCCGACCGGTTATGGCCGAGAGCTGACCTCGTTGGTCGGCTTCTCCCGCCGGAAGCGGGCCCTTCGCGTCAGAACTCCATCGAGCTGACGATCTGGCTTGCCCGTTGAACTTCACCCGCCGGCCGCCATGGAAATGGACGATCGCACCATCCCTTCTTTGATGCGCCGGCACCGGGAACCTGGGGTCAGGTGCTGCTTAACCTCGGCGCGGGTGGAACGGCGAAGAAGAAGCACGAGTACAACGTCAAGGTCAGGCGCGAAGGTGTGGACAGGGCCCTGGCTCAGATTCACATCATCTATCCGTAGCGAGGAGGCGGCGTTCTCCGCCTCACCTTGAAAAGCGCCAGAGAGCCGCTGGACAGGTTCTCGCGATGCAGCGCGACCCGGTTTGAGGGGGTGCCATGAACCGGCTCTACCAGTCGCGAAGTCCGCGGTCGGGCCATGGCGTCAAGGTGCTTTCGCGTAGGCCGCCATGAACACACGCACCGCCTCGCGCAGCAGTGCCCTGTCTTCCCGCGCGTCGGGCATGTCGAGCATCAACAAGCCGCGGATGTGGCCGTCGCCCAGGAACATCGACAGGAACAAATCCGCCGCCTGACGCGGGTGCCGGATGTTCAGCGCGCCCTGCGCATCGGCGCGGCGCAGATAGGCCGCCAGGTCGCTGATCAGCCGGTCGGCCCCCTGCCTGTAAAAGGCCAGGCACGCCTCGCGCTGCACCGCAGCGGCGCCATAGATCGAACGAAACTTGCCCAGCACTTCCTCCTCGCGCGCCAGCGTCAGGAACTGCTCTCCGACGGCCAGCAGCGCCTTCTGCGGCTGTGTCGGGTCCAGCGCTTCGACGCCCGCGACCCCCCCCATCACGCGGTCGGTGCGATCGCGAATCACCGCCTCGAACAGGCCTTCCTTCGAAACGAAGTGGCTGTAGATGGTCATCTTCGAGACGCCAGCTTCGGCGGCGATGGCATCGACGCTGGCCCGCTCCAGCCCGTGCGCATTGAAGTGGCTGTGCGCCGCTTCCACGATGCGCCGCAAGCGCTCGGGGTCGCGCGGCCGGCCGCGACGCGGTGGGGGCTCGACCTGCTTCTCGTTTTTAGGCATCGGCAGCTTCCTGTACTTGACAGTCCAATATATGCCATTAAACTTAATGGACTACAGAGTACAGTAATGAAGAACTTCACAACGCTTGCCCCGCGCCACGATCGCCACGCCGGCGCCCGACCGATCCGCCTCGTGTCGGCCGCCGCAGCGCTGGCGATCCTGTCGGCCTGCTCGGCACCGCCCGTGCAGCCGCCGACGCCTTCGGTGCCGCTGTCCGCCGCATTCGCGCAGGCTKGGCCGGCTGCCGCCGCTGTCCAGGTCCTGGATGGCGCCTGGTGGGCCGCCTACGGCGATCCGGTGCTGACGGCGCTGATCGACGAGTCCCTGTCTGCCAACCAGGATGTGGCGATTGCGCTGCAACGCGTCGCCCAGGCTCGCGCCGGCCGCGATGCCGCGGCCTCTCGTCTGTGGCCCACGGTGGGCGTGCAGGCCTCGGCCTCGCGCAGCGGCAGCGGGCTGCCCGACGCCGTCAAGCAAGGCATGCCCGACACGCGAGCGCTGCGTGCCGGTGTCGACGTGGCCTGGGAGATCGACCTGGCCGGCGGCGTGCGCGCGGCACGTGACGCGGCACAGGCTGATGCAGCCGCAGCGGCGGCCGGGGTCCAAGGCGCACGGCTGCTGGTGGCCAGCGAGGTGGCGCGGCAGTACTTCGTGCTGCGCAGCGCCGAGGAGCGTCTGCGCATCGTGCAGGCGCTCGCGGCGGCCCAGCGCGAAACGGCGACCCGCGTCGCCAGCCGCCTGCGCGAAGGCGAGGCCAGTGCCTTCGACCTGGATCGCGCGCGCGCCGAAGCCGGGGCGCTCGACGCGCAAGTGCCGCCGTTGCGAACGCTGGCGGGCACCTCGCAGACGCGGCTGGCCGTGCTGCTGGGCCGCAACCCGTCGGCACGCGTTGTTGACGAGAACGCAGGCTTTGCCTGGCCTGCTGCGCGCGAGATCGGCACCGGCCAGCCCAGCGAATTGCTGCGGCGCCGGCCCGACCTGATCGCTGCCGAGTCGCGCGTCGCGGCCGAGACGCTGCGCGGCGCCGAGGCGCGAGCCCAGTACTGGCCCAAGCTCTTTCTGAGTGCCTTGTTCGGTCGCGAGGACCTGCGGCTGAATGCACTCGATCTCGCGCCGGTGCATTTCTCGAACGTGGCGCTGGCCTTTGCCATGCCGGTCTTCAACGCCGGTCGCATCGATGCGGGCATCCGCGCGCAGTCGGCGCGGGCCGACGAGGCGCTGCTGGCCTGGCAGAAGGCGGTGCTGGTCGCCGTGCAGGAGGTCGAGGACAGCCTGCTCGTGCGCACCCAGGAGGCCGAGCGAGCCACTGCGCTGGCCAGCACGGTCGAGCATCGCCGCCGCTCGCTGCAGCGCGCGCAATCGCTGCAGCGCGAAGGGCAGATCGACCTGTTGGTGCTGCTCGACGTGCAGCGCTCGGTGCTGTCCAGCGAACTCACCCTGGCGGACAGCCGCCTTCAGCAGGTGCTGGCCGACGTGCAGCTCTACAAGGCCCTGGGTGGCGGTCTCGAGCCGACCCGTGCCGGCAGTGCCATGACTTCCTTTGCCGAGAGGGCATCCCAGTGAACAGAATCTTCTTTGCCGTATCCCTCCTGGCCCTGGCCGCCTGCAGCGGCCCGCCCGCGCCGATCGCCGCCGTCAAGCCGGTCTTCGTCACCACCGTGAGCCCCGCCGTGTCGGCGCAAAGTCGCAGCTTCACCGCCGTGGTCCGCGCCCGGGTCGAGACGGAGCTGGGTTTTCGCACCGGCGGCAAGGTGGTGGACAGGCTGGTCGAGGTGGGCGACACCGTGAAGGCCGGCCAGGCGCTGGCGCGACTGGACCCCGCCGACTACCAACTGGCCGTGAGTGCCGCCGCCAACCAGGTCCAGGCCGCGTCGGTGGATGCGCAGCAGGCCGCGTCCGACGAAGCGCGCTTGCGCCGCCTGCTGGCCGACGGTTCGGTGGGCGCTGCCGACCACGAGCGYCAGAAGGCGCGTGCCGACGCAGCCGACGCCCGGCTTGAGCAGGCGCGCCGCCAGCTCGACCTGGCACGCAATCGCGAGGGCTACGCGACGCTGGTGGCGCCCTATGCCGGCGTGGTCACCGCGCTGCGCTTCGAGCGCGGCCAGGTGGTGGCCGAGGGCCAGCCGGTGCTGTCGCTGGCCCGCGAAGGCGAACGCGAGATCGTTGCCGAACTGCCCGAGGAGTGGGTCGGCCGGGTGCGCACGCTCACCGCCACGGCCACGCCCTGGCAGGACGCCAAGTCACCCCTGAGGCTGGTGCTGCGCGAGCTCTCGCCGCTGGCCAGTGCGCAGGGCCGGACCTTCCGCGTGCGCTACGCGGCCGCCGCGGAATCGCGCGCGCAGGTCGGCGCGCTGCCACTGGGCAGCACCATGCAGCTGAACCTGTCCGGGCAAGCGACCGGGCCGGCGACCACCGCCGTGCCGGTCACCGCGCTGGTGAAGGCCAGCGCGTCCGCTGGGGTCTGGGTGCTCAACGCCAAGGGCTCCGGCCTGGTGTTCACACCCGTGCAGGTGGTGGCCATGGACGACACCCGGGTGCACGTCACCGGCCTGGCCGGTGGCAGCCGGGTGGTCAGCGTCGGCGCGCAGAAGCTCGATGCGGGCATCACCGTGCGCGCTGTCGAGCGCACGCCCGAAACCGGCGCGGCTGTCGTCGCCAGGAGCGGCTCATGAAACGCTTCAACCCGTCGGAATGGGCCGTCACGCACCGGCCCATGGTGCTGTTCCTGATCATCGCGACGCTCATCATCGGCGGCTTCTCCTTCAGCCGGCTGGGCCGCCTGGAGGACCCCAACTTCGACGTGCCGACGATGACGGCCATCGTCGTGTGGCCGGGCGCCACCGCGCAGGAGGTGCAGGACGAGGTGCTCAACCGCATCGAGCGCCGGCTGCAGGAGCTGGACCATTTCGACTACGTGCGCAGCTTCGCGCGCCAGGGCTATGGCGGTATCACGCTGTGGATGAAGGGCGGCAGTAGCAAGGCGGAGCTGGAGAACGCCTGGTACCAGGTGCGCAAGAAGATCGGCGACGTGCGCCAGGAGTTCCCCGAAGGCGTGCGTGGGCCGTTCTTCAACGACGAGTACAACGACCGCTACAGCGTGCTCTACGCGGTGAGTGCGCCCGAGCTGTCGATGGCCGAGCTGCTGACGGTCACCGAAGACGTGAAGCGGCGCATCCAGAGTGTGGCCGGCGCCGGCAAGGTCGACGTGCTGGGCAAGCAGGCCGAGCGCGTGTTCGTTGAAATCTCGACACGGCGGCTGGCGGCGATGGGCATCGCCCCGACCGCCGTGTTCGACGCGCTGGCGCGGCAAAACCTGGTGGCCCCGGCGGGCTCGGCCGATACCACCCACGATCGTGTGCAGGTGCGGGTGGACGGCGGCCTGCGCAGCGCGGCGGACGTCGCCAACGTGACGCTGGAGGTGGGCGGCCAACTGCTGCGGCTGGCCGACATCGCCACCGTGCGCACCGGCTACGAAGATCCGCCGAGCATGACCATCCGCCACAACGGCGTGCCGGTACTGGCCATCGGCGTGACCATGCAGGCCAACGGCAACGTGCTCGACTTTGGGCGCGCGCTCGACGAGCGGCTGGCGCAGGTGCGGCAGGAGCTGCCGGCGGGCGTGCAGATCCAGCAGTACGCGGATCAGCCGCGTGTGGTGGCGGAGTCCGTCTGGGAGTTTGAGCGCTCGTTCCTGGAGGCGCTGGCCATCGTGCTGGCCGTGTCCTTCCTGTTCCTGGGCTGGCGCACCGGCATCGTGGTGGCCGCGTCGGTACCGCTGGTGCTCGGGCTGGTGGCGGCCGTCATGTACGCCGCCGGCTGGGCGCTGGACCGCATCTCGCTGGGTGCGCTGATCATCGCGCTGGGCCTGCTGGTGGACGACGCCATCATCGCGGTGGAAATGATGGTGGTGAAGCTGGAAGAAGGCTGGGACCGCATGCGCGCCGCCACCTACGCCTACACGTCCACCGCGTTTCCGATGTTGACCGGCACGCTGGTCACGGCCGCCGGCTTCATGCCGGTGGGCTTCGCGAAGTCGATCGCCGGCCAGTACGCGGGCGGCATCTTCTGGGTCGTCGGCGCGGCGCTGATCCTGTCGTGGGTGGTCGCCGTGGTGTTCACGCCCTACCTCGGCGTGCTGCTGCTGCCGAAGAATCTTGCGGCCGGCACACACCACGACCCCTACGACCGGCCCGTCTACCGCCGGCTGCGCGGCRTCRTCGACTGGGCYGTGCARCRCCGGGCCTGGGTGCTGGGCACCACGGTGCTGGTTTTCGCCATCGCCGGCGCCGGCATGCTGATGGTCCAGCAACAGTTCTTCCCGACCGCGTCGCGGCCCGAGCTGCTGGTGGAACTGCGGCTGCGCGAAGGCGCATCGTTCGCCGCCACCTCCGCCCAGGTGAAGCTGCTCGAGGCGCGCCTGGCGAAGGACCCGGACATCGAGTTCTTCACCGCCTACACCGGCGCCGGCACGCCGCGCTTCTATCTGTCCATTCAGCCGGAGCTGCCGAACCCGGGGTTTGCGCAGATCGTCGTCAAGACGGCGGGTACCGAACAGCGCGAACGCGTGCGAGCCCGTCTCATGGAGCTGTTCGCCAAGGACGAAGTCCTGCCCGACGTCAACGCCCGCGTGACGCGTCTGGAGTTCGGACCGCCGGTGGGCTTTCCGGTCCAGTTCCGCGTGATCGGCCCGGACAAGGCGCAGGTGCGCGAGATCGCCTACCGGGTGCGCGACACGGTGCGCCAGAACCCGCTGGTGCGCGACACGCAACTGGACTGGAACGAGCAGGTCCGCTCGGTGCAGGTGCACGTCGATCAGGACAAGGCGCGGCTGCTGGGCCTGTCCAGCGCCGACATCCAGGGCCTGGTGCAGACCACGCTGGACGGCGCGCCGGTGACGCAGATCCGCCGCGGCGAGGAACTCGTCGACGTGGTCGTGCGGGCGACGCCCGAGGAGCGCAAGAACATTGGCCAGCTCGGCGACCTGCAGTTGTTCACGCGCAGCGGCGTCAACGTGCCGCTGTCCCAGGTGGCGCGAGTCGAGCCGGGCTTCGAGGAACCGGTGCTGTGGCGGCGCAACCGCGACATGGCGCTGACCGTGCGCAGCGACGTGGTCGACGGCGTGCAGGGCCCGTACGCCACGGCGCAGATCCGGCCGTCGCTGCAGCCCATCATCGACAGCCTGCCCACGGGTTACCGCATCGAGGAAGGCGGCGCCATCGAGGAGAGCGACAAGGCCAACAAGGCGCTGTTCGCGGTGTTCCCGGCGATGTTCGCGGTGATGCTGACGCTGCTGATGATCCAGCTGCAAAGCTTCTCGCGGCTGTTCATGGTGTTCATGACGGCACCGCTGGCGCTGATCGGCGTGGTGCCGGCACTGCTGCTCTTCAATGCGCCGTTCGGCTTCGTCGCGCTGCTGGGCGTGATTGCGCTGGGCGGGATGATCATGCGCAACTCCATCATCCTCGTCGACCAGATCGACCAGGACATCGCGCGCGGCGTTGCGCCCTGGGCGGCGATCGTCGATGCCACGGTGCGGCGCTCGCGCCCGGTCGTGCTGACGGCCGCCGCTGCGGTGCTGGCCATGATCCCGCTGACCCACAGCGTGTTCTGGGGGCCGATGGCCATCTCGATCATGGGCGGCCTTGTCGTGGCCACGGCGCTGACCCTCGTCTTCGTCCCGGCGCTGTACGCCGCCTGGTTCCGCGTCCGGCGCGACAGCCCCGCGCAGGCGCCCGACGCAGCACCCATGGCGGCCAGCGCGTGACGGGCTGCTCGCAGGCGCTGGACCCATGGCGGCACCAGCGCCACTTCGCCATGGCGCACATGCTGTCAGGCGGCGCGCACTGGCTGCTGAGCCCTCACCTCTTCCAAACGCTGATGCGCCGCGCCTTCCCAGGCGATGGGCAACTGGTTCTTGGCCTGGAGGTAGTGATGCGTGAAGACGCCCAGGTACGCGTCAAGCGTCTTGCCGGCGGCCTCGTCACCCGCCAGGTTCAGGCACTGCGCGGC
Source organism: Roseateles sp. P5_D6 (assembly GCF_054049415.1). Taxonomy (NCBI): domain Bacteria; kingdom Pseudomonadati; phylum Pseudomonadota; class Betaproteobacteria; order Burkholderiales; family Sphaerotilaceae; genus Roseateles; species Roseateles sp. P5_D6. The sequence continues at coordinate 49,951 of NZ_JBFUMK010000006.1, read as the reverse complement.
CACCTCGCTGGTGCAGAAATGGTCGCCGCAACGTGACCGGCGCAGCCTGTATTGCGAGGCCTCGGCGGGCGCCAGGCTGAGCACCGGCATGGAGTTCAGGTAGGGGCTTCGGCTGAACATCTTGCGCGCCTCGGACCAGGTGCCGTCCAGCAGGATGAACAGCGGGCGCTTGGCTGCTCCGTCCTGGCCCGCGACGTGCGGCCGAACGGCATGCACCACACGCTCCGGCGCGGCGTACTGGCCCGGGAAGACGACGTAGGGATCCCAGGCCGGCTCGCTCAACAGGGCCAGGAGCGCGGGGTCGGGCTCGGTTCGCGACCAGCCGAAGGCGAAGGTGTCTGCGACGGTATCCGCGATCAGCCAACCGGTGTTGGTGGGCTTCAGCGGCTCGATGTCGGCCATCAGCAGGCACACCGCGGCGCGCGTGTTCACCGACGGGCGCAAGGCGCACATGCAGTGCGTGGAGACCAGCCGGCAGCCTTCGCAGCGCTCGCGCTTGAAACCGCCGCGAGCCGAGAACGGTTTGGTGGCACTCGCCAGGCGCGCGGCGCGCAGAAGGGATACGGCATGAGACATGCGCGGATTGTCGGAGCACTGCTCATCCAAACGGATGCCCCCATCCCATCCGTCTGTCGGCTGTGCAACCCGGGCGGCGCTTCCTAGACTGCCCTGCAACGAGTGGATTGCGAGCGGGCCAAAGCCGTTGACGCGGCGGATGGGCGGCCAGCCCGATCCAGTTGACAGGGAGATTTCCATGCTGACTTCCTCGATTGCGCGTAGCGGTCGACGCCTTGCCGCGCTGCTGGCGCTGGCCGGGGCCGCACTGTGCTGCCCCGCCCCCGCGCTGGCCCACAACGACGGCGCCTACTGGCACGACTCCGGGCCCGCGGCGCACAACCCCCAGTGGATGCTGACCCTCGGCGCCACGAAGAAGCTCACCGAGCTGTCCCTGCCGGGTACGCATGACAGCGGAACCTTCCACGGTGTAGGCGGCCCCATCGCGCAGACGCAGACCATGACCATCCGGGAGCAGCTGGATTCGGGCATCCGTTATCTGGACATCCGGCTCAAGTACTACGACCTCCTTGCGCTTCAAGACTGCAACCAGTACTACCAATCGTCGAACTGCGCGCTGCTCGTGTTTCACGGCGGTGTCGACATGTTCCTGCCTTTCGAGAGCGGCGTACTGCAGCCGACCGTCGCCTTCCTGAAAAGCAACCCGTCGGAACTGGTCATCATGAGCGTCGTCATGGAGACGGCCGACTGCAAATGCGACCCAGCGCCTGCGCTCGACGCATTGCTGGAGCAACCCGCCGTCATCGATGGCGTGGCCACAGGTCAAAAGTATGCGGACTATCTGCTGCCCGCCACTTGCCCGGGTCCGGCCACATTGACCTTGGGCCCGGTGCCCCCGCTCAATTCGAAACCCGATCCGAACTCGTGTGACGCACGCGGCAAGGTCCTGCTGACCCACCAATACATGGGTCCGCTGTCCACCCGCCACTACTACCGGCCCATCATTTCGATGGGATACACGGCCGTGCTGTTCGACAAACTCCGCAGCAATCTGGACCTCTATCACCGGCTCTGGCTGCCCGTCAAAAGCCATCTGGCAGACGCAGCCAATATCACCGGCACCAGCCAGCTCTACTACGTTGGCAGTGGTGGCTCTGACGGCGGGTTTCCCTATTTCTTCGCCAGCGGCCATTCCAGCGCCGAGACGGGTGCCCCGCGCCTGTCGACCGGGCTGGTGGACGGCGCCACCGCCGACGCATTCACCTTTCCCGACTTCCCGCGCACCGCCTGCGCCCTCGGCCTGTGCACCATCTCCTACGAGGGCATGAACACGCTGATCGCGGACTATGTGATGCGTCCGCAGTTCCACCTCCCCGGCAGCCGCATCGGCATCATCCGCGCGGACTTCCCAGGGTCGCGCTTCATCACGGCGGTAGCCAGCGTGAACGCAGGCGTCACCTTCAACCGCCCGACCTTCGGCTACACCCTGGTGACCTCGGACAGCCGGCCCTACACCCCCGGTACCTGGACCAACCGGCAGGTCGTCATCACGCCCCAGTGCGACGTCGTCTGCATCGGCAATCGAGCGGTCGTGTCGGAGGACACGCCCAACGGCTTCAGCTACACCCTGACGGGCGGTGGCTACAGCGTCAGCTTCACGACCAGCCCCGTCAGGGTCGACCTGAAGCCGCCGACCATCAAGGCAGCCGCGACGACGCAACCCGGCGCAGCGGGCTGGTACACCGGCGACGTGGTCGTGCGCTTCACTTGCGCCGACACGGGCGGCTCGGGCGTCGCGGTCTGCCCCGACGACCTGGTCCTGAGCAAGCAGGGCACCGTGTCCTCCGGCTCGAAGTACGCCGTCGATGTCGCGGGCAACAAGAGCGACAGCAGCAACATCCTCACGGTCAAGATCGACAAGACACCCCCCGCCGTCGTCTACCGCGGCAACCTGGGCTCGTACGCGCCGGGGCAGAGCGTCGATATCACGTGCGAGGCCATGGACAAGGAGTCCGGCGTGGCGTCGACCAACTGTGCCGACATTCGCGGCCTGGCGTCTTCCTTCGGCCCGGGCAGCCACCGCTACAGCGCCATCGCCGCCGACGTCGCCGGCAACACGGGCATGGGTGCGGCCTCCTTCACCGTCGTGGCGTTGCCGGGCGATGTGAACTTCGACGGTGCCATCGACTGCCGCGACCAGGCCGTCGTCAAGGCCTCGTTCGGCAAGCGCGCCGGCATGCCCGGATTCGACGCGAGAGCGGACGTGAACGGCGACGGCGTGGTCGACATCCGGGACCTGGCGTTCATCGCGCAAAAGCTTGCCGCGGGCACGACCTGCCCCTGAGCGGCCGTCAACGAACTGCATTCGATCCAAGGAGAGAGAGATGACGAAACTGACTTGCCTGTGGGGGATGGTGCTGGCGCTGCTGGCTGCGCCCGCGTCGGCGACGACCCTGTCCTTCGCTGCCCCCGCGCCTGCCGTGCAGGTGGGCGACACCTTCACGCTGGACGTGCTCGTTGCGGACGCACCGGACCTGTACGCCTTCCAGTTCGACATCGCCTTCGACCCGGCGATCGTGCAGGCCAACACGGTGCTGGAAGGCGACTTCCTGTCCGCCGGCGGCCGGGCGACGTTCTTCCTGCCCGGCACCATCGACAACAGCGCCGGCACGGTGTCATTCACGGCCAACACCCTGGCCGGGCCCGGGCCGGGCGTCAGTGGCGACGGCCTCGTCGTGCACCTGTCGTTCCACGCGCTAGCCGTGGGACAAAGCAGTTTGTCGTTCGGAAACGTCGTGCTGCTCGATTCGGCGCTGATGGAGCTCGCCTCGACGCACATGGGTGGCGCCATCAGCGTTGCCAGCGTGCCGGAGCCGGCGTCCGTCGCCCTGTTCGGCATCGGGCTGGCCGCCCTCACGGCGGGCGCTCGGCGGCGGGGGCGGCACACGTTGCCGAATCCAGACCGAACCTGACCCGGACCCCACGTTTGACGGCATGATGGCGCGGCATGACCGCGCCATTGCACCTCCTTATCGTCGACGACCACCCTGTCGTTCGAGTCGGCATGGCGCAGCTGCTGCGCACGCAGCGCGAGGGCTGCGAAGTGAGCGAAGCCGACAGCCTGCCCGCCGCGCAGGCACTGCTGGCACGCCGGCCCGACGTGGCCCTCGTCGTGCTCGACGTGCACCTGCCTGGACTCGCGCCGTTGCAGGCCCTCCAGCAGCTGCGCGCCGAGTGGCCGCTGCTGCCGGTGCTGCTGATGTCGGCCGACAGCGACCCGCTGCTGGCCATGCGCGCCCTCGACGGTGGCGCCGCCGGCTGGCTACCCAAGAGCGCCGACGTGGGTGTGCTTTTCGGCGCACTGGAGCTGGTGCTGGCTGGCGGCTGTTACCTGCCACCCTTCCTGCTGCAGCGCAGCACCGACCTGCCCGACGAGGCGCTCACGCAGCGCCAGGCCGAGGTGCTGGCCGAGCTGGTGAAGGGCCGCAGCAACAAGGAGATCGCGCGCGAGCTGGGCATGGGTGAGCCGACGGTCAAGGGTCATCTGGTGACGATTTTTCGCATCCTGCGCGTGCGCAACCGCGCCGAGGCCGCGCTGGCCGGGCAGGCGCGGCTGGCCTCAATGCGGTTCTGAGGGCGGTTCTGAATTTGGTTCTGAATTTGGTTCTGAGGGCGCGCTGAGCCAGGCGCGCAGCGCCGCCGCCGGCAGTGGCTTGCGCGCCGGCTGCACGCGCAGCGCACGCAAGGCCTTCGCGCTCATCGGCAGGGTCTCGCCGCTGATCAGCAGGGCCGGCAGCCTGTCGCCGAACGCCTCGCGCAAGGCCTCGATGGCGCTCAGCCCATCGCCTTGCGCGAGCCGCCAATCGCTGATGAGGCGCTGCGGCCGGGCACCGGCCGCGCGCAGGCGCGCCAGCAGCGGCGCCACCGCGGCTTCGGCCCAGACCTCGCAGCCCCAGGTGCGCAGCAGGGTCACGGTGGCTTCGCGCACCGCTTCGTCGTCCTCCACCAGCGCCACACAGCGGCCCTGCAGCGGCTGCCCCTGCGGCACGGTGCGAGGCTCGGTCAGCAGGCGGGGCTCGTCCTCGGGCAGGCTCACGGCGAAGCAGCTGCCGTGACCCAGGCGGCTGCGCAGGTCCACCGGGTGGTCCAGCAGCCTGGCCAGCCGCGCGACGATGGCCAGGCCCAGGCCGTGGCCGCGGCGCCGGTCGCGCCCCGGGTTGGCGAGCTGCACGAACTCCTGGAAGATGCGCTCGTGGTGCTCGGGCGCGATGCCCGGGCCGGTGTCCCAGACGGCGACCTGCACACGGCCCGCGCGCTGCCGCGCCGCCAGCAGCACGCCGCCGTGCACGGTGTGCGTGAGCGCGTTGGACAGCAGGTTGCGCAACAGGCGTTCGAGCTGCTGCGCGTCGCTGCGCACCCAGAGCGCCGTCGGGCGCAGCCGCCACTGCAAGCCCTTGGCTTCGGCCAGCACCGCGTATTCGGTGGAGAGGCGCTCGAACAAGGGCTGCAGCGGCAGCGAGCGGCACTGCGGCTGCAAGGCGCCGCTGTCCAGGCGTGACACGTCGAGCAGGTTTTCCACCAGCCCGTCCAGCGCCTGCGCCATGGCCTGCAACTGCTCCGCCGTCTGCGCCGCACGCCGGCCCTGCAGCTCGTGCGCGGCCTGTGCGGCCAGCAAGCCCAGCGCATGCACGGGTTGGCGCAGGTCATGGCTGGCGGCGGCCAGGAAGCGCGTCTGCGCTTCGCGCGCAGCCTGGGCCTGGGCCAGCAAGGCCTCGCGCTCGAAGCGCAGCGCGTGGCTCTCGCGCAGCAGTCGGGTGTGGCGCAAAGTCAGCGCCATCGCCAGGGCCACGGCCGACAGCACCAGCAAGGCGTTGTAGGCGCCTCCCCAACTGCCGAGCGACAGGAAGAGCGTGATCAGTGCCACGGCGACGGGAGCGATCAGCATCACGAAGGCGCGCGGTTGCGGCGCCATCACGTTGATGCTGGCCACGCAGGTGATGCAGGCCAGCATGGCGGCGTACATCTGGGTGGCAGCCTGCCGCGCGTCGAAAGCCATCACCAGCGCCAGCGCCCAGAGTGCACCGGTGAGCAGCGCACCCAGCTCGGCGCGGCGCTCCCACGGTGCGGGGTCAGCGGCTTGCGGCAGCTGCGCCACCTGTAGCTTCCACAGCACGCGCAACACGATCAGCGCTGTAAATGCCGCGCCCCAGGCCAGCAGCGCCGGCAGCGCCACCCGGTCGATCTGCGTGCCCACATGCAACAGCACCAGCAGCGCCGCCGCCACCAGGCTCACGCCGCTCTGGGCGTAGAACAACAGCAGCATCGCGCGGCGCGTACGTTCGTCCAGGGGATGGGGCAGCATGCCCCGCATCATGCCCAGCGGCGCGCGCGTTGCCAGCCCTCCGAACGGATAGGCTGCAATCCTTGGATGTGTCGGGCAGGACGGCCGCTTCAGGCGGGCAGCGATCCCGCACCCGCGCCCATCGCCCGCAGCCCCAGCCGCAGCTTGTCCCGCCCGGGCGGCGCGCCGAACAAGCGGCTGTACTCGCGGCTGAACTGCGAGGGGCTGTCGTAGCCGACGCTGTAGCCGATGGCCGCCACGTCGCCGGCGTCGGCCAGGATGCGCGCCCGCGCCTCCTGGAGCCGGATCAGCTTCTGGTACTGCAGCGGGCTCATGGTCGTCGCGCCACGGAAGTGGCGGTGAAAGGACGACTCGCTCATGGCCACCATGTCGGCCAGCATGGGGATGGAGATGGCTTCGGCATGGTGGGCGCGGATGAAGCGTATGGCCCGCCCGATCTGCGACAGCCGGCTGTCGGCCAGGCCGATCTGCCGCACCATGGCGCCCTGGGCGCCGTGCAGCAGCCGCCACACCAGCTCGCGCTCCACCAGCGGGCCCAGCACGGCGGCGTCGCGCGGCGAGTCCTTCAGCCGCAGCAGGCGCACCACGGTGTCCAGCAGGTCCTCGGGCGCGTCGCTGACCGCAAAGCCGGCGGGTTCGCTCGCGGCCACTTCCGCGGGGTCCATCTCCAGCAGCAGGGAGGAGATGGTTGCCAGCTGCAGCGTCAAGCCCGCGGCCAGGTAGGGAAGTTCGGGGCTGGCTTGGATCACGCAGCCGGCGATGGGCAGGTCCACGCTCACCACGAGAAACTGGCCCTCGCGGTACTCGAACATCTCGTCGCCCAGCATGGCGCGCTTGGCGCCCTGCGCCACGACCACGAAGGTCGGCTCCAGCACCACGTGCTGGAGCTCGGTCGGCGCCTCGGCCGCCACCGCGAACACGTCGCCTGCATTGCGATCACCCTTTGAGGTGGCGTGGCGCTTGATCAGCCTTTGCAATTCTTCGAGTGAGCCCATGGCGCAACCGTACCCGCTGCGCCCGTGCGGCTCAAGAGGCGCGCGAACGAACCGCTCAGGAATGACTGGATCGTGCAAGAGCTTGGCGGTTTTGGGCTATCGATCCTGGGGCGGCCGCCCGGCTCGGTTCGAGCGGGCCGCACGATGGGCGAATCGTGCAATCACATGACCGGAATCGACTGCTCAAAATGGGCGCCGGCCGATTCAATGCGGGCCTTCGCGCAAGGAGGTCCACATGACGATGCAAGGCAACACCATTCTCGTCGCCGGCGGCACCCGTGGCATCGGCCGCGGCCTGGCCGAACTGCTGTGCCGGCTGGGCAACGAGGTCATCATCTTCGGCGGCGAGCCTGGCGCCGCTCAGGCCGTCGCGCGCGCCAACCCCCGCATGCGGGCCATCGACCTGGATCTGACCAACCCCTGGAGCGTCGCTGGCTTCTGCGAGCAGATCGCCGCGACTTGGGCCCACCTGAACATGCTCGTCAACATCTCGATCGCCTTCCCGGTGAGGGATCTGCCGGGCTTGCATGCGCTGCTCGACGCTGACGACAGCGACGAGAAGCTGGAAGCCCATCAGCTGGGCGTCCAGCAGCTGACCGGCGCGCTGTTGCCTCACTTTCGCAAGCGAGCGCGCAGCTCGGTCTTGAACGTCGCCGCAGGACCGATGCTGGCGCTGCCGAATGCACGGCGAGGAAGGCGCGTGGACGGCCTGGTCGTCGAGACCGGCCTGCCAGCCTGCGCCATGTCGGTCAGAAAGCGCTGGGCCAGCGCCTGCATCGACGTGACCGACGTCGCCCTTCCGTCACGCGCGGAGCGCATGAGCCCGGCGCATGCCTCCCGGCCCCACGGCGTGCCCCGGGCCGAGTTCATCTCCAGCGTGGCTCACCTGCTCGCCGAAGGCCTGCACGAAGCGGCTGCCCTGTCACGGTTGCGAGCCCTCTGGCCGGCGGCCCAGCCCGCGACGCAAAAGTCCCGGGACGACGATCTGGTCTCGGAATACCACTGAATCAGCACGGCACGATTCGACGCCGTATTCGGACACACCATCGGGATAATGGCCGCGGCGCCGCCCGCGACAACCGAGACCTGGGCAGGCGTCCCTCCCAAAGCGTGAAGCGTCTCTTGAGTCCCCTGATGGTCGGTCGCGACAGCGAGCTAGATGTGCTCGCGGACGCGTTCGCCGACGCCTGCGCGGGAACGGTGCGCACCGTCGTGATCAGCGCAGAGGGTGGTGGCGGCAAGAGCCGGCTGATCCGGGAAGCAACCGAGCGCCTCGGCCGCCAGTCCCTGGTCCTGAGCGGCTGGTGTGTCGAGCAAAGCGAGCCGGGGCTGCCGTTCGCGCCCTTCGTCTCGGCCGTGCGGCGCCTGGTGCAGCTGCGCGGCGTTGCCGAGATCGTCACGCTCGTGGGGCATTCCGGCGCGCGCGAACTGGCACGGCTGCTGCCCGAGCTGGGGCCGGCACCATCGGAAGGCGACCCCGGCATGGCGCGCTCGCGGCTGTTCGAGTCATTGCGCCTGCTGCTCCAGAGTCTGGCCGCCCAGGCCCCGGTGGTGCTGGTGCTGGAAGACCTGCATTGGGCCGATCGCGCGACGCGCGACCTCCTCGCCTATCTGGCTCGCAACCTGCAAGGCACCCGCCTGCTGCTGGTCGCGTCGTACCGGACCGAGGCGCTGGCAGGAGCGCATCCGCTGCGTGGCGGATTGGCGGAGCTGGCCCGGATTGAAGGGGTGACCCCGCTCGCCCTGCCGCGCCTGTCGCGCACCGACGTGGCGCTGCACCTGAGCGCCATGCTGGGCCATGAGCCGGCACCCGATGTCGTCAACGCCGTCCACACCCGCGGCGGTGGCGTGCCGCTGTTCACCGAAGCCCTGGTCACGCCGGAGGGTGCCGTGCGAACCCAGCTGCAGGGTTCGCTGCGCGATCTGCTGCTTGGCGCGGTGAACGAGTTGCCGGAACGGGCACGCGAAGTCCTGCACGCGATGGCGGTGGGTGGCCTTCGCGTCAGGCATCGGCTGCTGGCCGCCGTCGTCGGCGCCGATGGCCTGGATGCAGCGCTCCGCGCCGCAGTCACATCGCATGTCGTCATCGCGGCCGACGCGGAGGGCTACGCCTTCCGCCATGCCTTGATTCAGGAGGCGATTGGCGGCGACCTGCTGCCCGGCGAGCGACAGCGCCTGCATCGCGCCTACGCCGAGGCCCTCGAGGCCGACCCGTCGCTGGGCGCCGACGCCTGGGTGGCGGCCAGCATCGCCTTGCACTGGCGCGCGGCAGACGACCCGGCCCGGGCGCTCAACGCGGCCTGGCAGGCCGCGCGCGAGGCCACCGCCCGCCTGGCCTATGCCGAGCAGTTGACGATGCTCGAACATGCACTCGACCTGTGGCCCCGCGTCGAGCCGACGCAGCGCCCGCAAGGCATCGATCGGGCGCAGCTGCTGGAGGCCGCGGCCGATGCCGCCTGCTGGGCCGTTGAGACCGAGCGTGGGCAGCGCATCGTCGAAGCGGGCCTCGCAGAACTCGATCCGGTGACCGACGGCGAGCGCATCGCCGCGCTGTTGCTCGAGCGCGCCATGATGCGCCAGCAGAGCCTGCATGCGGGCGAGCTGGCCGACCTTCGCGAGGCACTGCGTCTTGCCCCGGGGCCGACGCGCACACGGGCGGCGGCGCTCGGCCAGATCTGCCGTGCGCTGGCCCTGCACGGTCGCGCCAACGAGATACAAGCGCTGGCGGACGAGTTGGACGCGTTGGCGATGCGGCTCGGCGAGGCCGAGTGGACGGTCGAGGCCCTGGTGTCCGGTGCACTCGCCCGGCCTGTCGGCGACATGGCCGCGATGACGCGGCTTGAACGCGCCTTGGGTGAAGCGCAGGCCGGCGCTTCAGGGCGTGTGGAGATGATCGCCCGCGTCGCGATGGTCGACCTGCTCGATGCGCGCGGCGAGCACGCGGCGGCGGTCGAGGCGGCAGGCATGGCCTGGCAGCGGGCACGCCAGCTCGGCCAGGCCCGCTATATGGGCGCGTCCGTCGCCCAGCTTCTTGCGCGTGCGCTGATGGCCGTCGGGCGCTGGGACGACGCGATCGACCTGATTGCAGAGGCTCGCGAACTCGATCCCTCGCCTCTGGGCAGCCTGCAGTTGTCGCAGGTGGATGGCCTCATCGCGGCCGGCAGAGGCAATCTGGCCGTGGCAGAGCGCGCCTTGAAAGCCCTGACCGCCGCCGGAGAGAGTCCGCAGGACGCGCCTCGCCGCGCCGCCGCACAGCGCCAGCTGTCGATGGCGATCGCCCTGCTTCAAGGCGACACGGCCGCCGCCGTCGAGGCCGGCCATGGCATCGGGGCGCTCAGGGGCTGGCTGCCGCCACGACTGCTCTGGCCGCTGATCGCCCATGCGTGGCGCGCCTGCATCGGGTCGGGCCGTGCCGATGCGCTGCGCGATTTGCTCGTGGAATCGTCCGAGCATCTGGCCAAGCCCGGCCCGGTGGAGCGGGCTTGCGCCCTGACATCGTTGGCCGAGCGCAGCCGCCTGGGCAGCGGTTCGGATGCCGTCGCCTGGGGCGCCGCGGTCGCGGCCTGGCAGGAGATCGGCAACCTTCCATGGCTGGCCTACGCGTTGATGCGGCAGGGTGCCGCATGTCTTGCCGCTGGCCAACGTGGCGCGGCCACAGCGGCGCTGCGGCGCGCGGCGCAGTTCGCGCGGCAGCTGGGCGCCGAGCCCTTGAGCGCGCAACTCGCCACCGCGGCCGGCCGGGGCAGGGTCGAGCTCTGGCCAGGCGAGGGCGGCGCGCCCTCAGCCTCGCCCCAGGGCCTGACGGCGCGCGAGGTCGAGGTGTTGGCGCTGCTGGTCGAGGGCCGCTCGAACAGGGAGATCGCCGCGGCGCTGTTCATCAGCGTGAAGACGGCGAGCGTGCATGTGTCGAACATCCTGGCCAAGCTCGAGGTGCCGTCGCGAGGCGCCGCTGCGGCGGCCGCGCACCGGCTCGGCCTGGTCAGCGCCGTGTGAGGCCGCCGGCTACAGCGACCTGATGTCGGCGATCAGTTCGGGGAATGCCTTCGCAGAGAAGGAATGGCCGCGATCGGTGAAGGCACGTGAGGTCGCACCCGGGAGTTTTTCGGCCCACCGGGCCAGGTGCGAGAAGGGAACCCACTCGTCGTCCGCGCTGTGATACAGCACGATCGCGCCCATGCTGGGCACGGTCGCGGCGAAATCGACGGGCAGCGCGAAGTCGTCGCCACCCCATTCGCCATCGGCGCATTTGTAGGGCGTGGCGATGAGGAACAGCCCGGCCAGCGACAGGTCCCGGCGCTCCTGCGTCAGGTACTTCAGCACCGCGGCACCGCCCAGGGAATGCGCCACCACGATGCGCGGGTCGCCGGAGTTTTTCAGCTCGGCCGCCATCTCGTCCTTCCATGTCTTGTAGACCACGTTCTCCAGCCCGGAGAACTTGGGATAGCGGACTGCATGATCGGGCGCGATGGCGTTCTTCAGATAAGTCGCCAAGGCCTGGTCTTCGGCGTGCGCGCCTTCGCCCGCGCCTTGCACAAACAAGATGTCGTGGTTCTGCATTCACTTGCCTCCGGGGTTGACTGGACTTGATCGATGGTTGGGCATGACGGCCTGGCCCTTGGCAGGCGACGCGGTCGCCAGGCTTCGCGGCCCGCGCGAGGTGGCCAGCCAGGAGCCGCAGAGGATGAGGGCGAAGGCGATGAGGATGCGGCCGTCGAGCGGCTCGCCGAGCAGCGCCACACCGGCGGCGACGGCCACGGCCGGCGAGGCGTAGGTGATCACGACGGCGCGCTCCGAGCCGACCTCGCGTATCAGCAGGAAGAAGGCCGCGAATGCGACCGCGGTGCAGACGATGCCCAGCGCGACGATCGCGGCTGTCGCCTGGGTACTGGGCCATGCCGTGGGCCAGCTGCCCAGGGCCGGGACCAGATAGGTCAGCGCCGTGAGGGCCAGGCAGGCCGTCGTCATCGGGATCGCAGGCGCATCGCCGAGCCAGCGCGCCGCAATCATCGATCCCCCCGCATAGCAGGCGGCGGCGAGCAGCACCTCGAGCACGGACAGCCGATCACCGCCGAGCGCCGGCAGCGCCAACACCGCAACGCCCGCAAGCCCGCACAGCAGGCCGGCGAGGCGGCCTGCACCGAGGCGGTCGTGATCGCGGCGCAGTCGATTCAGCGCCACCGTGATGATGGGCGTGGCCGCCACCAGCAAGCCGGCCATCGAACTGCTGATGTGCAGCTCGCCATGCACGATCAAGCCCTGTGGAACGATCATCTCGACGACCGCGAAGGCGAGGATGGGGCGCCAATGCGCCCGCAGCGCCGCCATGCCGGCACCACGCAGCGCGAACGGCAGCAGCACCGCGGCTCCCAGCGCCGTACGGGCAAAGACGATGAAGGGCACCGGCACCTCCGCGACGGCCACCTTGATCAGCAGGTAAGGCATGCCCCAGAGCACGCTGAGCATGATGAACAGGGCGAGGCCGCGCCGGCTCATGACGCCCTCCTGGCCAGGAAAGTGACCCAGTCGTTGCCGTCGCCGCCGACGCTCCGGACCCGCCACGCGACCGACAGACCGGCCGCGGCGAGCCGCGCGGCGAAGCGCTCGCCGGTCCAGCACACGGTGTGCCAATCGCCGTCCGTCTCGCCTTCGCCCTCGCGCATCGCGACCAGGAAAGCCCCGCCGGGCTTCAGGGCCGCGTGGATCTTGCGCAGCACGGCATCGATCTGCTCGCGGTCGACGTAGATCAGCACCCCCATGGCGAGCACGCCGTCATAGGGCCCGCCGAGCTCGTCGGTGATGACATTCAACAGGTCGGCCGCCTTGCCGCGCTCCGCCATCAGGTCGAGGAAGGCTTGCGCAGCGTCGCTGCGCCGGACGACCGCGCCGAGCGCCTCGACGAAGTCCGCGTCGCGCCCCGGGCCGGAACCGATCTCCAGCACCGACCCGCCGGGCGGCAGGCAGTGCACCAGGCGCTGCAGCGCCTCCTGGATGTGCGGCGGGCGMTCGGCGTCGACGAGCGTGTCGTACTGGCGCGCATACGCCTCGTAGGACTGCACGGTACGCCGCGTGTTTGCCATGGCGTTGGCGGTCGGCTTGGGCATCGCTTCCTCTTGCGGTGATCGATGCCGTTCAGTCTGGGTCTAAGGCATGCCAACGCTCATGGGGCGAAATGCCTAGGCGCCGCTGCCGCGCAGGCTAGGTAAAAGCCCGGCACAGGGCTGACGCGCAAGCGGATCAGCCCCCACGCGTCTTCTCGCGCTCCTGCAACGCCCGCCACATGACCTTGCCGGCGCCGCTCTTGGGCAGGCTGTCCATGAACTCGATCAGGGCCGGCACCTTGTAGGCGGCCATGTTGGCGCGGCACCAGTCGCGCAGCTCGTCGGCTGTCAGTGACTCATGGCCGGCGCGCTTGACGACCACCGCCTTGACGGTCTCGCCGCGATAGGCGTCGGGCGCCGAGATGATGCAGGCCTCGGCAATGCCCGGGTGGGCATGCATCAGGTTCTCGACCTCGCTCGGCCAGACCTTGAAGCCGCTCGCATTGATCATGCGCTTGAGGCGGTCGGTCATGAAGAAATAGCCATCGGCGTCGGCATAGCCGATGTCGCCAGTGCGAAAGAAGCGCTTGCCCTCGAACTCGATGAAGGCAGCCGCGGTCGCGTCGGGGCGGCGCCAGTAGCCGTCGAAGACCATGGGGCCGTGGACGATGATTTCGCCGGCCTCACCGGGCGGCAGCTCCTTGAGCGTGTCGGGGTCGACGACGCGCGCGTCGCAGCTGATGTAGGGCACGCCCAGGCATTGCTGCTTGGGTGAGTCGTAGGGGTTGCTGTGGCTGGGCGCGGCGGTCTCGGTCAGGCCATAGCCTTCCATGTAGCGCAGGCCCCAGCGCTGCCACAGCCGCTCGGCAATGGCCTGCGGCATGGACGCGCCGCCGCCGCCGATCGTGACCATGCTGCTCAGGTCGAAGCTGTCCACCTGCGGGCTGGCCAGCAGGTCGATGACCATGGTGGGGATGTTGGTCCAGCGCGTGACGTGGTGCTCCTTGATGAGGCGGGCGGCGTACTCGCGCTGCCAGCGGGGCATCAGCACCAGACAGGCGCCGGCCGCCAGCGTGCCGTGCATGATGACGACCATGCCGGTGATGTGGAACATCGGCACGACGCCGAGCACCACGTCCTCGTGGCTGACATTGGCCCACAGGCCGCCGGCAAAGATGTTGTGCTGCAGGCTGCGGTGCTTGTGCATGCAGCCCTTGGGATGGCCCGTCGTGCCACTGGTGTAGGGCAGCAGCGCGAGGTCGTCGGCGCCCACCTCCAGCGCTGGCGGCGCGGCCGTGCAGGCGAGCGCGTCGGCCCAAGCGGTGGTGCCGGCGGGCAGGGCGATGTCGGTGTTGAGCCAGTCGGCCCAACCCGTGGGCAGGCCAGCGCCATCGGAATGCCCGCCGGGCAGCACCTCCGCCAGTCGGGTGACGAGCAGATCCTGGGCCGCCATCCCGGCCGACAGCCACTCGGCGCTCAGGTCGGCGCTGGTGATGGCGAGCACGGCGCCGCTGTCCTCGATCAGATGCTTGATCTCCGCCGCCTTGTTCATCGGGTTGACGGGCACGACGACGGCGTTCGCGCTCAGCACGGCGTAGTGCGCGATGACGAGCTGCGGGCAGTTCTGCAGGCCCACCAGCACGCGGTCACCCCGCTTGATGCCCCGCTCGGCCAGCCACGCCGCCAGCTGTGCCACCTGGGCAGCCAGTTCGGCGTAGGTGGTCGTCTGGCCCAGAAAGACCAGCGCCGGCCGATGCGGGAAGCGGCGCGCACTGACTGCCAGGTTGTCGGGCAGGGCCGTGGCCGGCGGCTCGATGGCATGCGCCACGCGGACGGGCCAGAACTTGTGATGTGCTCGGGGGGTCATGCGGGCGTCTCCGTTTTCCTCTGCGCGACGACGAGATAGACGCCGAGCAGCGTCACACCCATGCCGGCGATGGCTTGTGCGCCGAGTGTCTCGCCGAACAGCAACCACGCCATCACCGAGGTGACAGAGGGCACCAGATACATGGTGCTTGACACCGCCGTCACGCGGCCATGGCGCAGCATGTAGAACATCAGGCTGATGCCGCCGGCCGTCAACACGAGGATGCTCCAGGCCATGGCGACCAGTACCTGGACGTTCCATTCAATGCGCATCGGCTCCAGCCACCAGGCCAGGGGCCAGGTGACGGCCAGAGCCGCCACGAACTGCACGACCTGACCGGTGCGCAGGTCGAACTGCGGCACGAAGCGCTTTTGGTACAGCGTGCCGCCGGTGATGGCGAGCAGGGCCATCAGGCACAGCAGCAGCGGCGGGCCGTAGCTCGTGCCCAGGTTGAGCTTGTGCCAGATGACGAGGACGACGCCGGCCAGCCCCAGGGCCACGCCGGCCCATTGCCGCGGTGCGACGCGCTCGCCGATCAGCGGCGCCAGGGCGGCCACCAGCACCGGCTGCAGGTTGACGATCAGCGCCGCCGTGCCAGCCGGCAGGCCCTGGCGGATGGAGACCCAGACGCCGCCGAGGTAAAGCGCCTGGATGCCCAGGCCGGCGATGGCCAGATGGGCCATGTCGCGGCGCGACGGCCACGGCGCCCGCGCGGCAAAAGCCAGGCCCAGCATCAGCGCGACCACGCCGGCATAGCGCCAGCTCAGGAAGGTCAGCGGGTCGGCATAAGGCGCGGCCAGCTTGGCAACGATGTAGCCGGTGGCCCAGATGAAGATGAAGAGGGGTGGGGCGAGGCGGTCGAGGGCGGTCATGGGAGACCGATCATGCCTCGCCCATCGAACGACGGCGTGTTCGGGCCGAGCGCTGGGCCGCTCCCGAGCCGGCCCGCTTGGTGATGTGCTCGCGGCTCAATGCCGCGAGCATCACCGTCCCCGCGGGGGACCGACCAGGTCGCGCGCGTTCAGCGCAGCGAGGCTGGTCGAGGGGCTAACACCATTGCACACATCAGTCTCATCAGTTCCACCGGCTCCGGGAGCGGGCCGGGCAAAGGCAAGCCGGCGAAGGCCGCGTCCAGGCTCAGATGTGACAGGCCATGGGCCAGGCTCCATCCCGTCAGCGCGATCAGCGGGCCAGCCGACGCGTCGAAGCGGGTGGCTGCGTCCAGCAGCACGCGGAACGACGCCTCCGCCGCGCGATCCAGGCCCGGATGTTGCTGGCGCGACGCGAGCACGGGGCCGAACATGAGGCGAAAGCGCGCCGGCCGGCGCCGGGCGAAGTCGACATAGGCGGTGGCGATGGCCAAAAGCTGCTCGCGCGCGTCGGCCGGGTGGGCGTCGACGCCCGCCTGCATGGCCGCACCCAGCTGCTCGAAGCTGCGCGCCGCCAGTGTGGCCAGCAGCTCGGGCAGGCCGGCAAAGTGGTGATAGGGCGCCGCATGCGAGACGCCGGCGCCACGGGCCACGTCGCGCAGGCTCAGCGCCGCTGCGCCGCGCTGGGCCAGCAGGGCCTCAGCCGCGTCCAGCAGCGCCTCGCGCAGCTCACCGTGGTGATAGGCACCAGCCGCTTTCGCACGCGGGCGCGGCGGGCGGTCGGCGGCGAGCTGGCCCGCGACCTTCGCGGCCCGCGGCGCACGCACTGGCTTGGTTTCGTCTTTGCCGGAGGGCGGTCGGGTCGGCGCAGCCTTGGTCATGCACCGCATCTTGCCACCAGCAAGATCAAGGTGGATACTGGCTTAATCTTTACACCGTCAAGATCATGCGATGTGCGCGCAGCTTGACGGCTCAAGAAGGAGAGCGGCCATGTACCACGCCATCGTCAAACGCAAGCTGCTGGCGGCCTTTGCGGCACTGAACGCGGGGCGCTATGAGGGCATTCCGGGCCAGTTCGCGGCGCAGCATTGCCACAGCATGGTTGGCAACCACGCGCTGGGTGGCGAGCGCCGTGACCTGGCCGCGACGACGCGCTGGTATTCACGCCTGCAGCGCCTGCTACCGGGTCTGCGCTTCGAGGTGGACGGCGTCTGGGTCAGCGGCTGGCCCTGGCGCACGCGCGCCGTCGTGACCTGGCGCGACCGTTTCCAGCTGCCCGGCGGCCGCGAGGGCAGCAACCGCGGCATGCATGAGTTCGAGCTGCGCTGGGGGCGCGTCAGCGCGTTGACGGTGCATTGCGACACGGCCCGGCTGGCGGGCTATCTGGCCGAGGTGGCCGCTGCCGGTCAGCCCGAGGCCTTGGCCGAGCCGATCACGGGGTGACGGCGCCCGTCGGCCTCGATCAGCTCGCGCAGGCAGGTCAGGCACAGGCAGCCGCTGTATTGTTCAATGAGCTGGGTGCGCAATCTCTCGGTCAGCCGGATGCCGAAGCAGGCGCAGTGGCCGGCCGGGCCCGATGCCGCGCCGCACTCGAAGCCACCGCCGCAGCGCGGGCAGTTCGTGTCGAGCAGGGTGCCGCTCATGAACACCATTCCTTGAGCGCTATCCGCGCGGCGAGCGCCCAGCAATCGGCCATGTGCACCTCGGGCCGCGCTGCACCTCGGGCCTCGCTGCTGTCGTCGGTCGGGACGGTGTTCTTGGCAGTCGCCATCGGGTCATCTGGCCGTTGGGGATGAAGCGGATTGTGGGCCGTAGAGGGCCGCGCCGGGCGGGCTTTCCTGGCGAGCGCCCAACCGGCTATCCCGCAGGACGGCCAGCCCCTCCGTCAATCCGCGCATCATGGGCGCCTCCCTCTCTTGGCGGGATGATGGGCAGGCCTCAAGCCAGGTGGGACTGGGGGTCTTCCGGTGGCGCCAGCGGCGTCGCGCGCGCCAGCGCCATCCAGGTCGCGAAGTCGGGCTTGCAAGCGCGCTTGGGCGCCGGCCGCGCGAGCTCGAGGTGGCTGCCATGGCCGATCAGCACGCCGTAGTCGGGCGGGATCTCCTCGGGCACCGCGATGCCGGCCTTGATGACGAACCAGCACTGGCCGCACAGGGCCCGATAGGCCGCGGACTTGGCCGGGCGGCGCAGCTCGCCTAGCAGGTCGGCGCGGCTGACCTTGATCTCGTGGATGGCGGGTTCGAGGTAGTCCTCAACCGTACTGTGGCGGATGGAATAGACGTCGGGCATGGCATTGACCCAGAGCGTCTTGCCCTCTTCGCCGGGCAGCCCGGCGCGCAGCGTGAGGCCGCGCCAGGCGATGCGGCCGGCACGCTGCATCTCGAGGGCAACGCGCTCGACCAGGGTCTCGTGGGCGTCGCGGGCGGTGCGGTTTCGGGTCAGTGAATCGGCGATCAGCGCGACGCCTGTGTCGGTCACACGCAGGCGCTCGCGGCCGCCCGGCTCCTGCAGGCGCTCGACCCAGCCCGCGGCCAGCAGCTCGACTTCGACGAGGTCCTGGCTGGGCCAGCCGGCGCTGCGCCAGAGCAGGCGCAGGCGCTGCAGGTGAAGGCGGGTCGGCGCGGACATGGCGCCATCTTCGCGCGGGCCGGAAAGCGCCGAAAAGTAAAAAGCCCCCGGGGCCGGTGGCCGCGGGGGCTTTATGCAAGGGGAGAGCTTACGGGCGCTCGCGCTTGGGCAGGGCGCTCATGAAGGGCACCGGCGAGGTCGCCGTGCCGGGCGTCGTCGTGGTGGGCACCGCGAAGAAGGTCCACACGCTGTTTGCGGGGAAGGCCAGCGCAGCGTTGGTGTAGATCGACGAGGACGTCGTCGGCACCGTCACGTCCACCTGCGAAGCCGTCGTCGACGAGATGCTGTTGGGCACCGAGGCCGTGCCGGGCAGCACATTGGACGCGATGGCGCTGAAGTCGACGTTCACCGACACGCCCGAGGTCTGGGCGGCGAGGGCGTTGACCAAGCGGATCTTCACGTTGCCGTTGACGGTGGGCAGGCGGTTGTCGTCGTCCAGCACCGACATCTTGGGCGCGGCGGCGTCACCCCAGACCAGCAAGGTGTAGTCCTTGCCGGCGGCCAGGGTCGGGGCCGTGAAGCTGACCGGGGCGCCGTTGACCTGGGTGGACAGCGTGCTGGCGCCCGAGGCGGTCGTCACGTAGTCGCTGATCAGCGGGCTGATGGCGCTGCTGAACATCTGCTGGCCGTTGAGGGACGAGCCCACCGTGCCACCCGCGGTGAGGGCGGCGACAGTGCGCACGCGGCTCTGGGTGTTGGCGAAGTTCTTGACGGCGCCCTTCTGGACCACCGTGATGCCATTGACGAGCACGCCGCCATCGGAGGCCGTCAGGATCAGCGTGTTGACGCTGGCCGAGTCGAGCGTGACGGCCGGGATGTCCAGGCGCAGGTCGGTGCGCTTGTTGTAGCCGGTCACGCGCACGCGGAAGGTGCCCGAGTTGAGCGTGATGTAACCGCTGCCGGCGCCGCCCTGCAGGTTGGTCGTCAGCGCGGTGGCGGAGTTGATGTCGTCGGTGGCAGTCGTCACGTAGACGTCCATCGCGCCGGCATCGGGGGCCAGGTTCAGCACCAGCAGCTTGGCGCTGCTGGCGGCGGGCGCCGTCTCAGCCTCTTGCAGCAGCGTCGTGCGGATGGCGCCGGCGAAGCCGTAGGTGATGAAGGTGTAGTTGGTGCCCGAAGTCAGCGTGGGCGTCAGGGCCGACACACTGGTACCCACGGGGTCGGCCAGCACCTTGGTCGCGGTGTTGGCGGTGTCGACCTTGGCGTACTCGCCCACGCTCGCATAAGCCACACCGGTATTGATCTTGACATCGTTGACCGACAACGACAGTGCGCTGTAGGAACGCGTGGCGTTGAGCAGGCGGACCTGCGTATCGCTGCTGCCGCCGCCACCGCCGCCGCAGGCGGTCAGGAAAGCAGTGGCCGACAGGCTCAGCGTCAGGACCAGCCGGGTGGCCCAGGGGGTGAATCGCATCGAGAACTCTCCGAAAAAACCAAACCGCCGGGCACTCATCGACAAGAGTGCGGCCAAGAACGCGGATCGCGATTAGAACTCAAGCCGAGGATGTCACGATTTCCACCATCTAGCGGTGGGTGAAGAACTGTTGCTGAGATGAGGGTCTGCCCCAATGCTGAGGTGAGGAGAGCACTCCAATTCTTGGGGGGTGTCGCTGGTTAGCATCCGCCGCCATGAACTATCCCCATCTGCTCGCGCCCCTGGACCTCGGCTTCACGACGCTGAAGAACCGCGTGCTGATGGGCAGCATGCACACCGGGCTGGAGGATGGGCGCAAGCATTTCGAGCGCATGGCGGTGTTCTTCGCCGAACGGGCCCGTGGCGAGGTGGGCCTGATCGTCACCGGCGGCTTCGCGCCCAATATCGAAGGCTGGGCCAAGCCCTTCGCGGGCACGCTGGCCACCTCGGGCGCGGCGCGGCGCCACAAGATCATCACCGACGCCGTGCATGCCGAGGGCGGCAAGATCGCGCTGCAGATCCTGCACACCGGCCGCTATGGTTATTCGCCGCTGTGCGTGGCGCCGTCGCGTATCCAGAGCCCGATCAGCCCGTTCACGCCACGTGAGCTCAGCTCGCGTGGCATCGAGCGCCAGATCCGTGCCTTCATCCGCTGCGCGAAGCTGGCCCGCGAGGCCGGCTACGACGGCGTGGAGGTGATGGGCTCCGAGGGTTACTTCATCAACCAGTTCCTGGTGGAACACACCAACCAGCGCACCGACGACTGGGGCGGCAGCTACGAGAACCGCATGCGCCTGCCGCTGGAGATCCTGGCGCGCATGCGCGAGGCCGTCGGGCCGGACTTCATCATCATCTACCGCCTGTCCATGCTGGACCTGGTGCCGGGCGGCAGCAGCTGGGAGGAGGTGGTGGAGTTGGGTCGGCGCGTCGCCAAGGGCGGCGCCACTCTCATCAACACCGGCATCGGCTGGCACGAGGCGCGCATCCCGACCATCGCCACCAGCGTGCCGCGCGCGGGCTTTGCCTGGGTGACGGCAAAGCTTCGCGCCAAGCTGCGCGAGGAAGGCATCGCGACGCCGCTGATCACCAGCAACCGCATCAACACGCCCGAGGTGGCCGAAGGCGTGCTGGCCGATGGCAGCGCCGACATGGTGTCGATGGCCCGGCCCTTCCTGGCCGATGCCGAGTTCGTCAAGAAGGCGCGCCAGGGCAGGGCGGACGAGATCAACACCTGCATYGCCTGCAACCAGGCCTGCCTGGACCACRCCTTCGCGCAGAAGATCTCGACCTGCCTCGTCAACCCACGGGCGGCCTACGAGCAGGAGATCGTGATCAAGCCGGTGAATGGCGCGAAGAAGCGCATTGCTGTCGTCGGCGCCGGCCCCGCAGGCCTGGCCGCGGCGACGACGTTGGCCGAGCGCGGCCATGCGGTGACGCTGTTCGACGCGGCGGCAGAGATCGGTGGCCAGTTCAACATGGCCAAGCGCATTCCGGGCAAGGAGGAGTTCAGCGAGACGCTGCGCTATTTCCGCCGCCGCATCGAGATCACCGGCGTCGAACTGAAGCTGAACTGTCGGGCCTCGGCCGAAGACCTGAAGGGCTTTGACGAGGTGCTGCTGGCCACCGGCGTGAGCGCGCGCAACCCGCGCATCAAGGGCCAGGACGAAGGCCAGGCGCGCGGCCAGGTGCTGAGCTATATCGATGTGCTGAGGCACGGCAAGCCGGTGGGCGGGCGCGTGGCCATCGTTGGCGCGGGCGGCATCGGCTTCGACGTGGCCGAATACCTGCTGGAAGCCGGCCATTCGCTGACGCTGGACCCGGCGGCCTGGCGCCGCCACTGGGGCGTGGGCGATCCGGAACAGGTGCGTGCCGGTCTGCTGCGGCCGGCTCCCGAGGCGCCCACCCGCCAGATCACGCTGCTGCAGCGCAAGGCCGGCAAGCCCGGCGCGGGCCTGGGCAAGACGACCGGCTGGATCCACCGCGCGGCGCTGAAGATGAAGAACGTCGACATGCTGGCCAGCGTCAACTACGAGCAGATCACGCCCGAGGGCCTGTGGGTCAGCTATGGCGAGAAGCGGGCTGATGCCCAGCTGATCGAGGCGGACACCATCGTGCTGTGCGCCGGCCAGGAGCCGCTGCGCGAACTCGAGGCGCCCTTGAAGGCCGCTGGCGTCAACGTCCACCTGATCGGCGGCGCGCTGGAGGCGGGCGAACTGGACGCCAAGCGCGCCATCCTGCAAGGCACCCAGCTGGCCTGCACGCTTTAGTTCTGGGAGAGTTGCCAGAGCTGGTACAGCGTGTCGTTGTCCTGCTCGCAGACTTCCAGGCCGGTGGCCAGGTCGAAGCTGGAGTCATACCAGCCGCAGATTTCCGGCTTGCCGCCTGCCACCCCGGTGCGTGACCGGGCGGGCATGGCCACGGGCAGCTTGGAGTTGGACCAGGGCGACTGCGACGAGCTGAAGAATTGCATGGTGAGGGCTCCGTGATCTGAAGGCTCGGCGTGGTGTTCAACGCCATGCCGTCAGCATCGGCGCCCAGCCCTTTTGGGGACATCACCCGGAGGGTGGAGCGAGGGGGGAGACCACCCCGGCACATCCCCCGGCTCTCCCACCAAAGAGGGAGCAAAACTGGGGTCAGAGTCGATTTATGACCCAGTCGTTGTCCCCTCACGGTCACGGCCAGCGCCGTCGGGCTACGCTGGCGCCCCCCTCTCTTCGCCGATGCCCGCGCCATGTCCAACGCCCCCGCCTCCGCTCACGTCGCTGTCAGCCCTGTCGACGTCGCCGCCAGCCTGACCGAGTTCTGGTCGCCACGCGTCGTCGGCGCCTTCGATGACAACTACGTCAAGGTCGCCAAGGTGCAGGGGACTTTCGGCTGGCACCGCCACCCCGACGAGGACGAGCTCTTCCACATCCTGCGCGGCCGGCTGCGGATCGAGTTGCGCAACGGCCCCGTGACGCTGGAAGCCGGGCAGATGTTCGTCGTGCCGCGCGGCGTGGAGCACTGCCCGGTCGCCGAGGAGGAGTGCCTGTTGATGCTGATCGAGCGCAAGACGACGCTGCACAGCGGCGACACGCCCAACGAGAAGACGCGCTCCATCGAAGAGCAGCTCGGCAGCTAGCCAGCGCCCCGGCTGAGCTCGCGGCGTGCGTCGGTGCCTATCCAGCGCGCCGATTTCTCATCACGCTGGCACAGCCGCTCCGCCACAGTGAGCGCAGGCTCACGTAGCGCCTTGCTGCGTTTTCCGATCTGCCGCAGCGCCCAGTTGACGGCCTTCTTGACGAAGTTGCGTTCGTCATCAGCCGCGGCTTCGATGAGCGGCAGGCGGGCGATGAAGTCGGCATCCGGCCGCTGCTTCTGATGCACCGCGGCCACCGCCAGCAGCGTGAAGCCGGCGCGTTTCTCGAACTCGGGCTCGCGCGCCGCCCAGCGCGGGATCGCATCCCAGGCCAGCGGACTCTTGACGAAGGCATTGGTGCAGGCCTGGTCGCAGACATCCCAGGCGCGCATGTCGGCGACCCAATGGTCCATCTGCTTCAGAGTGAACTTCGCCGGCTCGGCCACCATGCCGGCCAGGATCTGGGCATCGGGGATGCCGGTGTCCCACAACGCCAGGGCCAGCCCGTGGTCGCGCTTGAACTCGCGGGCCAGCGCGCGCAGCGTCGGCACGGCCAGGCCCAGGCGCCCCTCGCCGGTCAGGCCGAAGCGCGCCATGCCTTCGAGCTGATCCGGGCGGGCCGCGGAACGCAGGCGTTGGAGGGCGAGGTCGAGTGGCGGTGTGCTCATGACGATGGCGCTTGACTTAGAGCGCACTCTAGGTCGTCCAATGGCCACATGACAGCCCTGGCCGACCCGCCCCTGCTGCTGATTGGCGCCCTGGCGGCGCGCTGCGGCAAATCTGTCCACGCGATCCGCTGGTACGAGGCCCAGGGCCTGGTGCCCGGCGTGGCACGGGACGCCGGCGGCCGGCGGCGCTACCGCGAGCAGCACGTCGCCTGGCTCGAGCTGATGGAACGCCTGCGCATCACCGGCATGTCCATCGCCGAGATGCGCCGCTACACCGAGTTGGTCACCCAGGGCCGCAAGAGCCTGGCGGCGCGCCGCGGCATGCTCGCCGCCCACCGCGCCGACGTGCTGGCGACGATCTCGCGCTGGCAGGAGGCCCTGACCGCGCTGGACCAGAAGCTGGCTTTCTACGACGACTGGATCGCCACCGGCCAACGCCCGGCGCGTGATCCGCTCAAGCCCCTCAACCCCGGAATCAAGCCATGACCGATATCGACACGCCCACTGCCAACAAGGCCCTGCTGCAATCCATCTACGCCGCCCTGGCCGATGGCGACGGCGCCCCCTTCGTTGCCGCCATGGACGAGGACTTCAGCTGGACCATCGCCGGCGTCTCTCCCTGGTCGCGCCGCTGGGCCGGCCGCGACGTGGTGCGCGGGCAGTTGCTGCAGCCGCTGTTCCAGCGCTTTGCGACGCGCTACCGCAGCCGCGCCCAGCGCTTCATCGCTGAGGGCGACCATGTCGTCGTGCAATGCCAGGGCGAGGTGCAGACCCACGCGGGCGAGGCCTACAACAACCACTACTGCATGGTGTTCCGCCTGCAGGCCGGCCGGCTCAAGGAGGTGACCGAGTACATGGACACCGACCTCGCCTGCCGCGTGCTCGGGTCGCCCTGAGCGGCGCTGGCCATGACTGATGCGGCCAGCTCATAAGCCCATTCGGCGAACGCGCATGGCCTGTCGCAAAGCCTAGGACAATTGCGCCACCCCTTCTCGTCGCCTGCCATGAAGCTGCTACCCCTCTTCTCGACGCTTGCGCTGGCCCTGACCCTGAGCTGGGCCCCTGCCCACGCCGCCACCGGCCCGGGCGTGTCCTGGCAAGCCGCCGCGGCCGATGCCGACATCGACCGCTACTTCGTCCAGGCCAAGGCCGAGAAGAAGCCGGTGCTGCTGTACTGGGGCGCCAAGTGGTGCCCGCCGTGCAACCAGCTCAAGGCGACGCTGTTCAACCGCGCCGACTTCATCGAGCAGAGCAAGGCTTTCGTCGCCGTGGGCATCGACGGCGATGCGCCCGGTGCGCAAAAGCTCGGCACACGCTTCAAGGTACGCGGCTACCCGACGCTGATCCTGTTCAACCCGGCCGGCAGCGAGATCACCCGCCTGCCGGGCGAGGCCGATGCGGCCCAGGTCATGAAGGTGCTGCAGCTCGGCCTGTCCAGCGGCCGCCCGGTGAAGGCGGTGCTGGCCGATGCCCTCAATTCAAAATCCACGGGCAAGAAGCTGTCGGCCAATGAATGGCGGCTGCTGGGCTTCTATGGCTGGGAGACCGACGAGCAACAACTGCTGCCGGTGGCGCAGCGCCCGGCGACGCTGTCCCAATTGGCCAAGGCCAGCGAAGGCGCCGATGCCGAGACGACGACGCGGCTGTGGCTGAAGTCCATCGGCGCGATGGCCGAGGGCAAGCCGGCCGATCCCACACAGCTGCCACGTCTGCGCGCCGTGCTGGCGGACGCAGCCCAATCCCGTGCCCACATGGACGTGCTGACCAACGAGGCGCCCGACCTGGTCAAGGCGCTCGCCCCGCAACCCGGCGAGGCGCGCAACGCCCTCGTCGCCGAGTTCGATGCGGCGTTGAAACGCCTCAACGAAGACGCCACGTTGTCCCGCGCCGACCGCCTGAACGCGCTGCAGGGCCGCATCGATCTGGCTCGGCTGGACTCGCCCAAGGACGACCCGAACCCGAAGAACATCCCCGCCGCGCTGCTGGCCGAGGCGCGCGAACAGGCAAGCCGCGCCAACCGCGAGATCACCGACGGCTACGAGCGCCAGGCCGTCGTCACCGAGGCCGCCCACCTGCTCGGCCGCGCCGGCCTGTGGAAGGAGAGTGACGAGCTGCTGAAGTCAGCCCTGGCGCGCAGCCACTCGCCCTACTACCTGATGAGCCAGCTCGGCGGCAACGCGAAGAAACAGGGCCGCAAGGCCGACGCGCTGCGCTGGTACGAGGAGGCCTTCAACAAGAGCGAGGGCCCGGCCACGCGCCTGCAATGGGGCACGACCTACCTCGGCGCGCTGGTCGAGCTGTCGCCCGAGGACACGCCGCGCATCGAGAAGGCGGCGGCCCAGCTCTTTACCGAGGCAGACAAGGACCCCGGCGCCTTCTACGAACGCAGCGAGCGTTCATTGAAAAAGGTGGCGACCCTGCTGGGCGCGTGGAACCAGAGCCCGGTGCAAGCCGCCGCCGTGGGCCGGCTCAAGGCCCAGCTCGACGGCGTCTGCGGCAAGCTGGATGCCGCCGATGCCAAGGCCAGGTCGGCCTGCCAGGGGCTGATGAAGCCAACCAGCAAGGCCTGACCGCTAGGAATCGGACAGCAGCGGGTCGCGCCGCAGGTCGGCGTCCACGTCCATCAGCACGCTGGCCAGTTCCAGCGTGCGCCACAGCCCTTCGGGCATGGCCAGGATGGCCTCGGGGGTGCGCGCCTGGCTGACCCAGGCACCGATCTCCGCATGCTGCTCGGCAGTCAGCAGGCAACGGTCACGCATCTCGTCGAGTGTCTGCACGCTCAGCCTTTCGTTGCGGCACGGTCGCCGTCGTGGGATGGGAATCTAAGCCATGCCCGCGACTTCAGGCATCATTTTTTGCGCGCCTTGGCCGGCGGGGGCGGCGTCTTGGCCACATCGCCGATGACCGTCTTGAGTGGGCAGACCCGGAAGGCCGGGCACTTGGCGCAGCCGACTACGGCAGCGATCGGGCAGAGGGTCATGGCTGGCGTTCCGGCGGGCTGAGGGATTGCGGCCCAGCATACGCCGCCACGGCCGCGTCAGGCCGTGATGACCGTGCGAAAGGCGGCGATGAAGTCCGCCACGGCGCGCGGCGAGCGCACGCCCTGTGGCTGCACGGCGTGCACCTCCACCGGCACTTCGGGCAGCAGGGTGCGCACGTGCAGGCCCTCGCCCGTGGCGGCCTGGGCAGTGAAGGAGTCGATGATGGCGGGGCCGAAGCCCTGCTCGGCCATGACCATGGCGATATGGTGCGTCTGCACCGTCATGCCGGCCTTGGCGACCAGGCCCAGGCGTGACCAGTGATCGGCCAGCACGGCGCCCAGCGGGTCGCGCTCGTCGATGCGGATGAAGGGCTCGCGCAGCACCTCCTGCATCGTCACCGTCGTGCGCTTGTCGGCCGGCGTCTTGCGCGCGGACACGCAGACCAGCCGCCCCGCCGCGACGAATTCGTCCTGCAGCGCCGGATGCGGCAGCTTGCCGTAGACGATGCCGACATCGCCCTCCTGCAGCGCCATCGCGCGGGCGATATCGTTGGAGTGCAGCGTGCGCACCGACACCGGCATGCCCGCATGCGCCTTGCGGAAGATGCGCAGCGCGTCCGGCAGCGCACGCACCGCGAGCGACGGCACGATGAGGATGCGCAAGGGGTGGTCCTGGTCCTGCCGCAGCGCCGAGGCCATGCGGCGCAGCGACTCCAGCTGCAGCATCAGCGCCTGCACCTCGGGGTAGAGGGCCTGGGCTTCACGCGTGGGCACCAGGCGGCGCTTCTGGCGCGTGAACAGCGCGTAGCCAAGCTGCAGCTCTGCGTGCTGCAGCGTCTGCGTGACGGCGGGCTGGGTCACGTGCAGCAGCTTGGCGGCGGCGCCGACGCTGCCGGTCAGCATGACGGCGTGGAAAACTTCGACGTGCTTGATCCTCATGGCGGCCTTCATTAGGTCAGCTGATGAGATGGCGGTCAAACGCGATGCACGGCCGGGGCCGGTTTTCCTAGCATCCAGCCCATCGATCAACACCCCGCCATGGAGGACTTCATGAAGCATTCCGCCGCTGCCGCCACCCTAGCCGGCCTGACGTGCCTGACAGGCCTGTGCGCCCACGCCGAACCCGGCACGCTCGACAAGGTGAAGGCCTCGGGCACGATCACGCTCGCCTACCGCGAGTCGTCCATTCCCTTCTCCTACCTCGGCGAAGACGCCAAGCCCACCGGCTTTGGCTGGGAGATCTGCGCCAAGGTCGTCGAGCAGGTGAAGAAGGCCACCGGCCGCGCCGACCTGAAGGTGGCCGCGCAGGCCGTGACCTCGCAGAACCGCATCCCGCTGCTGACCAACGGCACCATCGACATCGAATGCGGCTCGACGACCAACAACAGCGCGCGCAACAAGCAGGTCGCGTTCTCGATCAACTACTTCTACACCGGCACACGGCTGCTCGTGAAGGCCGGCTCATCGGTGCAGGGTTTCGCTGACCTGAAGGGGCGCAAGGTCGTCTCGACCTCGGGCACCACCAACGTCCAGGTGCTGCGCAGGTTCAACGTCGAGCGCGACCTGGGCTTTGAGCTGCTGGGAGCCAAGGACCATGCCGAATCGGCCCTGCTCGTGCAGCAAGGCCGCGCGGACGCCTTCGGCATGGACGACATCCTGCTGTTCGGCCTGCGCGCCAGCGCCCAGGACCCAGCCTCGCTGGCCATCGTCGGCGAGGCGCTGCAGGTCGAACCCTACGCCATCATGCTGCGCAAGGACGACCCGGCCTTCAAGAAGCTCGTCGACGACACCGTGGCCGGGCTGATGAAGAGCGGCGAGTTCGAGGCGCTGTACAAGAAGTGGTTCCAGTCGCCCATCGCGCCGCGCGGCATCAACCTGAACGCGCCCATGAGCCCGGAGCTGCGCGACAACCTCAAGCAGCTGTCCGACAAGCCGGCCGTCTGAAGTGAAAGTACGCCCCTCGCCCAGTCTTGCCGCGCTGAACGCGGGCAAGCCCAGTCGGTCCCCCAGGGGGACGGCGATTCTTGCGGCGTCGAGCCGCAAGCACATCGCCCACCGGGCCGGCTTGGGGCGGCCCGGCGCTCGGCCCGAAGAATCCTTCATGCGTCGCGGGTGCCACGACCGCGGAATGGACAACTGACATGAACGTCATCGGCGTGCTGGGCGGCATGGGCCCGCTGGCCACGGTCGACTTCATGCGCAAGGTGCTGGACGCCACATCGGCCGCGCGCGATCAGGACCACGTGCCGATGATCGTCAGCTGCCTGCCGCAGATCCCCGACCGCACCGCCGCCTTCCGGGGCTTGGGCGACTCGCCGCTGGAGGCCATCGTCGCCAGCGGCCGGCGGCTGACGTCGGCCGGCGCCGACCTCATCGTCATGCCCTGCAACACCGCCCATCTGTGGTTCGACGAGGTCCAGGCCCAGCTGCAGCGGCCCATGCTCCACCTCGTCGACGCGGCGCTGCGCGAGGCGCTGGACCTGGCCGGGCCCGAGGCCCGCATCGGCCTGCTGGCCACCGACGCGACCACCGCCTCGGGCCTGTATATCAACCGCCGCCTGGCCGACGCGCCGCCGGTGCAGTGGCTGCTGCCGACCGCCGCCGAAATGCTGGAGCGCGTCATGCCCGGCATCGAGGCCGTCAAGGCCGGCCGGCTGCAGGACGGCCAGGCCCTGCTGGCCGACGCGGCTCGCGCATTGCGCCAGCGCGGCGCGGCCGTCCTCGTGCTGGCCTGCACGGAGATCCCCATCGTGCTGGACGCCGCAGCCTGCGGCCTGCCGGTCGTCGATGCGACGGCGGCCCTGGCGCGCCWTGTTGTCGCCAGCGTGGGCCGGGGCTGAAGCCACCCACGCGCGCTTTCCCGCCGCTCGCGCGGCTGCTACCGCCACTCATCCCGGCCCATTGCCCCATGCCGCCGCCCGGGCCGGATACTGCTTGCCACTGCAACGACAAGAAGAGATTGGCATGCGTGATTGGCGAGGACGCCTGCTGGCCCTGCTGACGATGGCCGGCCTGTGCACGGTGGCGGCCGCGGGGCCGCTCAAGCCCTGCCGCATCGACGGCATCCCCAACGAGCTGCAATGCGGCAGCCTGCAGCGCCCGCTGGACCCAGCCCGGCCGGACGGCGTGAAGGTGGACATCCACTACCTCGTGGTTCCAGCGCTGGCGCGCAACAAGCAGCCCGACGCGGTGCTGCTGCTGGCCGGCGGGCCTGGCCAGAGCGCGATCAAGGTGGCCGCGCGCGTGCTGCCGCGCCTGTCCAGGCTGAACAACCGCCGCGACCTGGTTTTCATCGACCAGCGCGGCACCGGCCAATCGGCGCCGCTGGACTGCCCCGACGACAGCAAGCTCTCCGTCGCCGAGCAGCTCGAGCCCAGCGCCCAGATGCGCCGCATCGACGAATGCCGCGCCGGGCTGGAGAAGCTGCCCTATGGCCAAAACGGCGGCCTGCGCTTCTTCACGACGACCATCGCCATGCAGGACATGGACGCCGTGCGCGAGCAGCTGGGGGTGCCACAGTGGAACCTCGTCGGCGCCAGCTACGGCACGCGCGCCGCGGTGGAGTACCTGCGCCTGTTCCCCGCCAAGGTCCGCCGCACCGTCATCGACGGCGTCGCGCCGCCGGACATGATCCTGCCGGCCAGTTTCTCGACCGATGGCCAGGCGGCGCTGGACAAGCTCTTCGAGGCCCACGCCAAGACCCACCCCGAGCTGCGCGCCGACTGGCAGAAGCTGCTGGCCTCGCTGCCGCGCCAGGTCAATGTGCAGCAACCGCTGACCGGCGTGCCCGAGCGCTTCACCGTGGACCGCGACCTGGTGATGCGTTCCGTGCGCGGACCGCTCTACCAGCCAGCCCTGGCGGCCGCCTTGCCCGCCGCCATCCACGCAGCGGCCAGCGACGGCAACTTCGCCTCCCTCTTCGGCCTGACGACGGCCTTCGGCTCCAGCCCCTCGATGCGCCTGGCCATGGGCATGCACTTCTCGGTCATGTGTGCGGAGGACGCGCCCCGCATCGCCGAGGCCAAGGACGCGCCGGGCGCGGACTTCCGCACCGTCGATGCCGAGATGTATGCCCGCATCTGCAAGACCTGGCCGCGCGGCGACGTGGCGGCCGACTTCTACAAGATCCCACCCGCGCCCAGCCCGGTCCTCGTGCTGAGCGGCGGCGCCGACCCGGCCACGCCGCCACGCCATGGCGAGCATGTCGCCATGGCCCTGGGAGCTGGCCATCCGGAGCGCGTGCAGCACGTTGTGGTCGCCGAGGCGGGCCACGGCGTCATGGCCGTGGGTTGCATGCGTGACCTGATGTTCCGCTTCATCGACGCCAAGCAGGACGCGGCCGCCCTGCCCCAGGACGCCGCCTGCGCCACCCGCATCCCACGCCCTGTCGCCTTCCAGCCCGTTCAGCCCGCTCAGCCCGTCCACGGAGGGGCGGCCCAATGATCGACATCCAGGACGTTCACAAGCAGTTCATCGCCCAGAGCGGTGGCAGGCTCTTCAAGCGCCGAAACTCCAAGGACGGCAAACGCGTCGTGCATGCGGTGCAGGGCGTCAGCGTCAAGGCCGCCAACGGCCGCATCACCGGCCTGCTGGGCGCCAATGGCGCGGGCAAGACAACGACGCTGCGCATGCTGGCCGGCTTGTTCCCGCCAGATGCGGGCGCCATCAGCGTCGACGGCATCGCCGTGAAGGACGCGCCGCTGAAGGCGTTGTCGCGCATGGGCATCCTCGGCGATGCGCACGGCCTCTACCCCCGCCTGTCGGCGCGCGAGAACATCGTCTACTTCGGCCGCCTGCAGGGCATGAGCCCCGATGCCGCGAACGCGCGTGCCGAGGACCTCGCCAAGCTGCTCGACATGGGCGACATCCTGGACCGCCGCGCCGACGGCTTCAGCCAGGGCGAGCGCATGAAGACAGCGCTGGCCCGCGCGCTGGTGCACGACCCCGCCAACATCGTGCTCGACGAGCCCACCAACGGCCTGGACGTGCTGGCCACGCGCGCCCTGCGCGAGGCCCTGCGCTGGCTGCGCAGTCCCGAAGGCGGCGCCAAGTGCATCGTCTTCTCGACCCACATCATGCAGGAGGTGGAACACCTCTGCGACGAGGTCGTCGTCGTGTCCAAGGGACGCAGCGTCGCCCGCGGCAGCGTGCCGGAGCTGCTGGAACTGGCCGGCGAATCGCGTTTCGAAGACGCCTTCGTCAAGCTCGCATTTCCTGAAGAGGTGGCCGCGTGAAACAAGCCCTGATCGTTTTCATCAAGGAGCTCAGCGACGCGCTGCGCGACCGACGCACGCTGCTGCGCCTGGCTGTCCCCGCGGTGCTGATGGGGCCGCTGCTGCTGATGGCGCTGTCGGGCCTGATCGCCTCGCTCGAGGAGCGCGCCGAGAAGCGCGAGGTGCTGGCCGTCGGCATCGACACCGCGCCGACGCTGAAGAACTTCATCGAGCGCCAGACCTACACGCTCAAGGCCGCGCCCGAGGACTACGAGGCCCGGCTGCGCGCCACCACGCTGCTGGAGCCGGTGCTCGTCGTGCCCAAGGACTTCGAGGCCAAGCTGCTGGCCGGCGAGGCGCCGACGGTGGAGGTCGTCAGCGACAGCGCCAACCAGCGGGCCGAGGCGGGCGTAGGCGCCATCAAAAGCCTGCTCTGGGGCTTCAACCGCGAGCGTGCCATGCTCAACCTGGCGATGCGCGGCGTGTCCACCGAACTGCTCGAAGCCACGGACGTGCAGGAGCGTGACCTCGCCAGCGCCCAGGCCCGCGCGGCGCGGCTGACCGGCATCATCCCGATGTTCATCCTGATGGCCGTGCTCTACGGCGCGTTGACCGCAGCGCTGGACAGCACGGCAGGTGAGCGCGAGCGTGGCTCGCTGGAGCCGCTGCTGATGAACCCGGCTCCGCACGGCGCCATCGTGGCCGGCAAGTGGGGCGCCGTCGCGCTGCTGGGCATGGCCGTCGCGCTGCTGTCCTCCTTGAGCTTCGTGCCGGCGCAGTGGCTGCTCAAGAGCGACGTGCTGCAGGCCCAGTTCAGCTTTGGCGGGCCCGAGGTGCTGGCCTTCTGGCTGATCCAGATCCCGCTTGCGGCGGGCCTGTCCGCCCTGCTGATGGCGCTGGCCATCCGCTCCAAGACCTTCAAGGAGGCCCAGGCGGGCAGCACGCTGGTCATCACCGCCGTCACCTTGATGCCCATGGTCAGCCTGCTCAACCCGGGTGGCGAGGCGGCCTGGTACTACTGGGTGCCAGGTCTTGCACAGAACACGCTGATGATGGCCGTGCTCAAGGGCGAGGCGCTGCGCTGGGGCCAGGTGATGCCGGGCGTGCTCGTCGGCATCGCGCTGACGGTGGCGGCCCTGCTTTACGTGGCCCGCTCGATGCGGGCGGCGGTGGCACGGTAAGCTGCCCACCGCATGAAAAGCATCGTCTCCATGGCGGCCACGGCGCTGTTGCTGTCCGGCTGCACCAGCTTCAAGAGCTTCACTGCCTTCGAAGCCGCCACGCCGCCGGACTACAGCGGCGCCACGGCCAATGTCGCCGACAAGGTCGTGGCCATCAGCCCCCAGCAGTTGCACGTCTTCGAGATGACGCAGGTCGACGACCGGCGTCTGTCCAGCAGCAGCATGGCCAGCACGCGGGCGGGTCAGGGCAGCGGCATGACCGTCACGCCCGTGTCACTGACCAACGAGTTGCCGTTGCACGCGTCCCGCGTGCGGCTGCAGGCCGCGACCCAGTACGCCTCGCCGATGCTCGCGATGTCGAACCCGAATTGCCGCACCGTGGGCGAGGTGAGCTTCTCGCCGCAGGACGGCAAGCGCTACACCGTTGCCGGCCGCATTGCCGCCGACCGCTGCGAAGTCTGGATCGAGGAGATGGCGACCGGGCAGGTCGTCACCGAGAAGCTCACCGGCCCGGGCACCGAACGCTAACCAAGCCGTCGAGCGGCCGCCTTGAGCAAGGCCCGCGAATACCAGCGGTGAAAGCCCAGCAGCGCGTGGAAGACCCGGCCGAAGCGCGGCTCGCCGCCAGGCTCGCGGCGGCGCGGCACGACGGCCGAACCGAACCACAGCGTCGTACCCATCGCACCCGCCTCGGCCTTGAACCAGGAGCGCGTGGCGCCGCTGTCCTCGTGCATCAGCAGCTCGTCGGGCGTGCGCGCCTCGATGGTCCAGACGGCCAGGCGCGCGCCCTCACCGCGGGCGACGGCGCGCGCCATCGCGTCACTGGACGGGCGGCCGAACAGCGCAATCAGCGCTCGCTCGACCTTGAAGAGACGCGTCGTGTAGAAGGCCTCGACAAACTCGGCGAGAGTCACCGCGCGCGGGACCTTCAGCGTGTAGGCATCGGCAAAGGCACCGTGTTCCTTGGCCAGGCGGGCGAGCAGGCTGGCGGGTGGCAGCGCGGTTTCTGTGGGCGTCATGCCGCCAGCCTAACCGCCGATCAATGCAAACCGTCCAACAGGGCCTGGCGCAGTGTCGCCTCGTCGGCATTGCCTTGATGGCGACGCATGAGCTGCCCGTCCTGGAAGGTGAAGTAGATCGGCAGGCCGGGCACGGCGTACTGGGCGACGAAGTCATTGCGGCTCACCGACGTCCAGGGCTGGAAGGCCACCCGCACGAAGCTGATGCCCTTGGCCTGCTGGTTCTGGGCCAGCGCATTGAACGATGGGTTCGCGCGGATGCAGTAGATGCAGCCCGGGTCGTAGGAGCTCAGCTGCAGCACCACCCAGCCCTTGGTCTTGCGCAGCCAGGCGCTCAGCTCGGCGGGCGCGACCTCCTTGACGAAGGGGCTGGTCGCGGCTGCGGCCGCTGATGCCGGCGCCGGCGGGTTGGTTGCCGTGCGGCCCGGCGGTGACGGCAGCGGTGCATCAGCCACGGGGGCACGCTGACGTTCGACATAAGCGAGCAGCGGCCCGCGATCCAGGTTGGGCGCGCTGATCGCCTTGACGGTGGACGCATAGCCCCCGTACACCGTGCCCACACGAATGGCCACGACGGCGTCGGCGCGATGGGCGATGAGGTACATGCCGCGGTCGCCAAAGGCCTGCCAGGTCAGCTTCTTGGCCAGGTCGAGTTCATGGAACCAGTAGACCGCGGCATCCTCGGCACCGTCGGCCGCCTTGCAGGGGAAGTCGCAGACCGTGATCAGCTCGAAGCCCTGCTCGCGCAGTTGACCGGCGTAGTGGCGGGCCACCAGCAAGGGGCTGTCATCAGCCTCGTGCTTGTACTGCGTCATGACGACACTGCCCTCGTAAGGCAGGCGCCAGCGGCTCGTGCGGTTGCCGCCCTGGGCACGCTCGGGTGGGCTGATCGGCAGCGCGCCGGCTTCCAGCGGGTTGTCGTAGCGGCCCGTCTGCTGGGCCCGCGGATAGGGCCGCAGCTCGGCCACGGCGGCCTGCGCACTGGCGATGCACGCCAGCAGGGCCGCGGCACCCAGCAGTTGACGATGCCAGGCCTTCACCGCGCCGCGGTGATGTCGTTCGAATCTCATGTTTCTCCCTGAACTTCCAACCACGCCGGGCGCGGCGGCGGCAGTCTAGGAGGGACGGAGAACGGTCAGCCCGATGAACTGGTTACGACCTGTTTGCTAGGGGGCTGTCGGTGCCATCTCCCGCTCCATGGGAGTGTCGGAGACGGTCGTCATTCGGGATTCAATCCGGCCTGACCTTGGCCCGCAGGATGACGGGCTTCCAGCGCTGCTGCTCCTGGGCGATGAAGGCGGCGAACTGGGCCGGCGTGTTGCCGACAGCCTCAGCAGAGTCGGCACCCAGGCGCTCCTTGGAGCCCACCGAGCGGATGGCCTTGGCCGCCTCGACAGCCAGCTTGTCGACCGAGGCCGGCGCCATGCTGGACGGTGCCAGCAGCCCGTACCACTGCGTCATCTCGAAGCCGGGGAAGCCCTGCTCGGCCACGGTCGGTACGTCGGGCAGCTGGGGCAGGCGCTCGCGCGAGCCGGTGGCCAGGCAGCGCAGCTTGCCAGCCTTGATGAACTGCAGCACGGCCGGCGCGCCGACGGCTGCGGCCTCCAGGCGCGCGCCCAGCAGATCGGTCAGCTGCGGGCCGGTGCCGCGGTAGGGCACGTGCAGCATGAAGAGATTGGCGGCCATCTTCAGGTATTCCATCGCCAGGTGACCGGCGCTGCCATTGCCGGCCGAGCCGTAGTTCAGCTGGCCCGGGCGCTTGCGCGCGTAGGCGACGAACTCCTGCAGCGTCTTGGCGGGCACGTCGGGATGGACGACGTAGAGACTGGGCACCTTGGCCAGCAGCGTGACGGGCCGGAAGTCCTTGACCGGGTCATAGGGCAGCTTGTCGAAAATGAAGGGGTTCACGGCCAGCGTGCCGATGTGGCCGAGCACCAGGGTGTGCTGGTCGTCCGCGCGGGCGACCTCGGCCATGGCGACATTGCCGGCGCCGCCCGGCTTGTTCTCGACATACATGGTCTGGCCCAGCGACTTGGTCAGCTCGGCGGCGACGGTGCGCGCGACGATCTCGCTGCTGCCGCCCGGCGCAAAGGGCACGACGAGGCGGATGGTGCGGCTGGGCCAGGGGGTCTCGGCCCAACTCGGCAGGGCCAGACCGGCGGAGGACAACAGTAGCAGGCGGCGTTGCAGATCGGTCATGGCGGCGTGACAAAGAGCGGGCGTGGCCCGACTCTAGCCGGGCGCCGTTTCCTTCTCCATCCAACCCAGCCAGCGCATGGCCTGCTCGCGGTTCTCGCCACACATCTCCTCATGCGGCGGCAGCGAGCCGCAGACGGCGGGGCGCTCGGGCTGCCCAAAAATGCGGCAGCGGAGTTCGTCGTCCAGCTGCAGGCAACGCACACCCGCCGGCTTGCCATTCGGGTGGCCGGGGATGGGCGAGCTGATCGACGGGGCGATGCAGCAGGCGGCGCAATGCGGGCGGCATTCCATAACGGCGGAATTGTCCCTGCCGCATGAGCCTCAACGGGGTGACTTATCCACAGCCGCTTCGTAAAATTCGCGGTTCGCCTAGGCGCCTTGCCCGGCGATTGCTCTTTCCAGGATCCAGATGCTTTACCCCAAGGAATTCGATGTCATCGTCGTCGGCGGTGGCCATGCCGGCACCGAGGCGGCGCTCGCTGCCGCCCGCATGGGCGCGCAGACGCTGCTGCTGACCCACAACATCGAGACCCTGGGCCAGATGAGCTGCAACCCCAGCATCGGTGGCATCGGCAAGGGCCACCTCGTGAAAGAGGTCGACGCCCTGGGCGGCGCGATGGCGCTGGCCACCGACGAAGGCGGCATCCAGTTCCGCATCCTCAACGGCAGCAAGGGCCCGGCCGTGCGCGCCACCCGCGCCCAGGCCGACCGCATCCTCTACAAAGCCGCCATCCGGCGCATGCTGGAGAACCAGCCCAATCTGCAGCTGTTCCAGCAGGCGGTGGACGACCTGATGGTGGAAGGCGACCGCGTCGTTGGCGCCGTCACCCAAGCCGGCATTCGTTTCCGCGCCCGCTCCGTCGTGCTGACGGCCGGCACCTTCCTGGACGGCCGCATCCACGTCGGCCTGGAGAACTACGCCGCCGGCCGCGCCGGTGACCCACCGGCCGTGAGCCTGTCGGCCCGGCTGAAGGAATTGAAGCTGCCACAGGGGCGCTTGAAGACCGGCACACCACCGCGCATCGACGGCCGCACCATCGACTTCAGCAAGTGCGAGGCGCAACCTGGTGACCTCGATCCGGTGCCCGTGTTCAGCTTCATGGGCAAGGCAGCCATGCATCCGCGGCAGGTGCCCTGCTGGATCACGCACACCAACCTGCGCACGCACGAGATCATCCGCAGCGGCTTCGACCGCAGCCCCATGTTCACCGGCGTCATCGAAGGCGTGGGCCCGCGCTACTGCCCGAGCATCGAGGACAAGGTGAATCGCTTCGCCGACAAGGACTCGCACCAGATCTTCCTGGAGCCCGAGGGCCTGACGACGCATGAGTTCTACCCGAACGGCATCTCCACCTCCCTGCCCTTCGACATCCAGCTCGCCGCCGTGCGCAGCATCCCGGGCCTGGAGAACGCCGACATCCTGCGCCCCGGCTACGCCATCGAGTACGACTACTTCGACCCGCGCGGCCTGAAGGCTTCCTTCGAGACCAAGGTCATCCAGGGCCTGTTCTTCGCTGGTCAGATCAACGGCACGACCGGCTACGAGGAAGCGGCGGCGCAAGGCCTGTTCGCCGGCCTGAACGCCGCTCTGCAGGTGCGCGGYGACACCGCATGGACGCCCGCGCGCGACCAGGCCTACCTGGGTGTGCTGGTGGACGACCTCATCACCAAGGGTGTCACCGAGCCCTACCGCATGTTCACCAGCCGCGCCGAGTTCCGGCTGCAGCTGCGCGAGGACAACGCCGACGCACGCCTGACTGAGATTGGCCGCCAGCTCGGCCTGGTGGACGACGCCCGCTGGGCCGCCTTCAAC
Source organism: Roseateles sp. P5_D6 (assembly GCF_054049415.1). Classification (NCBI taxonomy): domain Bacteria; kingdom Pseudomonadati; phylum Pseudomonadota; class Betaproteobacteria; order Burkholderiales; family Sphaerotilaceae; genus Roseateles; species Roseateles sp. P5_D6. Next base: position 12,071 of record NZ_JBFUMK010000006.1, on the reverse strand, counting down.
CGCAAGCGTGATGCTGTTTCACGTGAAACTGAGAAGCTGAAGAGCACTTGGGTCCATCCCGGCATCTTGCCGGCAGCGGACGCCGAGCGGCTGGTCGGCAAGGCGCTGGAGCGTGAATACACACTGGTCGAACTGCTGCGCCGGCCCGGCGTCTTGTTCGACACCGTCGCCGAAGTCGCGGCGATCGCGCGCCCCGAGGCGGGTGTTTCACGTGAAACACTGACCGCTGAGCTGGGCCAGGAGCTTGCCGACCTCGTCACCGAACAGGTCGAGATCAGCACCAAGTACGCCGGCTATATCAACAAGCAGGTCGACGACGTCGCCCGCGCCGCGCACTTCGAACACCTCAAACTGCCCGACGAGCTGGACTACGGCCTTGTGCACGCCCTCTCCTTCGAGGCGCGCCAGAAGCTGAACACCCACCGCCCCGAGACGCTGGGTCAGGCCTCGCGCATCTCCGGCATCACCCCGGCCGCCATCTCGCTGCTGCTGGTGCACCTGAAGAAGGGCAAGTTCAAGGGCTTCACGGAAGCTGCCGATGTTGCGGTGACTGCATGAGGGACACGCTCCAAGCGGCGGCACGCGAACTCGGCCTCGAACTCAGCGACACCCAACTCGACCAGTTGCTGGCCTACCTGGCCCTGCTGCAGAAGTGGAACAAGGTCTACAACCTGACCGCCGTCCGTGACCCGGCGCAGATGCTGAGTCACCACCTGGTGGACAGCCTGTCCGTCATCGCGCCGCTGAAACGCCACGGCGTGCCGGCCCGGCTGATGGATGTGGGCGCCGGGGGCGGCCTGCCCGGTGTCGTCATCGCGATCTGCTGCCCCGGCACCGATGTGAGCTGCGTCGATGCCGTCGCCAAGAAAACCACCTTCATCCAGCAGGTCGCAGCCGAGTTGAAGCTGCCCAACCTGCGCGGTGTGCACAGCCGCGTCGAGGCGCTGAGCACCGAGCCCTTCGGCGTCATCACGTCCCGCGCCTTCGCCTCGCTGGTCGATTTCACCAGCTTGACCCGCCAACACTTGGCCGAAGGTGCGGTCTGGATGGCCATGAAGGGCCAGCACCCGGCCGACGAGATCGCTGCCTTGCCCGCCGACGTGGATGTGTTTCACGTGGAACAACTGGTCGTTCCGGGCCTGGACGCCCAGCGCTGCATCATCTGGATGCGGCCTAAGTAGAAACAAAGCCACAGAGACACAGAGGCACGGAGAAATTCAGCTTCTCTCCTCTGTGTCTCTGTGCCTCTGTGGCTGTGTTCGCCTTTATCCTCGCGCCTCGAACCCGACGCCCCGACAAACCAACAGATGGCCAAGATTTTCTGCATCGCCAACCAGAAGGGCGGCGTCGGCAAGACCACCACCACCGTCAACCTCGCCGCCGGCCTGGCCCAGATCGGCCAGCGCGTGCTGGTCGTCGACCTGGACCCACAGGGCAACGCCACCATGGGTTCCGGCATCGACAAGCGCAAGCTGGAGCTGACGGTCTACGACGTGCTGCTGGAGTCCGCCTCCCTGGCCGAGGCCAAGACTCGTGCCGAGAAGGCCGGCTACGACGTGCTCGGCGCCAACCGCGAACTGGCCGGCGCGGAGGTGGATCTGGTGGCGCTGGAACGCCGCGAGGCCCGCATGAAGGCCGCCCTGCTCGATGCTGGCAAGGACTACGACTTCATCCTGATCGACTGCCCGCCGTCGCTGTCCATGCTGACGCTGAACGGCCTGTGCAGCGCCCACGGTGTCATCGTGCCCATGCAGTGCGAATACTTCGCACTCGAAGGCCTGACCGACCTGGTCAACACCATCAAGCAGATCCACGCCAACCTGAACCCCGACCTGCAGATCATCGGCCTGCTGCGCGTCATGTTCGACCCGCGCATCACGCTGCAGCAGCAGGTCAGCGACCAGCTCAAGGCTCACTTCGGCAACAAGGTCTTCGACACCGTCATCCCGCGCAATGTGCGGCTGGCCGAGGCGCCAAGCTACGGCCTGCCGGGCGTGGTGTTCGACCCCAGCTCCAAGGGGGCCCAGGCCTTTGTCGAGTTCGCCAAGGAGATGGTGAGGCGGATCGAGACGATGCGGTGAGAACCCGCTGATGCGCTGGAGGCGCGCACTGTCCTGGGTGGCGCTGGCCATCGCCGCACTGATCGGCGGCTGCTCGGTGCTGCTGAATCAGCTGTTCCCCGCCGATCTGTGCGCAACCGAGGTCTTCACCAAGGTGCGGTCGCCCAGCGGCAAACTCACGGCCATCGTCTATGAAATCGACTGCGGCGCGACCACCGGTTTCTCGCGCCAGGTGGTCATCGTCCCCACGACCGAGCGGCGCATTGATCCCCAAGCCCTACCTCGCGGCTTCTTTGCCATCTCGCTGGGCTCGGCCGTCGACGACCATCTGTCCATGCGAGACGGCCTCGTCGATCTCCATTGGTTGGCCGATGATCATCTGGACATCGCTTACCCTGCCGGCTCACGCCCGATCCGATCCGCGGCCCGCAGCGACGGTGTCGACATGACCTACCGGACCTATCTCAACGCCCCCGATGGCGCAAAGCCATGAGCTTGGCTGTCCTGCGCCCCATGACGCCGGCCGACGCGGACGCCGTCGCCGCCCTGCACGCCATCAGCTGGCGCAGCGCCTACCGCGGCATCGTGCCCGACAGCTTTCTCGACCACGACGTGTTCGCCGAGCGCCAGGCCATCTGGCGTGAGCGCCTGCAGACGTCGCCGGCTGCGTCCGCCTTCGGCATCGTCGCGGAAGACGCCGCCGGCCAGATGATCGGCTTCGCCTATGTGCTGCCGGGCCACGACCCAGTCTGCGGCACGCTGGTCGACAACCTGCATGTCCACCCCGAGCTGAAGGGCGGCGGCATCGGCCGCCTGCTGCTGCAAGCCATCGTCCGCGAGCTGGGGCCGGCGCACAACCAGCCTCTGCACCTGTGGGTACTGGACCAGAACGAACCCGCCAAGCGCTTCTACGCCCGCATGGGCGCCGAGTTCATCGACCCCGGCACGACCCCGCCCTTCGGCGGCGTCTGCCTGCCCGAATGGCGCTGCATCTGGCGCGACCCTGCCGTGCTGCTTCCATGATTGACGCCCTCGCCCTGCGCGCCGAACACGCTGGCCTCGACGCCAGCGCCCCGCCCCAGCAAGCCGACATCGACGGCTGGCTGATCCGCCTGTCGCCCGGCAAGGCCAAGCGCTCGCGCTGCATCAATGCGCTGCGCCAGGGCACCCTGCCGCTGGATGAGCTGCTGGCCCGTTGCCAACGCGCCTACGACGCCGCCGGCCTGCCGCTGGCCGTGCGCGTGACGCCCTGGAGCCAGCCGGCGGACCTCGATGCCTTGCTCGCTGCCAAGGGCTGGGGGGTGTTCGATGCGGCCGACGTGATGGTGCTGGGCGACCTCGCTCCCGAGCCGGCTCCACCCGCCCTCCAGGCCCTCGATGCCAACACCTATGCCGCCGCCGTCGGCGCGCTGCGCGGCTCTTCCGTGACGGCCATCGCCGCCCACGCCGAGCGCATTGCTAACGCCCCGGTCACCTACCAGGGCTTCGCACTGAACGACGCCGGCGGCGCGCTGCTGGCCTGCGGGCAAATGGTCGTCGATGGCGACATCGTCGGCCTCTACGACATCTTCTCCGCCGTGCCGCGCCAGGGCCATGGCGAGCGCCTGTGCCAGGCCTTGCTGGCCCTCGCCCACGCGCAGGGCGCTCGCCAGGCCTATCTGCAGGTAGGCAGCGACAACGCCGCCGCCCAACGCCTGTATGCGCGCATGGGCTTCGTCTTCGCCTACCGCTACCACTACCGCAGCCCGGAGAAGCAACTCGTCTGACGGCGAGTCACTTCTTTCGGCTCCCACGTTTGCAGGTCGCTGTGGCGAGGGTCTCGCGCGTTGGCTGCGTCAACATCGCGCCTCCAACCCGCCGCCACTCATGACGCCACTCCGCGCTGCCCTCGCCCTTCTTGCCGCCCTGACCCTCGCCACTGCGCAGGCCGACGCCCCCAAGGCCGACGTCGCCAAGAGCGCCGACCACCCCGTCCTCAAGCGCTTTGCCGGCAGCGTGCTGGTGGGCTATGCGCAGCAGGACTGGGAGCAGCGCAGCTTTCCCGACGCCAGCGGCGTGTCCAAGACCGAGAACGACAAGTTCAATCGCCCGGTCAGCCTCGAAGGCAAGGTGACCCGCCTCTTCTACCTGGCTCCGCTGGGCAAGAGCCCGCTGGAGGTCTACCGCAACTACCAGCAGGCGCTGATCGCTGCCGGCTTCAAGACCACCTGGCAATGCGAGAGCGAGGCGCAGGGCTGCACCAAGGCCCACTTCGCACTGGACAAGTACGAGCGCATGAAGGGCATGCACTGGGCTGAGGGCGACCTGCCCGCCATGGACGGCGACCACCAGGGCGCCGCCTGGCCCCTGGCCGCGGCCATCACCCATGACCAAGGCCGCATGCTGGTGGGCACGCTGGCCAGCGGCGGCCGCTCGCTGAACCTGCTGCTGTTCACGTCCATGGCCGAAAACGAGTACACCCACCGCGCCGCCACCTACATCGAGATCGTCGAGCCCAAGGCCATGCCCGCCGGCCAGGTCACGGTGGACGCCAAGGCCATCGGCCAGGGCCTGCAGGCTGAAGGGCGCATCGCCCTGTACGGCCTGTTCTTCGACACCGGCAAGACCGACATCAAGTCCGAGAGCAACGCGCAGCTCGACCAGATGGCCGCCGTGCTGAAGGCCCAGCCGGCGCTGAAGGTGCTCATCGTCGGCCATACCGACAACGTCGGCGCCATCGACGCCAATCTCGCGCTCAGCGAAGGCCGCGCCAAGGCGGTCGTCGCGGCGCTGACCCAGCGCGGCATTGCGGCCACCCGGCTGCAGGCGCGCGGCATCGCCAACTTCGCGCCCGTGGCGCCCAACACCAGCGATGACGGCCGCGCCAAGAACCGCCGCGTCGAGATGGTCCTGCAATAACGCCCGCAACGACGACGCCATGAACATCACCCTCCGCTTCTCCGCCGCCCTGCTGGCCGCTGCCGTCCATCTCAGCGCGCCAGCCGCCGACGCACCCTACGCCGACGTGCCCGGCGCCGCCGACCACCCCCTCGTCAGGCGCTTCGCCGGCTCATGGCTGGCCGGCCAGCATGTCTCCAACTGGGACGCCGCCGTGCTGCCCGCCAGCGTCGAGCTGTCCAAGGCCGACAAGCGGCAGTTCAAGGACCCGATGCTCAACCTCGAGGGCAAGGTCACGCAGACGGTCTACATCGCGCCGCGCGGCAAGTCGGCGCTGGAGGTGTGGCGCAACTACGAGCAGGCGTTGAATGCCGCCGGCTTCAAGAAGCGCTTCTCGTGCGAGCGCGACTGCTTCGACCTCTACTTCGCCTGGCTCAAGCAGAGCGATCCGACCAAGGGCTTCAACTGGGCCAAGGGCACGGTCGACACCCCCAGCAGCGGCCGCTACAGCCTGACCTCGGCCCTGTCCGGCGACGAGGGCCGCATGCTCGTCGGCACGCTGGGCAAGCCCGGCCAGGAAGCCACCGTGCTGCTCTACAACTCGCTGGCCGCGAACGCCACCACCGGCATGGTGGCCACCTATCTGCAGATCGTCGAGCCCAAGGCCATGGAGACCGGCCAGGTCACGGTGGACCCCGCCGCGCTGCAGGCCGGCCTCGCCGCCGAGGGTCGCGTGACGCTTACGGGCCTCTTTTTCGACACCGGCAAGACCGAGCTCAAGCCCGAGTCCAAGGCCCAGCTCGACGCGATGGCCGAGCTGCTGAAGAACCAGCCCACGCTGAAGGCGTACATCGTCGGCCACACCGACAACGTCGGCACCTTCGAGGCCAACCAGGCGCTGAGCATGGAGCGCGCCCGCGCCGTCGTGCTGGCCCTGACCGCGGCGCCGTACAAGGTCGACACCAAGCGCCTGAGCGCCAAGGGCCTGGCCAGCCTGGCACCGGTGGCGGGCAATGGCGACGACACAGGGCGGGCGCGCAACCGGCGCGTGGAGCTGGTGGCGCAATAGCCCGGCGGCGCCAGGCCCTGCCTCACGGCTCGATGCCGAACACCGCGTTCGGCGCCTCGCCAAACACCTCCGGCGCGTACATGGCCTCCACGCGGGTGGGAGACAAAGTGAACTGGCCGGGGTTGTTGAGGCGGATCGTGTATTCGAGGCTGAAGTCGCCGCGCGGCACGTGGCGGTAGAAGGACTTGAACGACGTGAAGTCGCGGGCCTGGTACAGCGGCCAGGCGTTGCCCGTGCGCTGCTCGCCGGCCTGGGCGGCGGCGGAATCACGGCCCAGGCCGTTGCCCAGGATGCTGGCGCCGGCCGGCACCGGGTCATCCACCACGACCCAGCTCATGTCGGCCTGGGCATGGATGCTCAGGCGCACGCGCGCGATGTCGCCCACATGCCATTGGCCCGGCACCTTCTGCTGCACGGCGGTGATGCTGCGGCTCAGGCTGTAACCGGCTGAGCGCGGCGCCGTCAGCGGCACGGCGGCGCGCACCTCCACCGAAGCCCAGGGCGCGCCGGCGCCATCGTGCTGGATGTGCAGCGCGTCGGTGGCCTTGCCCAGGGGAGCGTCGAAGGACTTGCTGCCCGGCTCTTTCCAGCTCAGGGTCTTGCGTTGCTGGCCGAGCGCGATGCGCGTCTCGCCGGCCACGGGCACCGGCTCCAGCAGGCGCGCGAAGGCATCGACGGCCAGCGTGCCCCAGGCGTTGGCGTTGGTGGTGGCCCAGGCGCCGTTCGTTTGCTGGCGGCTCAGCAGCCCCGTCAGCAGGCGTGGCAGGTCGGCTTTCCAATCGGGCAGGTCGGCCACGGCAAGCAGCAGGCGCGCGGCGTCCACGTCGCCGTGGCTCATCAGCCACCACCAGTAGTCGCGGGCCTCGGTGGAGAAGACCATCCGGCGCCCCTGGTAGGTCAGCCGGGCGCGCAGTGCGTTCGCGGCCGCAGTCTGCAGGGCCAGCTGCGCATCGGCTTTCCTCAGCACCGTCAGCCAGTCGATCAGCATGCGGGTGGTCCACTCGTCGGGGTCGACGCGGATGGCGTCGAGCTGCCCGGGTGCGAGCCGTTGGTAGCGCGCGAGCGTCGCCAGCGCGCCGATCCTGCGCGCCAGGCCGTCCTCGCTGGGCGCCCAGAACGCGCGCTTGATGCGCCCGGCGGCAAAGCCTTCCAGCCCGGCCAGCATACGCTTGCGCTCGGCCTCGGGAATGGGCCAGCCCGACGCGTCGGCCAGGTCCAGCAGATGACCGGTCAGCGTGTCGCTGCCCAGCCGCGCGAGGGCGGATTCGGGCGGGAAGTAGTTGGCCAGGCCGTCTTCGTCCAGGTAGCGCGGCAGCTCCGCCATGGCCGCATCCCAGGCCTTGCGGTCGTGCATGCCGACCGCGCGTGAAACGCTCTGCTCAAGGCAGCGGTAGGGGTAGCTGGCCAGCCAAGCCTGCACGCCGCCCAGTTGGCCGGCCAGGGAGGGCAGCAACTGCACGGCCACGCGGGCGGTACCGGCTACCGCCCCGGCGCCGTCGAAGCCGAACGCCGGCACGTCAAAGCTGCCGTTGACCTGGGCCAGCGTGGCCGCCTGCACGGTCACGGGCACGGCGGGTTCGACCTGCTGCGTGGTCTCCAGCACGTCCTGCCGGCCCGCAGCGCCGCGTTCCTTCGCAGCGAAGCGCCAGGTCAGGGCCTGGGCACCCTGCGGCACGCGCACCTGCCAGCTGATCTGGCGCGCCTCGCCCGCTGCCAGGCGCAGCGCCTGGGCCGGCAACGCGGCCTGGCCGGCGAGGCCGGCGCTGGCGTCCAGCGTGATGGGGCCAGCGGACGTGTTGCGCACCGTCACCAGCGCCGCAAACCGGTCGCCATCGCGGACGCGCGGCGGCAGGCCGGCGGTCAGCTGCAGGTCCTTCATCACGTCCAGGTGGGCCGCGCCGGTGCCGAAGTCCTCGCTGTCGGCGCTGGCCACCGCCACCAGCCGGAAGCGGCTCAGCCCGTCCTTGATGGGAAAGCTCACGACGGCGTCGCCGTTGTCGTCGACGGGCACGTCGGCCTGCCAGTACAGCAGGGAATCGAGCAGGGTGCGGGCCGGCGGCGCCGCCGCGTCACTGCCGGCGCGGCGCGAGACGGTGACCCCCGCTGCCCCGACCACACGCTGCAATACCTCGGGATACACGCCGTCGTTCTGCTTGATCTTCTGGGCACTCTGCAACGCACTCCGCTGGCCCGTGACAGCCACAATCCCGGCGGCCTTGTCAGCCGAGAGCTGAAGGATGTCCATGAGCATGACCTCCGCGGAGCGCAGCATGGCCCGCTCGTCCACTGCGGGGTTCATGACCAAGCCACTGGTCGTGTACACGTTGTGCAGGCGGGGGGCCTGCATCCGGGCCAGCAGCTGCCAGCTCGGGTTGCCCTTCAGGCTCAGCAACGCTTCGTCCACCGCCACAAAGCTGAGCTTGCGCGCTACGGGCAGCCGCTTGCCATCTGCCGTCGCGACGTGGATGCGGACCCGGGCGGTGTCGCCGGGCTGGTAGCGCGCGCGGTCGGGCGCGAGGCTGACCCGCAGCGCATGGGCTTCGGTGGACACCATCAGTTCGGTGATGCCCGTGGCCACGGCCGCAGGCAGCGGCCCCGCATCGGCATCCAACGCCAGCAGCGAGACCGACACATTGCCCGCCCACTCGCGGCGAATACGCAGCGGGATGCGGGCCTGCGCCGCGTCCAGCGTGAGCACGCGGGACTCCAGGACGCCCCGGCGCTCCATCGTCAGCCACACGCGCGACCGTTTGAAGGGGCTGGAGACCACGATGCTGGCCATCTCACCCTCGCGGTACAGCGCCTTGTCGGCGTTCACAAACAGCGGGCCGGCCGGCAAGCGCTGCGCATTCGTATAGCTGGGCACGCTGTAGGCGGCGGCCACCCTGCCGTCCGCGTCCGCTGAGGTCGCCTCGAACTGGTACACGCCAGCCTTGCGGGGCACGAAGCCGCACACCAGCTCGCCCTTGTCATCGGTCAGGCCCTTGCAGACCTCGCCCAGGTCCTCGACGGGGCCGGAGACGTATGCGTCCCTGCGCCTGGCGCTCACGCTGACGGGCTGCCGGCTGCGCCGCGCGCCGTTCTCGTCGAGCACCAGGCTTTGCACTTCCAGCGGCCGCAGGACCGCGACCGAGCCTCTCGTGCGGACGCCGACCGTCAGCAGGCTGGGCAGCACGTCAAAGCCTTGAGACACGGTCTGGGCCTCGCCGTTGGGGTCCTGGTAGCTCAGTTCGGCACGCAGCACATACGGCCGTGCGCGCCGGGGCAGCGCGGGCAGCGTGGCCTGCGCATGGCCCTGGGCATCGAGCTGCAACGACTGCGTGTCCAGCAGCAGCTGGGCCGGCTCAGGCTCCGCTGCGGCCGGTTCGTCGAGGAAGGCCGGCATGTCCGTGTAGCCATCGAGCAGATCGGGCCTGCCGTATTCCCGCGCCTGGACATAGACCCTCAGCGTGACGGGCCAGTGCTGCGCCGCGCCGCCGTCGGCGTGATGCAGGCCCAGCTGCAGCGTCGGTGCCGCGCCGAAGGTCAGCCGTGGCGCTTGGATCGCGCCCAGCATGCCGGGCAGGCGAAAGGCTTCGACGGCGAATTGCGCCGTGTCGTGGTCGGTAACGTTCGACGACGAACCCTCGCCGAGCTTCAGAACCACCCCGTAGCTACCCAAGGGCGCGTCACTGGGCAGCTCTAAGCGGGAGAGGCCTTCGCCGCGCGCGCTCTCCTGCAGCGGGACGGTCCATGTCTTGCGCGAACCGACATGAACAATCGTCGCGCTGCGGGGAAGCTCGCCTGCGGCCAGCCCGGCCTCGGTCTCCCGCCGCACCACGTGCCGCATCGACACCGTCTCGCCCGGCTTGAACAGGCTGCGGTCCAGCACCGTATGCGCCCGGATGTACGAACTGTTCCAGGTTTCGTGAACGCGGTAGCTGGCGGCGTCGAGCAGGGCGGTCCAGCGGCTGCTGGCGACCGAGACATCCCGCTCGCCGTCGGGCCAGGTGTGCCGGGCAATGACCGTCACGCCGGCACCGAGTGGGTCGTTGCAGCGGTTGAGCGCGCTGCGGTCGATGGACGCCAGGCCGTCCGCATCGCTGCGGCCCTGCCACACGAGCTTGCCGCGGCAGTCATAGGCCCTGAGGTCCACCGCAGCGACCGGGGCGCCGCCGTCCAGCTGCGTCACCCACACGGCGCTGTTGGCCTCGGCAACCTTCAAGTGCACGGCCAGCCGCGTCAGCAACACGGCCACGCTGTCGTACGCGGGGTCGGCATCGCCCGGGACGGCGAACGCCTGCAGTTCAAGCAGATGCAGGCCCGCACCCTTGAGCGCCACCCGCCCACGGCGGGCCTCGGGAGAGCCCCCGGGCTCCACGGCCTGCAACGGGATGGCGTCGGCGTCGCCCAGCAGGGGCGGATCGACCTGCCCGCGCAGGCTACTGGCGTCGGGCGTCGAGAAGTAGTGGCGAGGGCCCTCATCGGCGCCGAGCAACCCCATCCTGCGCAGGATGAGCTTGTCTGCCGCCTCGTCGCCGTCGCCCGCGCCGATGACCTTGGCGCGCACGGCAGGCCGGGTGGCCGCCCCCTGGAGGAAGACCGGCACCGTGTTGTCGGCCCGAAGCGGCCGGATCGACACCGTGGGCACCGGAAAGTACGCCAGCCCCAGCGCGGGCAGCGTCTTGATGCTGGCGGGCCGGCGGTCACGCGCCAGCTTGCGGCCCGCGTCGTCCACGAAGTCCTGGTCCGGCCAGCGGATCCGGTACTCGGCGCGGGGCTGGAAACCGCCTTCGAAAGTGACCGTGCTGCTGGCACCGGAAGTCAGCGTGGCCGGCTGGACCTTCACCGTGCCGGGGCGCGGGCCCTGCCCCACGTCCAGGCGGATCTCGCGAAGCAGAGCTTCAGGCATCGCCGCGTTGAACTCCAGGGCGATGGGGAAACTGGCGGCACAGTCGCCGTCGGGCTGCAGGCGGCTGCACGCCACGGTCACGGCCGGCAGCGCGCGAGCCGTGAAGCTCAGCTCATGGGGCTTCAAGGTCGGGCGCACCAGCCGCAGCGTGACAGGCCTCCCGGGCGCCAGCGCAAAGGGGCAGCGCACCGCCTCCAGGCGGTCGGGCGCCTCCCACATCCAGCTGGCCTGCTGCTTCAGCCCGTCGCGAACCTCGGTCGGCAGGCGGATGGCCGGGGCCTCGGGCTGGCCCGGCGCCTCGCAGCGAACGTCTGTCGGGGTGCCGCCCAGGGGATGGGTGTAGCGCAGCAGAAAGACCTGGTCCTCCGCGACCCAGGCCGCGCCGTGGTGGGGAACAACGTTCGCGACATAGCGCTTCATCTCATCGGTCAACGCCGGCAACTGGAAGCGGAACGCCAGCGGCTCGCCCACGGCATGCCCGGCCAGGGACTTCAGCGCGGGCTTGACACGGAACTCGCAGGCCCGGCCGTCGCGCGCCTGGTCCTTCAGATCCATCACCCAGGTGCGGTCATCCACCCAGTGCGCATCGCCGGCCAGCCCGCAGTCCACGTCGAACGGCCCCGGCGCGGCGACCTTGCCCATGGGCACCATCGGCTCGCTGAACGTGGCCCTGACCTGCTCCGCGCCCGGCACTCGCCCCTGCGGGCTGAAGGTGAGCACCCGCGCGGCGGGCTCTGCCGCGCCGGCAAGCAATGGGGCCATGGCCAGCGCGCAAGCGGCGAGCATCCGTGCGGAAAAAGGCTGTGCTACCCGGGCGTGAGGCATGCCGTGTCTCCCTGTAGTTAGTTATTGGCGGCAATTGTGAGGGCCCAACCGATGCGCCACGGCGTGCTGCTGGCATGCGTTGGGGGTTCACTGCGTTCATCCCATACATGGACGCCCCCGTTTGCCAAGCGCTCTTTCAGTGGTGACGGAGAGGAAAAGATTGCAGCCATACATTCGGGCTTGGAGTGCGCGCTTGGCGCTGCTGCCCCTGATGGAATTCGCTGACCGGCGCCTCTATCAACCTATCGCGCTACTTGCGCCTTGGGGTGAGCGGGATTTGCCGGCCACGGTCTGACCTGTTCTGCCATCACGTCTTGATCGCCTGTGCAATCGCTGGAAGGCTGTCGGG